>JBAUEM010000049.1:0-28553 GCA_049678605.1 Dehalococcoidia bacterium
GGGCCGTGGTGGGAGCCTCTCATCCAGCCTTCTACTATGTTAACAGAAGCAAAGGGTTCCAGTATTTCGCCCACAGCGGGAAATTTTCCCTGAGAGCGAACGATACAGACAGGGTCATCCTTGCCTATGTATCTGCCTGCCATGAGAGATAATCTCTGAGTAGAGGAGACAGCAGCGATTTCACCACTCTCTTTATGGTACACCGCTTTAACGGCATAGCGGCCTGGTGCGCCGAGAAAAACTAGCATGTCGTAAATCTCCTCAGGAGCGTTAAAACTGATTTTTTTGTGCTCTTTGACATCGTGGACTTCAAAGGTGAAGCCAGAGTGCATATTGGAGGCAATAACTAGCCCAATGGTGTTAAAAGGGTCAGCAAATATTTTATATAGAGGCAGATTCCAGGCGCCAGACGCCGTCTTATCTGCCATAAATATGACTATGGTTTCAGCCTGGCGCTCAGAAAATTGCATCTCAGCTGTACCAGGTCCCATCCCCTTGATGTTACCGGAGAAAGCATCAGCTAGAAGGTCCTGCCCGGCACCATGTAGTTTCAAGCTCTTAGCTACATCGGTGCATTCCACAAATGTATCCCAGGCTAACTTGTGGATTTGTTCACTGTCTTCACCATGTTGGTGAGTCATTATCAACTGGAGGTCGTCGCCACAAACTGTAACGTGACAGTCTATGAGCAGACCCTGGCCTTGGGCATGTTCCAGTTTTTCCTTAGCCTTTTGTATTACATCGGGGTGGCTGGAAGAATGCCCGACATAGCCACCGACGTCTGCTTTGATAACGCTTAAAGTTAATTCCATTTCACCCCTGCCGTACTACCATAGTTTAGCAAGAGAGAAGGTGAGCGTCAACTTGGGATGAAAATTAGTCCCTCTTTGCTATTACCTAAAGCCTCCACCTTATTTTGGTGATAGAGCAAAGCAGTGTAAGCTGCCACCGCGGCGTCACAAAGGTCGTGGTCGAACATATCTAAATAGGGCTTAAGACCAGGTAGGATGTCTCCTAGCTTATCTCTGAGGAAGCTCATCCCTTGTTTTGTAGTTTTCCGGGGTATGGTTTTGCCAAAGAGGCGGACTTTGCTAGCGAAGGGATAGACCTCAATGACTTGACCAGCTTGCTTCACCTCGCGGCCAATGCTAGTTTTGAGCTCGATACCACGGTAGATCAAATCCTTGATAAAAGTCTTCTTGCTAGTGGGGTAACAGGGAATTCCTTGTCGCCTCAATTCTTGATCACATTGCCTGTTCTTCCTTGGGAATTTTGGCTTGCAAGGACACCTTTCCTCAAGACAGCATAACCCCAGTGGCAAGCTCAAGGGGGCGTCGATGGCTATTACTTGAGGTGAATAGAAATTTAACAGAGCGACGATATCTCTATTCTCCGTTAAGAAGCCAAGGTAAACAAGTTGTGATTTGCTATCCAATCCTAAACAAGCGCTAGGTTTGGCTTCTGTTGAGGTTAAATCTATGCCAAAAAAAGTGGGATACTTCACGTTACTGGAGAAGGCTTTTTTCCTAACCGTTTTAATATCTCTCTAGCTGCCACTATACCTGAGGCTGAAGCTTGGACTAAGCCTCGGCTGACACCGGCGCCATCGCCAGCAGCAAATATATTACCAATCTCGGTCTCTAAACAAGGGGTCAACTTTAACTGACTAGAGTAAAATTTAACTTCTATCCCGTAAAGCAAAGTATATGGAGAAACGACGCCCGGAACTAGTTTGTCCATAGCCTGAAGCATTTCCACTATACTCTTGAGATAGCGATAGGGGAGGGCAAAGCTCAAATCTCCCGGGGTTGCCGCCTTTAAGCTTGGGTCGATGGGATTATTCTGGAGGCGAGCTTGTGTGGAGCGGCGACCATCCATTAAGTCCCCCAATCTCTGCACTAACACACCGCCACTAAGGATATTAGCTAGCCTTGCTAGATACTTACCATAGGCAATAGGTTCATGGAAAGGCTCGGTGAAAGTGGTGCTCACTAAAAGGGCAAAGTTAGTATTTTCCGTCCTGGGTTGGGTATAACCAATGCCATTGACCGTAATCACGGGGTCGGAGCCGCCTGTGGACTCCATAATCACCTCGCCTCCAGGGCACATACAGAATGTTCTAACCCGGTCATTGAAACTTTTGGAATAAAATTCGAGTTTTGATTCATACAATGTCGAAGTTAGCTTCTCCATGGTTGTCATTGGTACTTCGATTCGGCAACCCACATCTACAGGGTTGGAAGCAAGGCTTAGTTTAAGCCTCTCGGCTTCATTGCATAGCCATTCTGCCCCCTCCCTCCCCGGGGCCAAGATTAAGTAGCGACAGCTTAAGCTTTCACCATTGCTCGTTTCAACAGCTTTGACCGCACCATCGTCAACTACAATATTCTTAATTGTTGTTCCTAGCCTTATGTCTAATTTAGATGACAAATAATTTTGCATAGCCTTCAATGTTTCGTGACAAAACTCTGTTCCCAAGTGACGCAATTTAACAGGGGTTAATGTGAGCCCGGCTAAGGCAGCCTCTCGCTCCAGCTCAGCTGTATTTCCCCCCATTCCATAAACCTTGGGAGGGGCGCCAAATTTGAGATAGATAGAATCAACATAATCTATGAGTGCTCGGGCTTGATCAAGACCGACCAATTCCTTGAGCCGGCCGCCTACTTTGGTGGATAAAGTTAGTTTGCCATCGCTGAAAGCGCCAGCACCTCCAAAACCACTTACTAAATGGCATGGGGAACAGAGGGCACAGCACCCACTTCTGTTTTGAACGGGACAAACACGAGCATCAATCTCTCCCCCCTTGTCCAGAAGCAAAATGTCGAGGCCAGCGTTACATAATTCCAAGCTAGCGAATATACCCGCGGGACCAGCACCAACTATGACGACATCATAATTTTTGGCCATCGCGATTCGTGGGGTCGGATTATTTTATAGCTTTCTAAATTACCAGTCAAATAAGCGCGCTGAGATGGCAAGAAGGCTCTAAGCTCAATTCAATTGCGAGCCAAAAACGCCTGTAGACAGACACTAACAAAAATGTTTGGCGATTCTTGTCTTTCTTTACGCTGCTTTGCCCAGAGGCATTATATATAGGGGCTTAATTTGTTCCTCTACCCCGAGGACTTTCCTTACCTCTTCATCATGAAAGGCGCCGACTTCCACTGTGGCTAACCCCAAAGCCACAGCTTGAAGGTGGATGTTTTCACCTACATGTCCCACCTCCATGTGAACATATCTTTCCCCGCGTCTGCCATATCTATAGGAAGTCCTGTGATAAAGAGCACAGATGACAATATCCACTGGGGCGGCGATAATAAACTCTTGGTCCAGAGTTGCTCTGGCTAAATCTGGCCTTAAATCGGCCGGTTTGTGTAAGCTCAAGGAATGGGAGTC
Organism: Dehalococcoidia bacterium; assembly: GCA_049678605.1. Classification (GTDB taxonomy): domain Bacteria; phylum Chloroflexota; class Dehalococcoidia; order GIF9; family AB-539-J10; genus RBG-13-51-36. The sequence continues at coordinate 3,397 of JBAUEM010000049.1, forward strand.
TGCTTCATAGTGGTAAATGCCAGCCTGTAATTCTTCGGGAGCTTGCTTTGCCTCGCTGTCAATGACACCTTGTTTGCCAACGAACACAAAAATCTCCAGGGGATAGGTAGCTCCGGCACTGGGTGCTGCCCTGAACTCTCTAGTTCCAGTGATGCCCTGGGCCGACCAAAGTATTTGACTCAATTGAGACAAGTCTAGTGGCTCCCTACGGTATCTACGAACCGCTCTGCGCCTTAGTATCGTTTCCTCTAATGAAACCTTGCCTTTCAAGTGAGGAGAGGGAAGCTTAATTATGGTTTGCCTCATGCCAGATTCTTCGCTACCTTCAGAATGACAAATAACATTCAGCCTTTGATAACGCCCATAGGTATAGCCATAGCCACTTTTCTAGAAATGCCAGCTCGGTGAACCACATCTATAACTTCAGTGATATCTTTGTAAGCTTGGGATGCCTCCTCAGCTAGCGAAGAGATGTTTCCCGCTTTGATGGTAATACCTCTGCTCTCTAATTCTCGAACTACATCTCTACCCTTCATACTCCGCCTGGCAGCACCGCGACTTAACGCTCTCCCAGCACCATGACAAGTGGAGCCGAAGCTCTCAGACATGGCCTTTTGAGTGCCCACAGCAACAAAAGAACAACGTCCCATGTCTCCGGGCACGAGCACAGGTTGCCCCACCTCCTTGTAGCGTCTGGGAATATCCTTATGGCCCGCCGGAAAAGCTCTGGTAGCTCCTTTGCGGTGAACGCAAACCTTAAGCTTGTGACCATCTATTGTATGTTCTTCTATTTTGGCTATGTTATGGGCGACATCATAAACCTGCCTCATGCCAAGTTTCTCAGGACTTTTACCGAAAATTTTAGAAAAACTTTCTCTAACCCAGTGGGCAATGCACTGCCGGTTAGCCCAAGCGTAGTTAGCAGCACATGCCATAGCACCTAAATAATCTTGGCCTTCCGATGATTCTATGGGAGCGCAGGCGAGCTGCCGGTCTGGGAGCTTTATCCCGTACTTCGATACCGCCCCCTCCATGACACGCAGATGGTCAGTACATACTTGGTGACCGAAGCCGCGAGAGCCTGTGTGAATTAAGACTAATATCTGACCTATCTCAGTGATGCCCATAATGCTAGCTATGTGGGAGTCGAATATCTCCTTCACCACTTGAATCTCAAGAAAATGATTTCCTGAGCCTAATGTGCCTGCCTGAGGCATACCTCTCTTTGCCGCTTTATCGCTTATCTTACTGGGATCGGCACCACCGAGACATCCACCTTCTTCAGTAACATCCAAATCTTCCTCGGAACCCAGGCCACGCTTCACTGCCCAACGAGCTCCCTCAACCATCAATTGGTTCATCTCTTTTTGACTTACCTTTATCTTCCCTTCAGAGCCAAGGCCTGATGGCACATTATGGAATAATTCATTAATGAGCTCATTAATCCTGGGCCGCACTTCAGCTTCGCTGAGACTGGTACGCAATAACCTTACGCCACAATTAATATCATACCCCACTCCCCCCGGGGAAACTACGCCATTCTTAATATCCATTGCCGCCACTCCGCCTATAGGGAAGCCATAACCCCAGTGGATATCCGGCATGGCAAAAGAGTAACCTACTATACCGGGGAGAAATGCAACATTGGCGACTTGCTCTGGCGTTTGTTCCTCACATATAGATTCCAACATTTCCTTGCTGGCATAGATTAGACCAGGAACCCTCATGCCAGTTTTATAATTCTCGGGAATCTTCCAGCGATAATCGTCTAGCTTAATAAGCTGTCCTTGCCATCGCGCCATGTCCTTAGCTCCTAAATGTCGAGAATTATCTGTGCCTTGCAACCACCACCACTTTTATCTAGCTTTAACATATGATATGTGGCTGCTTTTACCCCTGTCTTTATCTTATGTTTCATTGGGTCAAAACCTTCCCCATAACAGGTAGCCTTAAGTTTATTGTGAGTCAAACTTTCAATATCGAACCGGTTGAACAAAATATGTTTGACATCAAAGAGGTAAATGAGCTCATTAAGCCATTCAACGAGCAAACTATCTCTGTCCTCGCTGCTTACTTCCAAATCGAGGTGCAATTTCTCTTCAACGCTTTCAGTCTCAGTAATCAAACTGAACAGAGCCAGAGCAGCGTTGGAAAAGAGCTCCTCGACATCTGCTCCATAGGCGATGATGCCCACGTCAGCAGTATGGTCAATTATTTCAAAAGCCTTTTTCATTCCCTCAATATCCAATTATACAAAATAGTAGACAATATCTCCATTTAAGCTTGCTCTTTTTGCACTTCACTCAAGCTGTTGTTACAATCAATACCAAGCATGGTGGCGGGACTCTTACCCTTGAGCTGCCCAATTTGGCAAATTAGCAATTACTTTGTATGATTAAGATGGCAATGGGCAAATGTCTTTGTCAAACTTGACTTTTCCGTGTGGAAAGTTATATGGTTTTAGCGATTCAAGGAGCAAATACTAAGGACAAAGCGAATCTGCAGCTAGCAGCCCATTATAAGGAATTTATCCGGAAGAGGTAGATGGCAATGCCCCCCCAGCAGTATATGGAATGTGCTCTATCTTTGGCGAGGTTAGCTATGGGATATACCAGTCCTAACCCAGCAGTGGGGGCAGTAGTTGTTAAAGATGGACTTGCTGTCGGCATGGGATATACTCAGCCCGCTGGCTCGGAGCATGCTGAGGTTATGGCACTTCGTCAGGCTGGTGATAAGGCGCAGGGTGCTGCCATGTATGTTACCCTGGAGCCTTGCTCTCATTATGGGCGTACTCCACCTTGCACTCAAGCTATAATCGATGCCGGCATTTCAGAGGTCCATATAGCCCTGCTTGACCCCAACCCGGTGGTTTCAGGGCGCGGGGTAGGCAGGCTAAATGAAAGAGGCATCAAGACCCATATAGGTATATGTCAACAAGAAGCTTCCGAAATAAACGAGGCTTATATTAAGCACATTACTACGGGTTTACCATTTGTCGTGGCCAAATTCGCCATGAGCCTTGACGGCAAGATTGCTACTAAAACCGGTGATTCTAAGTGGATAACCAAGGAAGAGGCAAGAAAGTATGCACATGCCCTGCGCTATACTGTCGACGTCATAATGGTAGGGGTAAACACCATTGTTGCTGATAATCCTCGCCTCACCGCTAAAGGTTGTGGTGGTAGAGGTGGCATAGGAAAAATCCAGCCTCTACGCTTGGTTGTTGATAGTAAAGGAAAAGTACCATTGAACGCTCATATTTTTGAGCCACCAGGCGAGGTTTTGCTCGCTGTAGCAGCACCTTTTGACTCTGTAAAGAAGGAAAAATTTGTAGAAGCGGGTGCCGAGGTACTGGAATTACCAACCAGGGAAGGCTCGGTAGATATTGTGGAGTTATTGAAGTTGTTGGGGAGGCGGGAGATTGTCACTGTCCTGGTGGAGGGAGGTGGTAAGCTTCTTGGTTCACTTTTTGACCACCACTTAGTGGATAAGGTATTGGCTTTTATTTCACCAATCATCATTGGCGGCTGTGAGGCTGTAAGTGTGGGGGGGGATGGCGTTGACAATATAGCTAAGGCTCTGCGCCTTAGTCGAGTTGACATCAAGAGTTTCGGCGATGATATATTAGTTAGTGGATACGTGGAGAAACGATTACCGCAAGAGGCGTAGGTTTTTAGGTGTATAGTATGTTTACAGGGATAGTTGAGGAGATTGGCATAGTTAAGGAAACAAACCGAGACCGCTTAGCCTTCGAAGCCCATAATGTGCTTGAAGGAACGAAAGTGGGCGACAGCATAGCTGCTAATGGTGTTTGCTTAACTGTTGTCTCCTTGGAAAATCGCGGCTTCAGTGTTAATGTTATGCCTGAGACGTTACGTTGCACTAATCTTGGTAGACTTCATTATAGCGACCAGGTAAATTTGGAAAGGGCACTGGTACTGGGGGGACGCCTGGGTGGCCATTTAGTGTTGGGTCATGTCGATGATACGGGAGAAGTAATGGATGTAACTAGCGAAGAAACCGCACATATTATGAGGATTTTGGCACCTGCTAAACTAATGCCTTATATGGTAGATAAAGGCTTTATCGCTGTCGATGGTGTTAGTCTCACCATTGTAGACCTTGATGATTTTTCTTTTGTTGTGTCTCTAGTAGCTTACACTATGGAACATACTACGTTAGGAAGGAAGAGACCTGGAGACGCAGTCAATTTAGAAACAGACATCTTAGCTAAATATGTGGAATGTCTTAAAGAGCGAAAAAGCCAAAGTTTAAACTTCGAGTTCCTTAGGGAATATGGATTTGTAGGGGGAATAGATGCTGGCTAGCATTTCGGATGCAATTGAAGATATAAGGGCGGGCAAGTTTATCATTATCACCGACGACGAGTCACGCGAAAATGAGGGGGATCTGGCCATGCCTGCCGAGAAGATTACTCCTGAGGCGATAAATTTTATGGCTAAGCATGGTCGGGGATTGATTTGTCTTCCTATTACTGGCCAAAGACTTGATGAATTAGGAATACCACTGATGGTTACCAATAACACCTCACACTACTCCACTGCCTTCACAGTTTCTATTGAGGCAAAGAATAAAGTTACCACCGGCATCTCTGCCTTTGATCGAGCCCAGACCATAAAAACGGTGCTTGATCCTAATACCAAGGCGGGGGACCTGGCTCAGCCAGGGCATATATTCCCTATTCGAGCCAGAGAAGGTGGGGTGTTAGTACGAGCGGGACACACCGAAGCTATCGTTGATCTGGCTAGACTAGCTGGACTTTATCCTGCTGGCGTCATATGTGAGATTATGGATGAAGATGGCACAATGGCTCGTCTGCCTCAGCTTGAGGCTATGGCTTCTAAGTTTGCCTTAAAGGTTGTAACTATCGCTGATTTGATTGCCTACCGTATTCGTCATGAAAAACTGGTACAAAGAGTAACTGAGGCTAGGCTGCCCACTACGTATGGTGAATTTACAGCCGTGGCTTATAAAAGTGTTGTTGATGCCGCTGAACATGTTGCTTTAGTTAAAGGTGATATATCAAATGATGAGCCAGTGCTGGTACGTGTTCACAGTGAATGCCTGACTGGGGATGTCTTTGGTAGTTTGAGATGCGATTGTGGGGCCCAGATTGAGATGGCTTTACAAAGTATAGCCAAAGAAGACCGAGGTGTTTTCCTTTATATGAGACAGGAAGGGAGGGGAATCGGGTTTCACAACAAGCTTTGCGCCTATGCTCTTCAGGATCAAGGAATGGATACTGTGGAGGCTAATATAGCTTTAGGTTTTGCTCCTGATTTGAGAGATTATGGGGTAGGTGCCCAGATTTTGGCCGACTTAGGTTTACATAATATTCGATTGCTTACCAATAACCCTAAGAAGGTAATTGGGCTGGAAAGCTATGGAATTAAGATAGTCGAGACTGTTCCTCTAATAGCCCCATCTACCCCCTATAACATCCACTATTTAGAAACCAAGCAAAAGAAGTTAGGACATATTCTAGGTATACAGGAGGGTAAGTAATGGCTAAGCATTATGAAGGTATCCTGATAGGGAAAGGTCTTAAGTTTGCCGTGGTTGTTTCTCGCTTTAATGAGTTAATAACCACGAGGCTGCTGGAGGGAGCAAGAGACGCTTTATTGCGCCACGGTGTCGATGAGGGTGACATCGATATTGTCTGGACTCCAGGATGTCTAGAGATCCCGCTCATAAGCAAAAAATTAGCACAGAGTAATAAGTACGATGCCATAGTATGCCTTGGCGCGGTAATTCGTGGCGGCACCCCCCATTCTGAGTATGTTGCTTCCGAGGTAAACAGGGGAATTGGCAGAGTGAGCTTGGATACTGACCTACCAGTGATACAAGGCATAATCACAGCTGATACTTTGGAGCAGGCTATCCAGAGAGCGGGGGCTAAAGAGGGTAATAAAGGCTTTGCTGCCGCAGTAAACGCTATTGAAATGGCAAATCTGCTTAAGGCTATTCAGTGACTTTATAAACTTTGTCACCTCGCCTTACTCTATCAGGAACTTTTATGCCCAAAAGGTCGCCTGGCTTGCCCTCGGTGATGGTAACGCGTTCGATCTGCAGAGATTCAATAGCCAGCTCCATATCTGTGGTGCTGCCCTTGATATGGATTTTATCGCCTATTTTCAATGTGCCGCTTAGCTCTATACCAGCTACTACAGGCTTAGCAAAAAAATCCGTTACCTTGCCAATTTCCACTTCGCCCATCTTCAAATACCTCCTTTTAGGAGGATATCATACACTTTTTCCGATTAAAAATCAACATGGAAGACCAATTATACCTTGACAAGTCGCGCTGCTATACTTATGATAGTAAATCAAATAAATCTAATCGGAGGTAGTATACCATGACTGAAAGAAAAGAAGGGCAACCATATAGTGCGGAGGAGCTACTTTCTTTCGACCGCATTAAGAGGGCTATGACAAGCAGGGTTTTGGATAGGATAGAAGAGTTGTGGCAGGGAAAACAGCCCCTAAGTGTTGAGCAGATGAATGAAGTGATCGAGGGTGAATGGCGGAGAGTAAAGGAGGCGGTAAGGTCATCACCAGCAGCACGGGAAGCTTTCCGTAAGTATTTGGAACGCACCGTCGCCGAACAAATAGACAAATTGATGAAAGAGGATAAAGCTGAGCTAGAATCATTAGGCGTTGTAGAGAAGAGTCTATAAATTGGTTTCACAAAATAAAGCTGAGCCAGGCAAACAGGTCAACCAAGACCGGGATATAGGGCAGTTAATTAAGCGCCTCGATATGTTAGATGAGAGGCTGGATAATATGGATTCTATAGTAACATCACTTATAGAAAGGGTGATGGCAAGACCTCTTGTTATGGAAGTAACCTGCCCTCATTGTGGTCAAACTATACAGATCAATGTCACCAGTGGTGTAAGGCTGCGAGGTAAAGAATAGCCCTAGCAAGCATCGTATTTTTATCAATGTTTAATTTCTAAGCCACCCAATGATAGGTAATCTTCTATTTCTGCCATATTATCAAAGGTTTGCCCTGTTTAGCTATGTTTGCTACAATCGTCAAATGGGTGGTTAGCTCAGTGGTTAGAGCGCTGCGTTGACATCGCAGAGGTCACTGGTTCAAGTCCAGTACCGCCCATTTTTTGATGTAATCATGTTTGATTTCTAGATTTATAATGGAAAGTTCGAGATGAAATCAAAAACAAAGGATGAGCAACTGGGACGGATGCGCCACTCCGCATCTCATGTCATGGCTGAGGCAGTACAATGTCTTTTTCCCGAGGCTAAATTTGGCATCGGACCGACCATCGAAAATGGCTTCTATTATGACTTTGAGCTGCCGCGCCCATTAACACCGGAAGACTTGCCTGTAATTGAGACCAAGATGAGGGAGATTATTAGTCAGAATGTACCGTTTGTTACGGAGGAAATGAGTAAGGATGAAGCGCGTAAGCTCTTTGCTACCCAGCCCTATAAATTGGAGCTTATCAACGAAATCACCGATACTAGTGTGACTATCTATAAACAAGGTTCTTTCACCGATTTATGTCGTGGTCTCCATCTAGCCTCTACGGGTGAGGTAAAAGAATTTAAACTCACTCATCTAGCTGGAGCATACTGGCGTGGTGATGAAAAGCGACCCATGCTACAAAGAATTTACGGTGTGGCTTTTGAAAGCCAAGAAGAGCTTGACGAGTATTTATCGTGGCAAGCTGAAGTCACTAAACGCGACCATAGGAAACTGGGCAAAGAACTTGACCTCTTCAGTACTCACGAGGAAATCGGTCCTGGCTTAATTTGCTGGCACCCCAAAGGTGCTTTGATTCGACAAATCATTGAGGACTTCTGGAGGGCAGAGCACATCAAGCGAGACTATGACATCGTTTACACTCCCCACATTGCCAAGCTAGATTTGTGGAAAACTAGCGGGCATTGGGAATTCTATCGGGATTATCTGTTCCCACCGATGGAAATTGAGGGACAGCAATATATGCTAAGGCCCATGAATTGCCTGGGCCATATTTTGATTTATAAAAGCAAATTGCGCAGTTATCGCAATTTGCCTTTGAGATATGCTGAATTAGGCACAGTATATAGGTATGAGCGAACTGGTGTATTATATGGTCTTGCCAGGGTCAGAGGATTTACTCAAGATGATGCTCACATTTTTTGCCGACCTGATCAGGTTGAAGATGAAGTACTAGAAGTTTTGAACTTGGCACAATTCATGATGTCTAGCTTTGGCTTTGACGAGCATGAGTTGTTGTTATCAACGCGTCCTGAAAAATATGCTGGCACAGTTTCAATGTGGGAGGAGGCCACGGGATCCTTGAAACATGTTCTGGAGAAACTTGACTTGCATTATGAAGTGGACCCTGGCGAGGGGGTTTTCTACGGGCCTAAAATCGATATTAAACTCAAGGACGCTTTAGGGCATGTTTGGCAAGGTCCTACCATCCAAGTTGATTTCAATTTGCCACAGCGCTTTAATGTCTGTTATATTGGTGAAGATGGCTTGGAGCATAATGTGGTGATGATACATCGCACAGTTTTAGGTAGTATGGAGCGTTTTTTAGCTTGCCTCATAGAGCATTATGGTGGTGTCTTCCCGGTATGGTTATCGCCGGTTCAAACCATAATAATTCCCATAGCAGATCGCCATGTTGGCTATGCACATAAGATAGGGAGCGATTTTAAAAATGAGGGTATCCGAGTTCGGGTTGACGACCGCTCTGAGAGGATGAATTTGAAAATAAGAGAAGCCCAACTGGAGAAAGTCCCATATATGCTTATAGTTGGTGATAAAGAAATGACTTCATCCAGTGTGTCACTTCGCTTAAGGAGTGGCGAGAATCCGGGCTTAGAAACTCTGGTACAAGTTAAGAGTAGAATAAGAGCAGCTATAGAAGCCAAGTCTTGAATACTGTTCCAGGGGGTAGAAAGAGCATAGTTAAAGAATTATTAACCAATAGGAGAATCAGAGCCAGAGAAGTTCGTCTCATAGGGGAAGATGGGGAACAGCTGGGTGTGGTGCCTCTACAGAAAGCATTGCAAATGGCTTATGAGCGCGGCCTCGATTTGGTGCAGGTAGCATCAACGATGACTCCGCCAGTATGCCGGCTTCTTGATTATGGTAAATATAAGTATGAGCAAACTAAAAAGGAACGCAAGGCGAAGAGGGGCCAAAGAGTTGGCTTACTCAGGGAGGTCCGCTTAAGACCCAAGATAGAAGAGCATGATTTACAGGCAAAAATTAAGACCACGAAGAAATTATTGGAGGAGGGCAATAAAGTACGGTTATTGCTAAGGTTTAGAGGACGCGAAGTTATTTATCCTGAACTAGGTTGGAATGTGCTGCGTAAAGTAGCTGAAGCCTCGAAGGAGTTAGCCGTGGTAAGTAGCTCCGGTGGTGCCGCGAAGAGTATAGCCTTGGTCTTATCCCCAGTTTCCCAGAAGAAATCTAAGGAGACAGAAACAGATGCCAAAACTTAAAACCCATAAAGGAGCAAGGAGCCGTTTTCATATAACAGGTAGCGGCAAGCTGATGCGCACTAAATGCGGCAAGAGCCATTTGAGGCGGAAAAAGGCTCCTAGAACTAAGCGCCTCTACGATGAAATGATCATGACCTCCTCAGCGGATAAGAAGAGAGTAAGGAGACTTTTACCCTACAAATAGTGTAGGGAAGTAGTTTATTTTGTTGCTAAGGAGAAAAAGGATAACGCCCAAGGATTAAAGGAGGAAGAACTTGCCACGAGCCAGAAGTGGAAAAGTTACCCACAGACGACATAAAAAGGTGCTTGAGCTGACCAAAGGACACCGAGCGTCCAGACATAATCTTTATAGGACAGCTCATGAGTCCATGCTTCATGCCTTAGATTATTCCTATCGTCATCGTCGTGAGCGGAAAGGCGACTTCAGAAAGCTATGGATTACCCGCATTAATGCTGCGGCACGGGCTAGCGGACTTACTTACAGTCAGTTTATAGCCGAGTTAAAAAAATCAAATGTAGAAATCAATCGCAAGATGTTAGCTGAGATGGCAGTCAAAGATCCTGAAGGTTTTGCTACATTAGTAGCTTCGGTAACTGAGACTAACTCACCCCGCTTGTAATGGCATTATGCCTGAAAATTCCAGGAATTTTGAACAAGGATAACATTGCGTGGTAGTCAATGCTGGAACAACTCAAAGACCTTCAGGCACAAGCTCTCGAGGAGCTAAACAAAGTTGATAATCCTCGGGAGCTGGAGTTGTGGCGCGTTCGCCACCTGGGTAAGAAAAGCAGTCTAACTAAAATTCTACGTTCCTTGGCCGCCTTGCCCTTGGAAGAACGGCGAAAGGGGGGTGCTCAAGCTAACGAAATCAAGAGAGCTTTAGAGTCAAGCCTAAAAGAGAAGGAAAAATTATTACAAGAAGCCCTTTTGACCTCTCCTCTGGAATCCCAAAGATTAGATGTTACCTTGCCTGGTCGGCCTCTCCCGACAGGGCGACTTCACCCTACCACTCAAATACTTAAGGAAATTTGCGATGTTTTCCAAAATATGGGCTTCCAAGTAATTGAGGGACCCGACGTGGAGTGGGATTACTACAACTTTGAAGCCTTAAATATTCCTCAACATCATCCGGCGCGAGATATGTTTGCTACCCTATGGATAGACGCAGGCATGGGAGGGAAGGCTAGACTTTTGCGCACGCACACTTCCCCAATGCAAATTAGGTTGATGGAGAGGGAACGTCCGCCAATAAGAGCCATAGTACCGGGGCGAGCTTATAGATATGAAGCAACTGACGCTACTCACGAATCGATGTTTTATCAGGTTGAAGGGTTAGCCGTGGATAAAAACATCACCCTGGCTGATTTAAAAGGCACTTTGTTTGACTTTTGCCGCTGCCTTTTCGGTGAGGAAAGGAAAGTGCGCTTCCGCTGCGATTACTTTCCTTTTGTGGAGCCCGGGGTGGAGGTAGCCATCGGATGTTCAGCTTGCGATGGGGCTGGCTGCCGGCTGTGTGGTTACAGCGGCTGGCTTGAAATATTAGGGGCGGGGATGGTGCATCCCGACGTCCTGGCACGCGTCGATATCGACCCCGAGCTTTACAGTGGTTTTGCCTTCGGGTTGGGAGTCGAGCGTATACCTATGCTGTGCTATGGTATTGACGACATTCGCCTCTTTTATAGCAATGACCTCAGGTTTTTGAGGCAGTTCTAAATTTTAAGGTGACAACATGAAAGTTTCCCTCAAATGGCTCAGGGATTATGTTGACATAAAACTCGTTCCCGAAGAACTAGCCGAGAAGCTAACCATGTCTGGCCTGGAAGTCAAAGGCATACAAACTATAGGTGGCACCTGGGATAATGTAGTGATAGGGGAGGTAATAGCATTAAACCCTCATCCTAATGCTGACCGCCTTAAGCTAGCCACAGTTGAACTCGGCACTGAGCAAGTAACCACGGTTTGTGGTGCCCCAAATATCGGACTTGGTCAGAGGGTGCCTTTTGCTCATATAGGAGCCCGTCTTATAGATGCTCACACTGAAGAAGCTATACTGCTAAAGCCGGCTAAAATTCGCGGCGTCGCTTCCGAGGGCATGGTTTGCTCAGAGAAGGAACTAGGGATTTCTGATAGTCACGAAGGCATTTTGGTATTGCCGGCGGAGGCGCCTATAGGTATAGCTCTCGATGCCTATCTAGGCGATGTGATTTTTGACTTGGATGTAACACCCAACCGCCCGGATTGCTTATCTGTAATTGGCATTGCCCGAGAAATTGCTGCCCTAACTGGTGAACCATTCCGCTTATCCCAAATTCATTACGAAGAATTAGAAGACTCGATAGGCTCCTTCGCCTCCGTTGACATAGCCGAGCCAGACCTATGCCCCAGGTACTGTGCTAGCTTGATTACCGGAATCAAGATAGCCCCATCCCCAAGCTGGCTACAGCAGCGTCTGAATAGCTGTGGCATGCGTCCCATTAACAACGTGGTTGACGTTACTAATTATGTGATGCTGGAATATGGTCAGCCCCTTCACGCCTTTGATTATCATAAGCTTAAGGGCAGACAAATTATCGTTCGCAGGGCCGGAAATGGTGAAACCATAACTACCATCGATGGAACGAAGCGCGCTCTTAACCCGGACATATTGTTTATTGCCGATAAAGAAGAGGCTGTCGCTGTTGCTGGAATTATGGGTGGTCTGGATTCCGAAGTTACGGACAAAGCTGACACTATCCTCTTGGAGTCAGCGAATTTTAACCAGGCTGCCATTCGTCGAGGCTGTAGCCATCTTCAATTCCAAAGCGAGGCCTCGATTCGCTTTGACAAAGGGCTTAATAGCGAGCTTCCGCTGCTACCATTGAAACGAGCAACTCAACTGCTACTAGAGCTAGCCGGTGGCAGAGCAGCCAAGGGCATAATTGATGTTTATCCCGGGAAATCAAAACCAAAGCCTATATTGCTTTCCGCCCAAGAAGTGAAACGCCTTTCAGGCTTGAAGGTCAACATTGGTGGAATTCTTAGGGTATTGCACTCCTTAGGCTTTGAGTGCCAGAGGGGCGGTCCGGGCTTACAAATTTCGGTGTCTGTGCCTTACTGGCGCAGCGATGTTAAATGCTCTGCTGACCTCGTGGAGGAGGTAGTTCGCATCATTGGCTATGAAAAAATTCCTATCACTAGGCTTGGCTCTCCTTTGCCTCAACAAAAATCAAGATTGTCACCGTCAGCCCAGCAAAGCAATCTCAAGGAGAAATTACGTAATATGCTGGCCGGCTTTGGCTTTCAAGAGATATTAACTTATTCTTTAGTCAGCCTGGAGAAGTTGCAGAATCTTTCCCCAAAGCTTGAGTTGAAAATTCCGCCGTTAAAGGTAGCTAACCCGATGACGAGGGAGCAGGAATATCTGCGTACCAGTTTAAGGGCCGGTCTTCTGTCCACGTTGTCACATAACCAAAAGTTTGAACAAGCAGGCGTAAGGCTCTTTGAAATTGGTAAGGTATTCTTGCCCCACCACTCCCCTGTCATTGCGAGCGAAGCGAAGCAATCTCAAGAAGAAAGGGAGCTACCTCAGGAAAAAGAAATGCTGTGTGCTGTGCTCAGCGGCTCAAGGGCAGAATTATCCTGGCAAGCTGATAAGGAGCCGCTCGATTTCTTTGACGCTAAGGGGGCGGTGGAAAATCTCCTGAAACAGTTGGGGCTGAAAGCGAGTTTTGATATTGGCGATGATGAAATTCTATTCCCGGGAAGAGGGGCTAACATAATCGTTGAAGATGATAAAGTAGGTATCGTAGGAGACGTGCATCCCAGGGTAGCACAAGCCTTTGAGCTTTCTGGTGCTGCTTGCCTTATAGAAATTGACCTGGAGAAACTACTGGCCAAGATTACCGTGACAAAGGAATACCAACCTATCCCACGGTTTCCCAGCGTAACCCGGGACATCGCTTTAGTAGTAGATGAGCAAGTGAGCTACCGGACAGTGGAAAACATAATCCAGAGCTTTCCGCTAGTAACACAGGTAACTCTCTTCGACCTTTATCGAGGCAAGCAAATACCCGATGGCAAAAAATCTTTTGCCATAAGAATTGTCTATCAATCGCCCAGCCATACCTTGACTGATGAGGAAGTCGACCAAACTCAAGAACAGATGCTCTCTAGGCTACATCAAGAACTGAGTGCTACTTTGCGGGACTGAGTTAGCCAAGAAAAGGCAAAAAATCTATATTTATATCTAGCCACAGCTTACTTTATCTTTGGGGTATTTTGATGTGCCTTGCTGCTCGACTACACCAGTGAGCTAAAGTCGATTAATGTTGAGAGCTTACGGCCTCGCCTAGAAGCTTCTTCACCTCGGCAGCACCACGATTTATTCGCCTCCACAGAACACAAGGAGTATTTCAAGATTGTGTGATACTGATTTATGAAGTTCTGGGAATTCTGCTTCTGTGAATACTCTCAGGGCTTCTTCGTAGGCTTTAATTGCTCTCTTACAGTTCTCCGCCTTGGCTTCTACCTCCGCTAGCGTTCGGTATGCAGCCCCAAGATTGTTCTGAGTAGTACCATATTGCATGGGGAAGCGTTCTAGGGTCCTGACTTTCAGAGCTTCCTCATAGGCTGCGATTGCTCTCTTACAGTTCTCCGCCTTGGCCTCTACCTCCGCTAACGTTCTGTATGCATTCCCAAGATTGTTCTGAGTAGTACCGTAATCCATGGGGAAGCGTTCCAGAGTCCTGACTTTCAGGGCTTCTTCAAAGGCTGTGATTGCCTTTTTACAGTTCTCTGCCTTGGCCTCTGCCTGTGCTAGCTTTCCGTGTGCACTTCCAAGATTGTTCTGAATCATGGCGTAATCCATGGGGAAGCGTTCCAGAGTATAAATTTTCAGAGCTTCTTTATAAGCTTTGATTGCTTTCTTACAGTTCTCTGCCTTGGCCTCTACCTCCGCTAGCGTTCCGTACGCATTCCCAAGATTGTTCTGAGTCATGGCGTAATCCAAAGGGAAGCGTTCCAGAGTCTTGACTTTCAGGGCTTCTTCAAGGGCTGTGATTGCCTTTTTACAGTTCTCTGCCTTGGCTTCTACCTCCGCTAATACTGTGTATGCATTCCCAAGATTGTTCTGAATCATGGCATAATACCTGGGAAGGCGTTCCAGAGTATGAACTTTCAAGGCTTCTTTATAGGATTCAATTGCTTTCTTGCAGTTCTCTGCCTTTGCCTCTACCTCCGCTAGCGTTCGGTATGCAGCCCCAAGATTGTTCTGAGTCATACCATATTGCACAGGAAAGCGTTCCGGAATCCTGACTTTCAGGGCTTCTTCGAAGGCTTTAATTGCTCTCTTACTGTTCTCCGCCTTTTCCTCTACCTCCGCTAACGTTCTGTATGCAGTCCCAAGATTCATCTGAGTAATACCATAATTCATGGGGAAGCGTTCCAGGGTATAAAGTTTTAGGGCTTCTTCATGGGCTGTGATTGCCTTTTTACAGTTCTCTGCCTTGGCTTCTACCTCCGCTAGCGTTCCATATGCACTCCCAAGATTGTTCTGAATCATGGCATAATCCATGGGGAAGCGTTCCAGAGTATAGGTTCTCAGAGCTTCTTCATAAGCTGTGATTGCAGTCTTCATATACTCTGCTTTCTCCAATTCAACGGTCCCTATCGCGTATGCTCTGTCTCCAAGCCTGAGGAGTGCACCAGTTACTCCTGCGAAAGTAGCTAGCATCTCTTCAAAAATGTCTAAATTCGACATCTCCGATTTCGGTTTAACTAAATATTCCAGATAGACCTCTTCAACTTGAACTTTATCTTTCACTAATGTAAGCAGCTCTTTGTTCTCTAAATTCTCAAGCCAACCATTCCATTCAAAATCCTTTCCTTCTAATTCATTTTTCTTCGCAAGAGTTTTTATCCAATTTAAAGGGAAGACTTGGTTTTCTTCATAAACTCCGCAAATATAAAGATTCTTAACAGCTCGCAGAATAGTTTTTTCAACCTCAGTGCATTCGTCAAATCTTCTTTCCATTTCTTTTAAAGACATGAAAATTGAGCCTATAGTCCCATCAAATCTGACCTCATCCCAGTTCCTCCTAACTTCATGGGCAATCTGTTTTCCAACATCTTCCGAAACTCTTTTAAGCTCTATACTATTAGCAAATATTGTTTCCAAATCTATGTTCTTGTCTAACATCTTATTTTTTGCTTTTTTATGTTCCATCCCTGAACGACAAGTAGCAAGAATAACCACATTGTTCTCCCTAGCCACCTCAAATAAACGCTCAAAGTTTTGTTGTTCCACCAATCTATGTAAGTCGTCAAAAAGGATAATCCGTGGCCTCCAAAATTTAAGGTGCTTAGGGAATATAAAGTTCTCGCGGTTTATATCAGTGCATTTTGGAACTATAACGTCGTAAGGTTTCCTCAAATTCATTACAGCTTGATAAGCAGCTCTGGATTTACCACTCAAGGGAGGACCAATTATTAATACATTTTCTTGCTTATCTAAGCTTTCACCAATCAAATCGTCCTCTGGTCTTTGATAGTAGTATTTATTAAATGGACGCATTCCTAAAACCTCTTTTGGCTTTAGTGATGATGGTTTTTTCCACACAACCTCATAGTATGCTTTGATTTTTCTGTTTCTGTTATAAATGAAGCCAACTAGTGCGATGAGGATCGCTGATAAGATTCCTATTATGATTTTTATGGTCTCTGGCATGTAGTATAGCCCCTTACCCGCCAAGCAAAATATCGGACAACTGGTTGTTTATGAACCAACTGTTCGTATTACTCAGCTAATTTTTCCCTCAGCAGACTCTTAACCTCGGCAGCCACATTCTCCAAAGGCAAAAGCTGGGCTTCTTTCTCCGTGCGCCATTTTGCCTCTACACTCTGGCTTTGTAAGGTGCGTGGGGACAAGGTCAAGCGCAGTGGTATTCCGAGGAGGTCAGCATCGTTGAATTTAACGCCGGGAGAATCGTCACGGTCATCGAAAAGCACTTCAATGCCTTCATTTTGTAATTCTTGATAAATTTTTTCTGCCGTAGGGAGGACTGCCGACTTGTCCAAATGTAGAAGACAAAGGTAGACTTGATAAGGGGTTACGGAGAGCGGCCAGATAATGCCTTTATCATCGTGGCTTTGTTCTACTATAGCTGCCAGCAAGCGCCCCAGTCCAATGCCATAGCAGCCCATGACAATAGGCCGGGAAGTGCCATCAGCATCTAAGAAGGATGCTCCGAATCTCTCGCTGATGAAGGTGCCCAGCTTAAATACATGCCCCACCTCAATCCCCCGAGCTGAGGATAATTTGCCTTGGCACTTGGGGCAGCTATCTCCGGGCTGAGCCAGGGCGATATCAGCCATAAGGTCAACCTGAAAATCCCTGGGGTAATTGGCATTCCTGAGGTGATACCCCGGCTTATTAGCACCAACAATGAAGTTGGAGCCTGAGGTTATGGAATCATCAGCCACGACTTTGACTCCCTTTACACCTATGGGTGAGGCAAAACCAGCTACCAGTCCAGCTTCATTCACTTCACCTTCCGTAGCCAAGCGAAGCTCAGAGCACTTTAAAGCATTTCTCAACTTCGTTTCATTGACTTCCAGCTCGCCCCGAATGATAACGAAGATAAATTCTCCGTCGGCAAAGTAAAACACCGCTTTAAGAGTTTGACTTGTCGGCACGCCCACAAAACCAGCTACCTCCTCTATGGTTTTCGCCTCCGGCGTGGCTATCTCCTCCAAGGAAAGGAGATTCTTCGCTTCGCTAGGAATGACAGGTTCGACGGTTTTCACAAATTGAGCCTTCTCTGCATTGGCGGCGTAGCCACAATTGGAACAATAAATGACCTCGTCTTCGCCAGTCTCTGTGATAACTATAAATTCGTGGGAATCCTTGCCACCTATGGCGCCACTGTCAGCCTCTACTATCAATGTCGGCAAGCCAAGGCGGGCATAGATATCCCTGTAAGCCTGACTCATCCTCTGGTAACTTTCATCGAGACCAGCTTCGTCGGCATCAAAGCTGTAAAGGTCTTTCATGATAAACTCGCGGACTCTCAATAAGCCACCGCGAGGTCGAGGTTCATCGCGAAGCTTGGTCTGTATTTGATAGAGGAGCAGGGGAAGCTCCCGATAGCTTTGCACATAGCGGTGGACAAGGTCGGTAATAACTTCTTCATGGGTGGGTCCCAGAGCCAGTGTATGTTCTTTGCGGTCGGTTAAAGTGAACAAGGATTTGCCAAAGGAAACATATCTGCCTGATTGCTGCCATAATTCAAAAGGCTGCAACACAGGCAGCATCAATTCCTGCCCGCCAGACTTATCCATTTCCTCTCTGATTATGTTTTCTATCTTTTTGAGCACTCGCCATCCCATAGGCAAGTAAGAGTAAATTCCGGCAGCCTCCTGAGCAATCATGCCCGCCCTGAGCAATAACTGATGGCTTACGCTTTCTGCTTCAGCGGGCGCCTGCCGTAGTGTCTTGCCAAAAAGCTTAGAAAAACGCATTGTTTTACCCTTACTCTAATCCTCTCCTATTGAGAGAGTTTATTTCTGTCATTAAGGCTTCTAATAGATTATCCTCACTCGCTGTGCCCACTACGTCACCCTTCTTAAATATAGCACCCTTCCCCTTGCCGCAGGCAATGCCGACATCAGCATCTTTAGCCTCGCCAGGGCCATTGACCACACAGCCCATAACTGCCACTTTAATAGGTTTGCTTATTTTTTCCAGACGCTTACTTACTGCCTCGGCCAGGGCAATGATATCAACTTCGGCCCGGCCGCAGGAAGGGCAGCTCACTAGAGTCGGACCTCGCTGGCGAAGTCCCAGGCTTTTAAGAATTTCGTAAGCCACAAATACCTCCTCGCAGGGATGAGCACTGAGAGAAATGCGTATGGTGTCCCCAATTCCCTGGTAGAGAAGTATGCCGATGCCTATAGCGCTGCGTATGGCTCCTGTCCGGGGAAGCCCAGCCTCCGTGACGCCCAAGTGCAGAGGGTAGGACATTTTATCGGCAATTATTTGATAAGCCTGGATGGTGGTGGGAACATCAAAGGCTTTAAGGGAGACCTTGATTAAACTAAAGTCCAGGCTTTCCATAATCCTTATCTGCTCCAATGCCATGTTGACCATGCGCTCAGCCGGTGGGGCATCAGGTTGGAAATCGGCAGGTAAACTACCGGCGTTCACTCCGATACGGATAGGCACCTCTCTTTCTTTAGCAGCAGCTATTACCGTGGCAATTTGCTCTTTGTCTCCTATGTTGCCGGGATTGAGGCGAAGCCCGTCAACGCCGGATTGTAGCGCAGCCAAAGCCAAACGATAGTCAAAATGTATATCGGCAATAAGAGGTAAGGGAACGCTCTTTTTTATAGCTGCTATGCTTTCAGCCGCTTCCTGGTCTGGGACTGCCACTCGCACTATCTCACAGCCGCAATCCTCTAACTCCTTAATCTGGGTTATAGTGGCAGGAATATCACGGGTATCGGTCTTGGTCATAGACTGCACCGCGATAGGGGCATCGCCGCCTACGGTTACTTTGCCAATTCTCAAGGGTTTGGAGATTCGACGTGTCATAATCCAAAGCCCCTCGGTAGACGCCAGATATCTATAAAGGTTATTAGAATCATAAGTGCAATTAAAAAAGTGGTGCCGATAGTGTAGGCCAGGCGCACTGTTCGAGGGGAAAGACGCTTCCCACGCCTACACCCTTCAATGAACGCCACCAGCATACCTCCTCCATCCAAGGGAGGGATGGGGAGGAAATTAAATATAGCTAGACCCAGGCTAATTATACCGGCCATAAATAGTATGCTGCTGAATCCAGAGGAGCGCACTATCTCCACCGTTAACTGACCAGCACCTATTGGCCCCACCAATGCCATATCGGGAGATTCTATGATTTGAGGAATAGCCTCTATTATGAGCACAGGCATATAAATGATATCCCTGGCTCCCAAATAGACTGCCCTCCACACAGGAAGTCGCTCTTGTTCAAAATGAGTCCCATCTACCCATCGCAGCTCTACACTAGGCAGGGTTTGGTAGCCGTCATTAGTCAGAGAGATTGAAATCGTCTCTTCATCTCGGAGCAAAACCAATTCTATTTCTTCGCTTTCCTCAACGGAATGTAAGGCACTGGACATACTCTCATCATTGTATATACGTTGTCCATTGATGCTGTAGATGGTATCCCCAGGTCTAATGCCAGCTTCATAGGCTGGCGAGCCTTCCTCCACCTGACTCACCATATTCCAGCAAAGCGAAACGCCGATTATTCGTTGCCCTTGTGTCGGGTCGAATTTCGGCTTCACTGGGGTTGGCACTCCCTCCCCATTCTTTAGCAGAAGCAAAGTTATTTCCGTCCCTTCTTCGACTGAATTCACTATATTCGACAAGTCTCCCCATTTATGAACAGGTTGCCCCGCTGCCTCCAGAATTATGTCCCCGGGCTCGATGCCGGCTTCTTCTGCAGAGGAATTCCCTACCACAGAATGCACCATGAGTCCATCGCCGGCAATGACAGAATAGGGTAGCGCAAGGAAAGCGCTGAGGAGAACAAAGGCCAGAAAGATGTTGACCAGCGGACCGGCAGCATAGATTCCTAATCTGGTCCAGGGTCCTTTGCCAGCCAGGCTCCGGGGTACTGTGGGGTCATTTTCTCCAGCAGCCTTAACAAATGCTCCCACAGGTATGGCATTAACTGAGTATATTGTCTCGCCTCGTTTAATACCAAAAAGTCGTGGGGGGAGGCCTATGCCGAACTCTTCCACCTTCACTCCGGCACGCTTAGCGGCGATGAAGTGCCCCAATTCGTGAAGATAAATTGCCACGAATAGAGCTACGATGAAAAGGATAATGATTACGGCAACGCTCATCTTTTATTTCTCTATCCCAGGATTGCTTCGTCGCTCAGGCTCCTCGTAGTGGCCAAGGGAAAGGCGTGTAGCGCATTCCCTTGCCCAGGCGTCAGCAGCCAGTATTTCCTCTAGAGATGGCTGACTGATGTTCCGATGTTGCTCAAGCGTTTTTTGCACAACTTTGGCTATATCGGTAAAACTTATTCTATGGCTGAGAAAAAGCTCTACAGCCACCTCATCCGCGGCGCAAAGCACTGCCGGATAAGTTCCTCCTGATTTGCCAGCATCCATTGCTAGTTTGAGACAGGGAAATCTATCATAGTCTACAGGCTCAAAATTCAGAGAGCTGATTTTATTCCAATCAAGGCGGGGTAGTTCTGAATTAGACCACCGCCGGGGATAGGAAAGGGCATATTGAATGGGCAGTCTCATATCAGGCGAGCTGAGCTGAGCTTTCAGGGAACCATCCATAAACTCCACCATGGAATGAACGATAGACTGGGGATGAATCAATATTTCAATACTATCAAAGGGGAAAGAGAAAAGCCAATGAGCTTCGATGACCTCTAATCCTTTATTCATAAGCGTTGCTGAATCTATGGTTACCTTCTTTCCCATCTTCCATACAGGGTGCTGAAGAGCTTGCTCTGGAGTTACCTCAGCCAATTGTGACTGTGAATAGTGATAAAAAGGTCCACCAGAGGCAGTGAGAAAAAGCCTCTGCGGTTTACTTTCTTCCCCCTGCAAACATTGCCAGATGGCACTATGCTCACTATCGATAGGCAGGATTTGAGCCTGATGGAGGCTAGCTTCACGAACAATAATTTCACCAGCCATCACCAATACCTCCTTGCTAGCCAGGGCAACTGTCTTGCTTGACTGCAAAGCCGCTAGAGTAGGACTTAGTCCTGCCTTACCCGCAGTGGCCACAATAACTAAGTCGACCTCGGGATGGCTGGCTATTTCTTCCGCGGACAAAAATTCCCCGCCGTAACTAATGTCAGGCTTAACTGAGGAGCAAAACATTTTGGGCTGAAATCCACTAATTTGTCTTTCCAGAAGCTCAAGATTTTTGTTTCCTGTCAGAGCTACTACTTTTAATTCGTCAGGCAGGGCACGGATTACATCTAGAGCCTGCCGCCCTATGGAGCCTGTTGAGCCCAGGATAGCTATTTTTTTCACACCACCCATATTACATAATAGTATACCACCGCCCCGACAAAGATGAGGCTATCGAAGCGGTCAAGGATACCACCATGTCCCGGTAGCAAATTACCTGATTCTTTCACCCCCATATTACGCTTAAGCAAGGATTCAACCAAATCACCAAGCTGAGCAAAGAGGCCAATGAGAAAGCCAAGGAGTATAATCTGCCAGTATTTAAAAGTGAAAGGAGAAATGAGGTTAAGAACCGTCGCTATTACCATAGCGCCTAGGATGGCGCATATTAAGCCTCCTATCGCTCCTTCCCAAGTTTTAGATGCACTTATCGCAGGAGCTAGCTTATGTTTACCCCTTGCCCTCCCAATAAAAAAAGCACCTGTGTCGCTGGCAAATGTAGTCAGCATGGCCAGGTAAACCCAATTTCGGCCATCCTCTAAACCGCGCAAATTCAGCCAATGGCTAAGCATCCAACCCACATAGAGTGCACCCACTATTGTCCATGCCCAGTTGCGAAATGCTCCTTCTTTTGATGGGCGGCATAACAGACAAATCAAGGAAATCAACGTAGTGGTAGTAATAACTATGGGTAAAACATCAGGGCTCCTGTAATGAGGGCTTAAGACAAGTGCCAGCGCCCATAGTAAACCCAAATAAATCAGAGGCTCGCGCCTGTCAAAATTGGCCATGTGGTAGAACTCGTAAGTGCCGGCTAACGCCGCTGCGGCTATAAGAAGAGTAAACCAAGGCCAAGGGTCACCAAACCAGATGGCAAGAATAACGAGGGGCACGCCTACGGCGGCAGTAATAACTCTGTGCTTGAGCATAGGTCTATTTTAGCAGCTTTTAAGCGGCTATAGGCTTGCTAGCGTCTGGTCTCATAAATGGGTTTCATCAGACCAGCGTCATGTCTGATATGTTACCCTGAGCGGTAGCGAAGAACTGAGAGATGACAACTGAATACTATCAAACATTTCTAACAGTTAGTGCGGACTTTTTTTGCCGGATACTGGTGAGGCTAATTATATTTCCTGTATTTCCCTTTCCTTGTTCCGTCCCAATTCACTTACCCTATCCACGCAAGCCTCTGTAAGCTGGTCGATTTTCTTAGCATTGTTTTTGAGTTCATCTTCCGATATTTCTTTATTTTTCTCCATCTCTCTTAGTTTCTCAATGCCATCTCTCCTTATATTGCGTATGGCAATCCGCCGCTCCTCCGTCTTCCTAGATACTAGCTTGACCACCTCCTTGCGCCGCTCCTCACTAAGAGGCGGGATGACTACCCGAATTACATTGCCATCATTCGCAGGGTTAAGGCCGATGTTGGCTGTGAGAATGGCTCTTTCAATGTCACGCAACGATGTGCGATCCCAGGGTTGAATAATGATTAAATTAGCCTCAGGTATAGACATGGTAGCAAGTTGATAAAGCGGGGCAGACGTGCCCTGATAGTCAACCATGATGTTGTCAAGCAAGGCTGGAGTGGCATGCCCGGCACGGATGGTAGCTAATTCTCTAGCCAATCCATCTATGGCCTTCTGCATTCTGGAGTTCAATTCAGTGAGTAATTCATCCAACATGGCTTAGTGCTCAACACCAAGCTTGAACCTAGCAAATCTGCGTACTTTTATGTTCTCACCTACTTTAGCAATTGTTTCAGCAATAATTTCCTGTACCGTCTTGTCAGGTTCTTTAATAAAGGGCTGGCTAAGAAGGCAAGCTGCCTGGGGGTCTGTTTCTGCTTCTGGTGGCATCTCTTCACTAGTGAGAAATTGCGGGGAAGTAGCAGCTATCTGCATGGCTAAGTCGTGAGCAAGTTCTTTAAATTCAGCTGTGTGAGCCACAAAATCGGTTTCACAGTTTAACTCCACTAATGCTCCTATGCACTTGGTATAATGAATATAAGCTTCGATTACGCCTTCGGTTGTAGCTACATCCTTTTTCTTTTCAGCAATTGCTGCCCCACGCTGTTTCAAGAATTCGATTGCCTTCTCCATATCACCACCTACTTCCAACAAAGCTTTATTACACTCAAGTACACCCGCATTAGTTCTATTTCTTAACGCCTTTACTGCTTCAACTGATATTTTCATGTAGGTGCAATTTCTCCTTCTGGCTCCTTTGGCTCCTCTGGCTCCTCTGGTTCACCTGGCTCCTCCGGCTCAAAGGTATAAGAACCTAGAATTTCAATGGCTTCTTCGCGCCCTTCTTCAGCAACTAATTTAGTAACTCCCGCCTCTCCAGAAAACGCTTCAGTTTTACCTTCAACTATGGCATCAGCTATTTTACTACAAATTAATTTAATCGCCTTAACAGCATCATCATTGGCGGGAATAGGATAATCGATGCCGTCGGGATTACAGTTAGTATCCACAATAGCAATCACGGGTATGCCTAATTTTTTAGCTTCAGTAAAGGCAATCTTATCTTTAATAGGATCAGTGATGAAGAGGGCTCCAGGAAGGGTAGTCATTTCCTTAAAACCCCCCATTTGAGTATTTAGGTGGGAAATTTGTTTTTCTATCTTCACCCGTTCTTTTTTAGGCAAGAGGTCAAGCTCACCTTTATCCCTTTTATTCTCTAAACGAACCAAGTGGTCGATCCGAGCTTGTATGACGGCGAAGTTAGTTAACATACCACCTAGCCATCTTTGATTAACATAGTTCATACCGCACCTCACAGACTCTTCTCCTATGGTCTGCTGAGCCTGTTTTTTAGTGCCGACAAGAAGAATGCTTTGCCCTCGAGCTGCTAAATCTTGGACAAAGGTACAGGCCTTTTCTAACATGGTAACTGTCTGCTCCAAATCGATGATGTGGATACCATTGCGCTGGGTAAAAATATATTTCTTCGCCTTGGGATGCCAGTAACTGGTGTGGTGACCAAAGTGAGCACCCGCTTCCAGCAATTGTTTTAATAAAGCATTATCTATCATGCTTACAATTTCAGATGATGTTACTTAGTAAAAGCGGTATAATGTAGCATGATTGATTTGGATAATGCAACAAGAGATTGCCTCCAATCGTCTCTTAGTTGACAGAGAATTTTTCCTTATCTATACTATTGAGCCAAAATTGTAGCTGGAAGTTGCCCGAGTAGCACAATGGTAGCGCAACCGACTTGTAATCGGTAGGTTGGCGGGTTCGAATCCCCCCTCGGGCTGGGTTTTTCAGACATTTTATGATAAGCTTATATCAAAAAGGAGGGGTGCCGGAGTGGTTAATCGGAGCAGACTGTAAATCTGCCGCCCGTAAGGGCTGCGTAGGTTCGAATCCTACCCCCTCCATTATAAAGTGCAGGAGGCCCACATAGCTCAGTAGGTAGAGCACGTTCTTGGTAAGAATAGGGCCTAACCACCATCAAACGCACCATAGTCTATCCCCACATCCTAGTCAGTAATTGATTCCTACACTTTTCCATCTTCAGTTTTACCAGCAACCTTACCAGTCTCAATAGCTGCTATAATCTGTTCTCGAAGTTCACCAACTGCACCAGGAGTGTGAGGAAGCATTATTGTGTTAGTCCGAGAATTCTTCCCAACATCAGTAAGCATGTCATAATACTGCGTCATAAGAACCAATGTCATTACACCCTCTGCATTAACCCCAAGTGCATCACTGGCATCCTTAACTGATTCTCTAAGTCCAGCAAC
>JBAUEM010000050.1:0-29324 GCA_049678605.1 Dehalococcoidia bacterium
GTTGCGGAGACTATTTCCGGAACATCCTCAAGCTTTACTTTCACATAGCAAATTTCCTGAGGAAAGATAACTACAACAGGTCCTTGCTCGCAAAATCCATGACATCCTGTAGCTTTAGCTTCTACTATCGCGCCTTCTAATCCTTGTTTTTTAATCTCGTCAGCGAGTTTCTGGTAAATTTCTAATGAGCCATAAGTTTGGCAAGCTGTCCCGGTACATACGGTAATAATGGGCTTATCGGGACGCCTTTTCGACAGTATTTCTTTTCTTAATTCCTCAAGCTCCTCTACCGAGGAAAGACTTTTATTACCCATATGTTCCCCTATTCAGCACTTTCGAGTATTTCCCTGAGGTCTGTGGTTGAGGGCTTGCTGTGGTACACGCCGTCAACTACAACCACAGGACCCATGGCACAACAGCCAAGACAGTTTACCGTATTCAAGGTGAAGCGCCTGTCAGTGGAGGTTTCCCCGGGTTGTATCTTTAAAATATCGGTGGTTCTATCCAGAAGCCGTGGTGAACCGCGCACGTGGCAGGCAGTACCCATACAGACGCTAATCAGATGTCTGCCCCGGGGCGTCAGGCTCATTGCCGTGTAGAAGCTGGCAACGCGATATATCTGACTCTGCGGGATATCAAGTCTCTGGCTGATTCGCTCCGCCACCTCTTTAGGAATCCAGTTCAGTTCCTGCTGTATATCCAGCAACAGCTGGATGAGGATGCCCTCTTCTCCTTCATACTTATCGATAATCTGGTCAATCCGGCTAATTTCTTCGGTGGTCATACTTCTATTCACCATTCTTCTGAGAAATATAGGCCTTGAATCTTATCGGGCAATTATTCCAGCAATCACCGCAACCGGTGCATTTCTCTTCATCTACAGACCTTGCCTTTTTCCTGATTTTAACCCTGAATTTTCCGGGGGCCCCGGCCACTTCCTCTACCTCGGAATAGGTCAGCAGCCTGATGTTGGGGTGCCGACTCGCCTCAATCATCTTGGGGGCAAGGATGCACATGGAGCAATCATTGGTAGGGAAGGTCTTATCCAGCTGGGACATTCTACCGCCAATGCTGGGTGTCTTTTCGACAAGATATACCTGAAACCCCATATTGGCTAGGTCAAGGGAAGACTGGATACCAGCGATACCACCACCGATTACCAGAACAGACTTCTTCGCCAAATTCAATCCTTATAATTAGCGGAAGACTATAATCTTAGCCGAGGTGGGCAGCTATGCGAGCCGCCAGAACTATAGCTATTTGCAACAGGGAATTATAGCAAGGGCAGGGAAATTTTTCTACCCAGCCAGCAGCAAAACTAATCGTTCGAGAAACTCGGTAAAAAGCTTCCTTGATGCCAAGTAATGAAGGTACTCATGCTGGACTTGAGGAGGATTCTACAAAGATTACCCGAGCATTGCATCTCTCTGTGGGTTCAGATGTTGCCTATTCTTCTGACTCGGGGTCGCAAGGAGGCGAGGGAGACATCAGCGCTTTAGTCAAGAGGAAGGTTGCCTGTAGTGCCTCTGTCGGGCAAAGCGGAAAGCATTCTTTGCAGTTCCAGCATTCCTTAGAAGCTATCTCTGGGATGAAAATTACCTCTCGTCTTACTCCTCTGTCAACAAATCCGATAGCGTTCTTCTTCTTAACCTCGGCACAGTATCTTACGCATAGACCACAGAGAATACAAAATGAGGACTCTTTTTCAAAACGGGCTTTGTCTGCTCCATACTCTTGAGCCAAATCCTGCAATTCTGCGGCATCTGGAGCATGAGCTAGCATCAGCTCCAGAAGCACTTTGCGAGTTTTATCCACCTTCTCAGACCTGGTTCTTACTACCAAATTTTGTTCTACTGGGTAAAGGCAGGCAGCAACAAGATTTGTCCTGCCGCGAGCTTCTATTTCTACTGTGCAAATTCGGCAAGCCCCATAAGGTTCTAATTTCTCGTGATGACAAAGTGTAGGAATAGATATCCCTACACTTTGTGCCGCCTCCAAAATGGTCATCCCTTCCTTGGCTTCAACTTTTTTCCCATCAATCTGTAAAGTGATTTCACTCATTTTTCTTTACTCTTCCTGGCTATCATTCTTGCTTCTTCAGGGATAGGAGGCGGAACAGGCTCGCCAGAAATCTTCTTCACCGCACCAAAGCGAGGGGGGCAAACTTCAAAGCAAGTCCCGCACTTTGTGCATTTCTCCTGGTCAATTACATGTATCTGGTTCTTACCACCTGCAATCGCCCCTGCGGGACATTGCCTGAGACAAATCATGCAAGCCTGACACTTCTCCGGGTCGATATAATATGAGATTAGCGCCTTACACACGTAAGCCGGACAGCGCTTCTCCTTGATGTGTGCCTCATACTCATCCCTGAAGTAGCGTATCGTGCTTAGAACCGGGTTAGCAGCAGTCCTACCTAAAGCACAAAGTGAGGCATCTCTGGTTACCTCGGATAGCTCCTCCAAAAGCTCGATATCACCCTCTTTCCCCTTTCCTTTGCTGATATTAGTCAGAACCTTAAGCATCTGCCTGATACCTTCACGACAGGGGACGCATTTGCCACACGATTCATCGGAGAGGAAATCAAGAAAATACCTGGCGACATCAACCATACAGGTATCTTCATCCATTACAATCATCCCACCTGAACCCATCATTGAGCCAGCCTTGGCGAGCTCATCAAAATCGACTTTCATGTCTAACTGTTCTTCAGGTATACATCCTCCGGATGGACCCCCGGTTTGTACTGCTTTGAACTTCTTACCTCCGGGTATACCACCGCCCAGCTTATAGATAATGTCTCTCAGAGTTATACCCATGGGCACTTCCACAAGGCCGGTATTGTTTACCTTACCTACCAGGGAGAAAATCTTCGTCCCCTTGCTGCCTTCAGTTCCGAGTTGAGCAAACCAGTCAGCACCTTTATTGATGATGAGCGGCACCGTCGCCCATGTCTCAACATTATTCAAGCAGCTGGGCCTATCCCGAACGCCCTTGACAGCGGTGTGGATATACTTCGGTCTGGGCTCTCCTACCCTACCCTCTATTGCCGTCATCAGAGCACTCGATTCACCAGAGACGAAAGCACCGGCTCCTCGGTGCACTTTAACAGTGAAATCAAAACCTGAGCCAAGGATATTTTCCCCGAGGAAACCATGTTCCTGGGCTTGCTGGATAGCGATGCCCACGTTCTCTACTGCCAGGGGATATTCCTGCCGAACGTAAATATAACCCTCGTGGGAGCCGATGGCATGGGCTCCGATGGTCAACCCCTCGAGAACTGAATGGGGATTCCCCTCGAGAAGGCTCCTATCCATATAAGCTCCGGGGTCTCCCTCGTCGGCATTGACTATCACATACTTTATATCACCGGGTGCATTACGACACTCCTCCCACTTTCTCCCGGTGGGAAAGCCACCACCTCCCCTGCCTCTCAGATTGGATTTTTTAACTTCTTCCAATACTTGCTCAGGGGTCATCTGGGAAAGGGCTTTGGCCAGAGCAGAATAGCCACCGAGCGCCAGGTAGTCATCGATGCTCGCAGGATCAATCTCTCCGTTGGAACCGAAAACAAGCCGCTCCTGGTTCTTGTAGAAGGGAATTTCAAATTCATGAACTATCTTTTCATTGGTACCGGGGTCGGTGTAGAGTAAACGCTCTATGACCTTCTTCCCCTTTATAGTCTGGGAGACAATTTCAGGAACATCCTTAGGCTCTATCTGCAAGTAACATATTTTCTCAGGGTGAATAACTATAATAGGGCCTTTCTCACAAAAGCCATGGCAACCAGTCTTCCTGAAGTCCACCTTGGCACTTAGTCCTTGTTTTTTAATCTCCTCTTCAATGCTCGCCGCAACTTCTTTGCTACCAGAAGCATGGCAAGCAGTTCCAGAACAGAGTGTAATACAAGGTTTATTGGGATCTCTTTTCGACAGGATGCCTTCCCTGAGTTCTTCCAATTCAGCAGGCGAATTTATCCTTGGCATAACTTTCCCTTAATCATAGTCTTTCAACACGCCTTCTATCTTGGCTGGTACTGTCTTTCCATGGTACTTTCCATCAACTACCATCACTGGCCCCATGGCGCAACAACCGAGGCAGTTAACAGTCTCCAGGCTAAACTTCAAATCCAGGTCCGTTTCGCCAGGTCTGATTCCAGTCAGGTCTTGAACCGTGTCGAGGACGCGTGGCGCACCGCGAATATGGCAGGCAGTGCCCACACATACGTGAATTTCATGGCGCCCTCTAGGAACTAAACTAAAGGCTTTATAAAAGGTAGCTATATGCTGTATCTGGTTTAAAGGCACTCCTAATTTATTACCGACCTTGTCTAATGCTTCCTTAGGAAGCCAATGATGCTCGCTCTGAATCTCCAGTAATACTTGTATTAGCGCACTGGAATCGCCCTGATATTTGTCTATAATCTGATCGATTTTACCGTTAGCCGTGGCTGCTGTCTTAACTTTTTTTCTTTCTTTCACCTAATCTTCTTCCTGCTCTCTCAACTCAGGCGGGAACAAAGCACTTCTGGATTTCGTCGAACCTGACTAATCCTTCTTTTGCTGAACTATTAAGGTATCTTGATACTTCAGACGGGCTTAAGCCCAAAATCTCAGAGATTTCTCCAGTTGAAAGGGGTTTTTCTCGCAAGAGTAACAAAATTTGGCTTATTGTCAATTTATCTACAATTAATTCACGGAATAATCTATCTACCTCTTCACTGGTGAAAAACTTGTCATATTCATCTTCTGTATCAAAATGTACTCTCAGCCGCTCCCTTTCCACCAGCTTAATGTAAGGGACCAGACTTTTAACCGCTTCAAATTTTAACTTTAATCCATTTTCATCTATCCCAAGGGGTCCTAATTCCTTTAGCTTCTTGGTGAAGTCAGTAATAATTTCGGCGAAACGGATTCCTTCAGCGGCAGATACCCATTCAAGCCTCAACCTTTCGGGGTTCACCCCTATCTGTTCCAGTAGTTTTTTACATAGATGCATCACGCTTAATGCACCGTAATTTCCTTCCGTAACATAGTGGCATTCGCCAAGCCAACAACCGCCGACAAACACCCCGTCAATTCCATTTGAGAAAGCTCTGAGTATGAATGCCGGGTCGACTCTGCCGGAGCACATCACTCTTATTATCCTCATATTAGTGGGGTGTTGATACCGAGAAACTCCAGCAAGGTCCGCCCCTGCGTAGCAACACCAGTTACACAAAAATCCTAAAATCTTTGGTTCAAACTCGTATCCCATAGCTATTCCTCGGCTCTCTCTTAAAGAGCAACTCTACTATGTTCATTAGTGGACTTCTACAAGGGCCGGAACCGCCGCGTCAATTTCAGCAAAGATCTGCTCGTCTGTATAGTGTTTCGCGGAAATAGCCCCTGCTGGACACTTCGAACTACACAGACCATCTCCCTTACAGAGGACAGGAATAACCCTGGCTTTTTTGCCTTGTGGTGTGTCATGAAACTCTATAGCACCATACTTACAAACCGAAATACAAGCCCCGCATGCTATACACTCATTCTCATTTACTTCAGAAATAGCACCAGAGGCGGTGACTGAATCCTTGGAAAGAATAGTTGCCGCCCGGCCAGCAGCTCCGTAAGCCTGGCTAATCGATTCTGGTATATGCTTGGGATAGTGAGCCGTCCCGCACAGGAAAACGCCATCGGCAGCAAAATCAACGGGCCGTAGTTTTACATGGGCTTCCTGGAAGAAACCATCCGGGTTCAGAGGTACCTTGAATAACCGGCATATTTCAGTATTGGTTGCTGAAGGAATAACAGCGGCAGCTAAAGCAAGGACATCGGCATCTAGAGCAATCTTCTTACCTAAAACAGGATCGGTCACGGTAACCCTTAGAATCTGCTTGCCACCCTCTTGGGTAGCTTCCACCTGGGGTTTATCATCCGGTTCATAGCGAATGAACTTCACCTCCCGGTCCGCCGCTTCCCGGTAATATTCCTCGGCAAACCCGTAAGTTCTCATGTCCCGATAGATAATGTAGATATCCATCTGGGGGTTTATCTCTTTTAGTTTCAAGGCGCAGGTTATAGCATTATTACAACACACCCGGCTGCAGTAATTTCTGTCTTCCTGCCGGCAACCCACACACTGAATCATCACCAGGCTCTGGACACCAGTCACGCTGGCTTCCCCTTTGGCGATTCGCTCCTCCAACTCCAACAGGGTAAATACCCTGTCATTCTGCCCGTAAAGGTATTCGGTGGGTTTATATTCCTCAGCGCCGGTAGCGATGATGATTATTCCATGGTGTATCTCCCTGACCCTGCCTCCCGACTTTACCTTGGTTATGAAATTCCCCACATAACCGGAAGCCTCGGTGATGGTAGCATCAGTAGCTACATGAATTAAGGGGTGTTGGTAAACCTTGCGGATAATATCCTTCAGATAAGCCTGAACATCCATCCCCTCCAGGGTGTAATGAATTCTGCGAGCTATTCCCCCCAACTCGGTATCCTTTTCCACCAGGTAAACCTCAAATCCCTGGTTGGCCAGGCTCAGAGCGCTGGTCATCCCGGCTATACCACCCCCGACTATCAACCCCCTTTTATCAACCGGTAGCTGGAATTCCTGTAAAGGCTGTAAAATGGCCGCCCGAGCTACCGACATCCGTACTATATCCTTTGCCTTTCGGGTGGCGGCTTCCTTTTCTCGAGAATGGACCCAGGAGCAATGTTCCCTTATATTAGCAAACTCAAAGTAGTATGGATTAATTCCCCCCTCGCGAAGCGTGTCCCGGAATAGCGGCTCATGTGTCCTGGGGGTACAGGCGGCGACAATCACACGATTGAGTTCCTTTTCTCTAATTGCATCGGCTATCCGCTGGGCAGCATCGGTAGAACAGGTAAAGAGGTCTTCTTGAGCGTGGACAACATTAGGTAAGGTCAGAGCATATTCCACTACCGAAGGAACACCTACCACTCTTCCGATATTAGCTCCACAGTGACAGACAAAGACCCCTATCCTTGGTTCCTCTCCCGAGACATCCCTTTCCGGTGGATATACCCTTTCTCTGGCCAGCTTCCCTCGCCGATAGGCAAGGAGTTGGCTGCAAAGGGCGTTAGCCCCACTGGCAGCCATAACCGACTCGGGAATATCTATAGGACCTCTGAAGGCTCCGCTGACAAGGATTCCCGGGCGGGAGGTCTCAATAGGATTAACCGGATTAGTTTTACAGAATCTGTGAGCATCGAGTTCGATGCCGAACTTATCAGCCAATTCCTCCACATCATCAGGAGGGTTCAAGCCAACGGCTAATACCACCATGTCGAATTCTTCTTCCTTTACTCCGTCATCAGTAGTAGAGTATTTTATGGTTACATTCTTGCTTTCTGGCAGCTCTTTGCCTATTGATACGTAGCTTCTTATAAATTTGACGCCGGGAAGGTTCTCCGTCCTTTGATAAAATCGCTCAAAGTCCTTGCCAAATGACCGGATATCGTTATGGAATATAGTAGCCTCAATCTCAGCGTCATGGTCTTTGGCCAGAATCACCTGCTTCTGGATATAGGTGCAGCATACGGCGGAACAATAGCTGTTGCCGCCCGGGATAATCTGTCTGGAACCGACGCACGAAATCCAGGCTATCTTCTTCGGATGCTTCCCATCAGAAGGGCGCCTTATCTCACCTTCGTAAGGACCGGTGGAACATAATATCCGTTCAAAGTCAAGACCGCTTACCACATTCTGCATCTTTCCGTAGCCATAGTCGCCCCTCAGCCTGGCGTCAAAGGCCTCATAGCCCGGAGCCAGAATTACCGCCCCTACCTCTACTTCTACCTTTTCCGCCTTTTGGTGAAGGTCTATGGCCTTATTCTTACAGACTCCTACGCAAATGTTGCATTTCCCATCTTTGAGGAAAAGGCAGGTTTCAGGGTCTATATAGGTGACCAGCGGAACCGACTGAGAGAAGTATATATGGGTGCATTTACTATCAGATAAGTTTTGATTGTATCTATCGGGAATCTTGACCGGGCAGTACTCGGTACAGGTAGTACAACCCCGGCATACATCTTCTATAATGTATCTGGGTTTTTTAATCAGGGTTACCTTGAAGTCTCCTGCTTCCCCGTCCACCCTGTCAACCTCAGTATAGGTAAGGATGTTTATATTGGGATGCCGGCTGCATTCAATAAACTTGGGAGATTCAATGCACATAGAGCAGTCATTGGTCGGGAAGGTCTTATCAAGCTGGGCCATCTTGCCGCCAATAGCCGGTAATTTATCAACCAGGTAAACCTTAAAGCCCATTTCAGCCAGGTCAAGGGAGGCTTGAATACCGCTGATGCCTCCACCGACAACCATAACATCGCCGATATTACTTTCTCCGGGACTATTAACAGCCTGTCCTTCAATTGGTTCTTTTTCCATTTTCTACCATTCTTATCAGGTCTGATATGCCCCTGATTATGAGTACTAACGGTCAAAAGCGATCACAGAATACGTCTGGAGCGACACCCTCCATCACCAATTCGCCAAATCGCTTCCCCCATGTTTAGCCCCTTTGCTTCTCTAAATTGCCTCTTGAATAACTTCTGTAATATCTTTAATCTCTATGACTTCAGTATCCTCTCGGGTTAACCTGCTATCCTCAAAATTGGTGATGCAATATGGGCAGGCAGTAACCAGCACCTCAGCCCCAACCTCAATAGCTTGCTCTAATCTGATGTCAGAGAATCTTTCGGCCTTTGGAACGTCCATCCAAATCCCGCCCCCTCCTCCTCCGCAGCAGAGACTATCTTCCCGCGACTCAGTCATCTCAATCAGTTCCAAGCCGGGTACCTTCTTTAAGACCTCTCGAGGCTCGTCATATATGCCATTATGCCGACCCAGGTAGCATGGGTCATGATAAGTAACTTTCTTACCATACTCCTTGGTGAGCTCAAGCCTACCCTCGTTAATAAGCTCGAATAAATATTGGGAGACATGAATTACCTCAAAGTTGACCTTAAATTCGGGATACTCGTTTTTGAAGGTGTGGTAGCAATGGGGCGAAGAAACAAGGATTTTCTTCACGCCATTATCGATAAAGGTTTTGATGTTTTCCCTGGCTAAGTGCCTGAATAGTGTCTCATCACCTGTCTTGCGGATACTTTCTCCGCAGCAATTCTCCTTGGGACCCAGTATCCCGAAATCTACCCCCGCCCTGTTAAGGATATTGGCGGTGGCAATAGCCACTTTTTTTAACCTTGAGTCATAGCTGGGGTAGCAGCAGGGAAAATACAAAACTTCTGTCCCCTCCGTGAACGTCTTTACAGACAGACCTTTTGCCCAATCTGCCCTCCTGTCCCGTGCTTCACGCAAAGGGTTGCCTTCAGCACCCAGGCTTACATTTACGGTGTGGATCGGAGCGGGAGAAATTCCTGCTCCCCAGGCAATCCTGCGTAAAGATAGACTAGCCTCTATCGTTCCCACTCCCCTCGGACACCGCTGAGGGCAGCTTCCACAGGTAGTACAACGCCATGTGTCTTCACCCTCTATTTCAGGCAGACCAAACGTATTTTGTCGGACTATCTTGCGGATACTGAAGGTCCTGACCCTATTCCACGGACAAACAGTATCGCACAGTCCACATTGATAACAGAACTTGGAGGCTTCCCCACCTGCCTCTTTTATCGCATCTATCCCCTCCTGGAAGGGGGCTACAATCTCCGTTATCTTTTACTCCTTCTCTTTCGCCTTAATTTTTAGCTCTTTGCTATTCGGGCAAGAGTATCCCTTACCGTCTTCACTCCATATTTTTTCACTAATGATTCTAACCCTACCTCCATCTCCCTCGGTTTCTCCTCTTCTTCCCCCTCCTCCTCCTTTTCTTCATAAGTCAGAGCATCGTTTATACACCACTGCACACATAACGGCTCTTCCTGTGGCGATTTCTCTTCACACATATCACACTTTAGAGGGAGACCGGAATCAGGTTCTTTGAAAAGCTCCCTGGATGGGCAGGAAGCTCTACAGAAACTACACTCGTCATATTCCTTTTCGTTGATCGTATAAATGTTTCTGCCATTACATTCGGCTTCAGT
The DNA here is from genome assembly GCA_049678605.1 of Dehalococcoidia bacterium. Lineage (GTDB taxonomy): Bacteria > Chloroflexota > Dehalococcoidia > GIF9 > AB-539-J10 > RBG-13-51-36. Next base: position 10,059 of record JBAUEM010000050.1, read on the forward strand.
ATACTCACCGGCTATTACCGGAACATAAATATTTTTTAGTGGATCAAAAAGCACCCTAATCCGAGACCTCTCCGGGTTGGTGTTGCTATATTTGGGCGCAGCGTGAAAGGCGGAGCAGATTGTCTCACACGCCCGGCAGCCATTACATTTATCAACGTCGATCTTGATTACCTTGACTTTTTTCACTGTTTACTGCCCTGACTTTTTCCTCTTTTAGAACCCCTCTTAGCCACCTTCGCTTTTTCGCTTTTGGGGGAATCCTGCTTAGTTACCTTAACTTTTTTCTCTTTATAAACCCCTCTTTGTTCAAAGTCCTGGCTAACGTAATCCAAACCGAGTTCATCTAAAGTCTCCTTGGTCGGAATACCTTCATTATTCCATCCCTTGAATTTGTAATACTCGTCAAGCAGTTTAGCTTCAAACTCGGGGAATCTCTTCTTCCAATGGTCCTCGGGAGGACGTTCATCCTTTCTCCTCATGCCTCTTCTGACGTTAATGGTTCTAATTAAAGTTCGGTTCCTTCTGGCTATCTGCCACAGATTATCTTCATCGATATCCATCCCGGTCGCAGATGAGATTAAATTCGGTATATTGTGGATATGATAGGGAGGCTTAATGGGAAATGACGACAAGCCGGCGCATATACCGGTGGCGTCATCGATGTAATGCATCGTCTCCTGCCACTCAACAAGTTCAAAAACTAAATCGATAGGTGGCCAAAATGGTAGTCCCTTGTCTTCATCTCCCCATTCCAAGATAAATCGTTTGAATCTTTCCTCCTTTCCGGTAGGGACCTGGATCCAATCTCTTACAAACTCCTCCCTCAGCTCTCTGGTAGGAAAAGGTGCCTGGGGGAGCTGTCCTTCAATTTGCGTAATATTCACCTTCTCGCCGGTTGACCACATAATGTAATAAACGGGGTTCAGCATTCCCAGTTTGATAGGAATCTGCTCCTGTTTCTTAATAGTATTATGATCGTAGGCCTCTGCCTCTTTGCCAATTTGACGAGCTGCCCAGTAAACGCCATTAGCCAGAACATCGCCGACTCCTTCTCGCCGAACGATTTTTTCAAGTAAATAGAAGAATCTCTCCTCATTTTTGGACGGGAATCCTGGCAGGTCCTTGTCGGTCAAAATGCCATTTTCATAAAGCTCAATGGCGAAGGCCATAACCTGGGGGGTTGTGTACCCGTCCACTCCATATCCCTGAGCATCTCCAGCGATTTTAAAACCAAACTCCAGGTCATCTGTCATAGCCCCCATGACATAAGTAAGTTTCGAGTAGCATTTCATCATGTATTTGGAAAGTCCTAGTGATGGGTGCGCAATCACTGCCGCGCATTCCATCGGACAGTTATAGCAACTTATTAACCGCTCCACCGCTTTGTCCTGAATCTTCCTCCACTTCTTTGCGGTTTCCTTGGTCCAAAAGTCCTTTCTCCGGTAGCGGGCATTTCCCCAGGAGAAACTGGTGGTGTGCCACTGCTCATCGTGGATGGCCATCTCCTGGGGTGAACCAATCCCGGCCAAAATAGGCGGTACCCCCATAATCGGGTTGTCTCGCCGGAATTCTATATATTTCAGCACCTCGTTGCAGAGCCCCATGAACTCATCCGGTCGAGCAATATTGAGGTCTTTCTTCCCGCGAACAGCTATCGCCTTTAACCCTTTGTCTCCCATAACGGCGCCTATTCCGCCTCGGCTGGCGCTGGACCTGCCCTGCTCGATGGAAGCAAAATAGACCCTGTTTTCACCGGCCAGGCCAATAGTAGCCACCTGGGCTTTCGGTTCCTTCAGTTCCTGTCGAATAAGTTCTGCAGTTTCAAGAGAGCTTTTACCCTGCAAGTGAGAGGCATCACGTATTTCCACCTTGTCATCATTTATCCACAAATAAACCAGACTGGGGGACTTACCACGAATGATTACTTTGTCATATCCGGCAAATTTCAATTCTGGTGCCCAAAATCCTCCCATTATTGAATATGCCATTAACAAAGTTTGCGGAGAAAAGGTAGAAACAATGGTACGATTAGCTCCGGGAGCAGGTGTGCCCGCTAAAAGACCGGCGCTAAATATCAGTAGATTATCAGGAGAAAAGGGGTCAACTTCAGGGGGAACCCTATCCCATAATATCTTGGCGTTAGTACCCAGACCCCCCAGGTGAAGTTCAGTTAATCTTGGGTCACTTTGTTCCCTCTCGATGCTTCCTCGGGATAGATCAATTTCTAAATTAACTCCTGTCTCGGCATACCTCATTTTTTAGTCCCCGGTGGGTTACGTAACCTCTAAATAGTTCCTTCAGTGATTTTTGTTAGCCAAGCTCAACAAAATAGCACACTCAGTCTACTCCTGTCAAACCAGGCTAGCCTCGTTCAGTACCCTAGTGACACTTGTTTTTGTCATTGCGAGGAGCTTTCTTTCCTTGTCATTGCGAGGAGCGCAGCGACGAAGCAATCTCTAAGCGAGGTCCTTCAGTCCAACTATAGCAGGCTCCAGCTTCGCAACGAGATTGCCACGCCCCGACAGGTCGGGGCTGGAGGTCAGTCAATGGCGAAAATGCCATTAACCCAAATAATGCATATGTCCTCACCAGAGCAGGCTCAGCCGTTTTCCAGGCAAGTTTACTGTGGGGGACCTTTTACCTAACTCTCAAAGGTCTTATCAAAATTAACAATATTGCTACACTGGAAACCCTGCCGCTCGAACATGGCCTGCAGTTCTTTGTTACCTTCTGGAATGAGGGCACGAACCGTGCCAATATCTTCGGTTTGGCAATGATACAGGACCGCCTGAATTAATTTGCGGCCAATGCCGCGCCCCTGATAGTCAGGGTGAATAAATATAGCGTGAATAATGCACACTTCAGTAAGCGGTACCATTAGATACATCGACCGGTTGATCGAAAAGCCAATTATTTTACCATCAACCTCAGCTACAAAACTCAAGTCGGGCGGTGTCCCGGGGTCAGCGGCAGCTATGTCTTCATACTTGATAACATCGCGCCTCGAGCCTCTAATTATCCTGTCAAGAGCTAGAACCTCATGAATGTCGCTACGTACCATGCGCCGAATATTTACTTTGGCTTCTTTCGCGTTGCTCATCTTAAACACCTCCAGCGTTATCGTTGCCTGAAACAATCCCTCCCCTATGGAGAGGTGGGCTCCTTTGTGGCATACTGTCTATTACCTGAGTGGGCATTATACTCCTTTCTCCAACTCCCTATCAAGACCTTATCTCCCCCGAGGGTGGTTACGGGTGGTATAATTGATTTAAGAGGGGGTTGCAGTGAAGAGGCTGGTCACTGTAGTCACCCTTGCAATCCTGCTGGCAGGGTTAGTCCTACTTGGCTTAAGTGATACGGACATTTCCGCTGTTAAAATTACTAAAATATTTTATGATGGTATCGAGCCACGCACTGAATCTGACGAGTATGTAGAAATTAAAAATCTGGGTAGCGAACCCGTAGATTTAGAAGGTTGGGTAATCAAAGACATATCCGAGGGATACCCTTCACTTACCTTTCCAGCTTATATTTTACAGCCAGGGAAGAGTATAAGGGTTTACACAAATGAAATTCACCCCGAATATGGTGGTTTTAGTTTCGGTTCTGGAAACGCTGTTTGGAATAATAGTAGTCCTGATACGGCAGTGTTATACAATGCTCAAGGAAAAGAAGTATCGAGGAAGAGCTACTAGAAGCCTTAGTCTAGATATTAGCCAAACCTGAGATTTTTGTGAGAAGGCAACTTCAGGCAGCTAGGCGTAGGTAGCACCAATACCCAGTAGCATACACCCATACCAGTCCTGAGCAAGACTACATAAGACAATCTACGACTGTGAAATCAGGAGAGCCTTATTCTTTACTTTCCGTTTCCCTGGCGTGCAAATAAATGCCAACTGCCCAGCCAAGCCAGCAACCCAAGCTGAATATCAAGCTGGCGATTGCCAATAGAAACCAGGATGTCGAATGAAGCCCGATAACAAATGTGGCACTTGCTGCCTCGGCAATAATTCCGACTATAGCGAATGCAACGCCGAGCCAAGTCGCAATACTGCCCATAATTCCCATGCGCCCGCGATTGCGCTTGGGGCGAAATAGGCGAGTATGACAAGGCCATAGCTGACTACAACAAGGCCATCGAACTGGATCCCAATGATGCGAGTGCCTACTATAACCGCGGTGTAGTCCTCGGTGAGTTTATTGTCAATAGGCACCTGGTCGCCGGCTCAGAGGAATACCGCCTTACAGGACAAGGTAATTCAAGTGCCGAACCCTGAACCTGAAAAATGATTGAAGAGTTCCGAGGAACGGGTTACCTGTATCAAGAAGTGACATGCCCGTCCCTCGCCTCATGTTCAAAGTCCTGCGCAGTCACGTCAAACCTCTATGAGCAGTAATCGACTGGAATAAAAATGGTAGCCGTCTTATGGCACAGTTCCAATCAAAAAAGTTTCTTTTTAGCTGCAACTGCGGCCAGAGGAGCTATCGCTATCCACAGCGTAATGTTTATCAGCATGGCTGTGACGTAGTTAATATCCACACTGATACCAAGCCTCGTAGCAATGACATCCCAGAGAAGCATGAGGAAGAATGAACTCAAGAAGAAACCCGGTATCGCCGCCAATATTCTGAAGTAACCCATTTTAGCCCTCCTTTGTTTTATTCTTGTAGCACTGACTCAATTTCCTGATAAGCCTGGGAGAGAATCTGACGAATCTGCTCTGCTTTATCGGCATCCATGCTGCGAAAGCCGAGACTGAGCAAATGTTCGAGCGCATGATACTCCTTCATTACCATAACCATCTTGCCGATGCTCTTAAAACTCCACTTATGTTTCATCTGCCTTCTCACGTCATTGGCGATATTACTCTGATTCGTCAGAAACTTAAGACCTTCTTCCGTAATCGAGTAAACCTTTTTGCCTTCCTGCTCAGCAGAACTGGCATATCCCATTTCTTCCAGCATCTGGAGAGTAGGGTAGATAACTCCGGGGCTCGGCTTATAAAAACCATAGGACTGTTCCTCAAGCTCCCGGATGATGTCGTAACCGTGCCTTGGCTTGTCCTTCAACAGGTCTAATATTACGTATTTGAGGTCACCTTTATGAAAGCAGGTCCCCCGCCGTGAACTTCGAAAAAATCGTTCTTCGTGAAATATCCGGTCTCTAAACATTTAAACCTCCTTTTCGCCAGATGAATTAGGTGTGGCGTAAATAATAATAAATAATATCTAGATATATCTAGATATTATTATACACTAAATCCCTGCTTTGTCAAGAGGTATTTAGACAATGAAGCTGAAGGATAATCAAAGGGTAGGAAAAGGGACAGTATCCGTATCCGGATTAAGGTAATAATATTACCTATGGTGGGCAGTAGAGGACTTGAACCTCTGACCTCCTGTGTGTAAGACAGGCGCTCTCACCACTGAGCTAACCGCCCATGGTACGCCTGGCGGGATTTGAACCCGCGACCTCAGCCTCCGCAGGGCTGCGCTCTATCCAGCTGAGCTACAGGCGCATATACACCCCACACAAATGGTACCGAAGGAGGGATTTGAACCCTCACGTCCATAAGGACACTACGCCCTGAACGTAGCGCGTCTGCCATTCCGCCACTTCGGCATCTAATTCTCTGCCCCAAATTCTCTCTTTCCCAGGGAGACAAAAATAACTGCCAATAACCCCAATAGATTGAGGGGAATAAGGGCGCAGATAGCCCCGGCTAAGGACAGGCCAAAACTTTTCCTTCTTATGGCCGAGACGCCACCTGCTATGGCTAGTATACCCAGAACAAGAAGAAGTCCTCCCATAATAATCAACCCAATTGGGACGTCAGCCATACTACAGGCACCTCCAAAGCGTGGAAGGCATGGAAGAAGCAATAGCCTGAGCGGCATCCTGAGGCTTATTAAAGCCACCATCATCCCTCCGCCAATTACCTCAAATGCTCCCACTACTATGCTTAAGACTCCGCCAGCACTAAGTAACCCGCCCCTGTCATTACCATTATATGCCATTTTCTTTTCTCCTCCTTTTATGGTGGGCAGTACTGGACTTGAACCAGTGACCTCTTGCGTGTGAAGCAAGCGCTCTTACCACTGAGCTAACCGCCCATACCTTCACACTTATTATTTATTAATATGTATTAACTTTACCATACACGCAAGAGGCATCGCAATTAAATCACTACACCTATTTGATAACTCAACTTCCGACACCAGAACGGCCATTTACGGGATTAGTAATTATGTATATATCTTCTCTTTTCTTCTCTCCCGGTGGCTTGTCGCAAGCGTCCGCCACCGCCTTTCGCTTTGCACCACAATGCCCTCAAAGGCACTTCAGAGCCCCTACAAGCCTTATCATTCACTCTATCCATGGTTTACACACACACACACACCTAGTTCATTCCGAAAACTTCGTTTTCTCCATTCACTGGACTAAATAATCGTGGAGGGGATATTTCATTCTCAGCCGAGCCAGGAGCAGAGGGTAATTATGAAATGCTTAAATCAGTAGCGTTTAGCTTGCCGTACAGGTTTTACATTGCCCCGATAATCGGGAGCGGTGATGTTGAATACCAGGCTTATCATTGGGTCCACCATTCGTGAACTGATTCGTGTTTCAATCTCGTCTAAAGAGAGACATGTAGTGACCACCATTGGCAACCTGGCATTATAACGGTAGTTTATCAATTGATATAGTTTCTCCTGAGCCCAAGGCGTGGCCGATTGCTCCCCGAAGTCATCGAGTATCAGCAATGGAACTTCTTTGATCTTCTCAGAAAACTCGTCATAGGATATTTTGCTATCTGGACTGAATGTAGAACGTAAATGGTCGAGAAGGTCGGGAACAACCACAAAGAAGACTGGTTTTCCTTGCGCCAGCCGGTAATTAGCGATGGCTGCTGCCAGATGAGTCTTACCACAGCCATTGAGACCGTGGAATATCAACCAGCCTTCCGGGGAGGGAGCGAATTCCACCGCCAACTTGAAAGCCTCGCGCAAATTTTCGCGCTGTTCCAGTGGAAGTTCCAGCCTCTTGTGGTCAAAATTATCAAAGGTCATATTTCGTAATAGCTCTAATTTTAAGCCACCTTGGGATTCCAAGGGCGGTGCCGGTTCAATCGTCCATACCTGGCAGAATTCATTATTGGCAAGATGGCCGCGTAAGCGTTCATTCATTCTTTCTAGCGGTATATCGGTGACGATTACCGTGGCCAGCCTGGTATTGAAGCGATGATGAAGGAGTTGCTCTAGCTTCTCCTTAGCCCAGGCAGTAGCGCTTCCCAGAGTAAGGTCATCAAGCACTAATAGAGGCACATTCTTTACTCGCTCAAACAGCTCGTCATAAGTGGTGTCACTTGTGGGGCTGAAAGCGGAGCGGAGGTGGTCAAGGAGGTCAGCAGCACCGATGTAAAATACAGGCTCCCCTAAGCTGAGACGGTGATTGGCGATAGCACAAGCCAGGTGTGTTTTACCAGAGCCGCTAGGACCTAAAAATACCAGCCAACCCTCGGGATTATCAGCAAAGACTTTGGCAGCCTGGTAAACCTGAGCAAAGTGCTCCTGGGAAATGGCACTTGCCGCCTTTCCTTCAGGAGATAAATTGTCAAAGGTAAGCTGCGATAGGGAACCCAAATTGCTGTATTTCTCAAGATATTCTGTTTTTTTCTTTCTCAGTTCCCCTTTACTGCATTGGCAGGGTACCACTCGGCTGAAATCAACTTTCCCTGAATCTAGAGCAGGATGAACAAAGCCAGCCCCTTTGCAAACAGGGCAGATTTCACCTTCACCTTCTTCTGTCGAGGGCAAGGGAGCATTACCTTCTGACCATGTGTCCGTATTTGCCCTTGATGTATTTGTCTGGGTCAACCTTTTTAATGTCTCTCCTATGTTCTCCACTGTCCTTACCTTCGCTAGCCCACCTTTCAAGGATGCGAGCGATATATCTCCAGATGCGTTTATTCAGCGTAACTGCTTCCCTAAAGGCTTCTTCAATCCACTGGGGTGGATAAAGCTTCTCAGCTTCCTTAAGTTCTTCGGCAATTATTGGCGTTATCATGCCGATATTCTGCTCGTAGAGGGTAAAAATATTGACAGTCGGCGGTTGACGACTATCAACGGTCAGAGAGTAAACATCCTCGAGCACTCCATTTATATTTAAGGTCGAGCGTAATAGAGCACCATGCTCCACAGCCGAGTTTAAAGCCTGGCGAAGTGTCTCCTCATCTAACTCGGCTGACAGCCGACAGCTTTCAGCTTTCAGTTCTTTGTAAGTAACAAGGTGAGGATGGTCTTGCTTTCGCAGGATAAGATAAGAGACATACAACACTATCTTAAGTTCAGCCAAGTCTTGAATTTTAGGTATCGCCTGGGTAAAGAAAGAGTCAGGCAAGGAGATAAAATCTGTTTTCCTTTGAGAGCTTGATAATTGCCGGTTAGGCATCTTTTCACCCTTAAGAGGCAGAAATCAGCTCAGCCTCTAAATTATCAAATTTGACAACCCTGCTCAGGAAGCGCAGCTTGATTTGTCCTAAAGGACCATTGCGGTGTTTGGCTACGATAATATCGGCGATGCCGCGGGGATAAGGTTCCCTTTCAATATCATGCACCTTGCTCCACTCTTCGGGAGAATAATTCATATCTTCTCGGTGAATGAAAATAACCACGTCAGCATCCTGCTCAATGCTGCCGGATTCGCGTAGGTCAGAAAGCTGAGGTATATGGGAGGGACGCGCTTCTACAGCCCGGCTGAGTTGCGATAGGGCTAAGATAGGCACATTCAGTTCCCGGGCTAAAGTTTTTAAGGCACGAGTTATGTTACTGATCTCCTGGACTCGAGTCTCATTCCTACCGTTGCCTTGTATCAGTTGCAGATAATCCACGATGATCAGGTCGATGCCGCGTTCGAAGTGAAGTCGCCGTGCCTTGCTCCTTATATCTACCACCCGAAGCATAGGGGAATCATCAATATAGATGGGTGCCTCGGATAAGACGCCGCTGGCTTCCATGATTTTTATCTCATCCTGTTCACTAAATCGTCCCAACCTTATACGCTTAGAATCCACCCCTGATTCACTACCGAGAAACCTCTGGATCACTGCCTCTCGAGACATCTCCAAACTGAATAGCGCAATACAAGCCTTTTGGTTAATAGCGGCATTCCTGGCAACATTTAGAGCTAAACTAGTCTTACCCAGGCTAGTCTTGGCGGCTAAAACGATTAAGTCAGTCCTATGCAACCCCCCTAAGGAATCGTCCAAGGCGGCAAAGCCGGTTAGAATATGAGGTACTTCCCCTTCCCTAAGCGTAGTAGGCTGCCCAGCTTCCTCAAAATATTGACCTAGAACCTCACGAATCGGAACAAGGCCTCGAAGACCCTGCCTGGCTCGCACTTTAAACAGGGTATCTTCAGCGTCATTGAGGCTACTTTCCACATCTGGGCCAGCGGCATAGCCAATGGCTGCAATTTGTCCAGCAGCAGCGATAAGTCTCCGCATCATTGCCATATTAGATACTATCTGGGCATAATGCTCAATATGCAAAGACGTGGGCACAATGGATATCAAATGAGATAGATAGGCAGCGCCGCCAATTTCCTCTAACCTATTTTGACGCGCAATCTCATGAGCCACTGTAATCTGGTTTACAACTTCATTACTACGCTGGTAAAGGGAGAAACAAGCTTGGTAAATCACCCGATTTGTTTCTGAAAAAAAATCCTCGGCCTTGAGGGAAACGGCAACTTTCAATATGGCCTCAGGGTCAATAAGCAGAGACCCAATTACTGCCTCCTCAGCTTCAATATCATGGGGTGGTAATTTTTCCTCTGCCATGCCTAATCTTTCTCCTCCTCTTTCTCTTTCTCTGTCTTCTTCTCTGCCTTTTTCTCTGTCTTTTTCTCTGCTTTCTTCTCTGCTTTCTTCTCTGACTTCTTCTCTGACTTCTTCTCTGCCTTTTTCTCTGACTTCTTCTCTGCCTTCTTCTCTGCCTTTTTCTCTGTCTCTTTTTCTTTCTCCTCCTCGATAACCACCGTAATTTGCGGATTAAGGTCGCTGGCTAACTTAACGGCTACTTCATAGCTGCCTGTTTTGCGTAAAGATTCACCTATGTCTATTTTCTTTTTATCAATAACAGAACCTATGGCCTGACTTAATTCTTCAGCTACGTCGGCAGCGGTAATAGAGCCAAACAAGCGTTCTCCGTCACCCATGCGAGCTTTAAAACGAATTTCCTTTCCCTCAATTTGCTGAGCCAGTTCAACTAGTTTATCCCGGTCAATACTTTCCTCAAACTTCTCTTTCTCCAGATTGGACTCTACTTGCTTAATGACCGTGGGAGTGGCTACCAAAGCTAAACCCCGAGGCAAAAGGAAATTCCTGGCATAACCTTTGCTTACTTCCTTTATCTCTCCAGCTTTTCCCTTTCCGGGAAGGTCTTCTAACAAAACAACTTTCATAAAATTCCTCACTTCGCTCAGAATGACAGAAATCTCTCTGCCGATATGGCAGCAGTAGCGCCATCACCGGCAGCAGTTATTGCCTGCCTGGCTGAATTATGGCGGACATCTCCAGCAGCAAATATTCCTGGAATCTTCGTTTCCATAAGTTCATTGGTAATTACGTAGCCTTCTTCGTCCAAAGGCAACAATCCCCGCCACTGAGCACTATTGGGCTCCGAGCCGATAGCCACAAAAACACCAGCCAACTCTAATATTGATATTTTAGCATTTTCGGTGTTTTTTAGCACGAGTTGCTTAACTATCCCATCACCTTCAACTTGGGTTACTACAGCATCCCAAATAAACTCTATCTTTGGTTCGCCCATAACTCTTTCCTGAAATATTTTGCTGGCTCGAAGCTGGCTGCGACGGTGAATGACCTTAACCGAGGAAGCAAACTTACTCAAGTAGAGAGCCTCGGTGATGGCAGCATCGCCGCCACCTATTACAGCCACTGTTTTACCTTTGAATAAAGGGCCGTCACAGGTAGCACAATAGGAAATTCCCTTACCCACAAGTTTATCTTCCCCAGGCACGCCCAGTTTGCGAAATTGCGAGCCAGAGGCAATGATTACCGACTCAGATACAAAATCGCCTTCACTGGTGCTGACCAGATTATGCCTCTGGCTGGGCACTGCTTTGGTAAACTCGGCAAGCAAAGTTTCCAATCCATAGCTAGTGGCTTGCTCATGGATAAGTTGTCCTAAATCAATACCTGCGATACCCTTGGGAAAGCCAGGGTAATTTTCCACTCGCTCAGCGTTGGTTATTTGCCCGCCAATTACTCCCTTTTCGATAAGCAAAGTATTAAGCCTCGAGCGGGCGCAATATAGCCCGGCGGTGAGTCCCGCCGGTCCACCACCAATGATGACTACTTGATAACTCCTTTTGGGATTGCTTCGTTTCACTCGCACTGACATTACTTTAACCTATAGCTGCTCCCTCCCACAAATCACAGCGTGCCTACCCTAACCACTGTAGAATCCCTGTTTAATTTTATCAAGCATTCCTGGCTGGAGGATATCAGCCACAGTCATAGCCATTGCCTTGGCTGCATCCATTAAGCCCTCATGTCCTGCTTCAGAGGCGGCTGCGGAGGCAAACTCCTGTGTATGTATGAACACCTCAGGCGAAGCTATGGCTATCGTAGGATGTATGCTTGGTACCACTTGACTGACGTTTCCCATATCTGTGCTGCCAAAGCCAAAACGAGGGTCGAAGGCTTCGACATGTCGTCCCAGCGATTCTAGATTTTGGCTAAATAGCTGAGCTAAAGTCGCATTGTTTTTCATCGGAGCATAAGTCCTGTCTCTCCACCTGTATTCTAATCTTGCCCCGCTAGCTACAGATGCTCCTATAAAACAGTTTAAAACCTTATCCTTCAACTCAGCAAGATACTCGTTATCTGGAGCACGTACCAAAAACACAGCAGCGCTATGAGCAGGCACTATGTTAGGGGCTTCACCTCCGTCAGTGATTATGCCGTGGACGCGTGCCTCTGTCTTTATGTGCTGGCGCAGCGAATTTATAGAAGTGAAAGCTAAAATCATAGCTTCAAGGGCATTTATACCCCTGTAGGGTTGGGCAGCGGCGTGAGCTGGTCGACCAAAAAATTCCACCTCCAGGGAGCTACAGGCAAGCGCCTGTATGTCTACCATATTTCGGATATTGGGATGTACTATCATAGCCACATCTATTTCCTTGAAGGTTCCTGCTTTCACCATGTCTATCTTGCCACCGAAGACTTCCTCTCCAGGAGTGCCCAGAACCACAACGCTGCCTCCTAACTGGTCAATGATAGACTTACTAGCCACAGCAGCCCCGAGTGCCGAAGCAGCTATTATATTATGCCCACAGCCATGTCCCATTTTGGGTAAAGCATCATATTCAGCAAGCAAGGCAATTCTCGGGCTCCCTTGGCCATATGTCGCTCGAAAGGCTGTAGCCAAGCCGGCAATGCCTCGTTCTACATGAAATCCACTGTCTTCAAGATAGCTAGTAAGCCAAGCCGATGCCTTTTCCTCCTCGAAGCCCAACTCAGGGTTATCATGGATATTCAGGCTCAACTGGATAAGTTGCTGCCTTTGTAATTCGACGCTATCTTTTACCTTTAGCTTCAGTTTTTCTATCTCCAAGGTTGTTTAGCACTCCCTTCTGTCATTCTGACCCTTAACCCTTCGCTTCATGTCATTCTGCCCCTGAACGAAGTGAAGGGGAAGAATCTAATTCCGCTCAGGTGACAAAATAATCGTTTTCTATTTCCAATACTTGAACCTCTTATGAATACTTATTATACTTTGTGATGGATCTAAATTTCTAGGCTATGACAGATGGAAAGAGAACCTCTCAGGGCTTTGACAAATGTAGCTCAGTTGCTGAAAGAGCCCGTTGGCTCTAGCCAAAGCCATGATATAAGTGGGACAATTGATGAGGAAGTTGAAGGTTTTGTTGAAGGAAAGGCAAAGGTGATTCGTATCAGTCGGGGAGTTTTAGTTCAGTGTAAATTAACTGCTGAGGTAAAACTCATATGTAGCCGCTGCCTCAATACATTCTTATGCCCTATAAGTTTCACTGCGGAAGAAGAATTTTCTCCGATATCCGATGTGCATGGTGATTTAGCACCCTCTTTGCTGGAACAATCAGAGGGGTTCACCATTGATAATAAAAATATACTTGACCTGAGCGAGCTAATACGGCAATATATATTGTTAAATTTGCCCATGAAACCACTATGTCGACCTGACTGCCCAGGAATGAAGGAGGTGAATTCACATGGCGCTACCTAAGAAAAAAACTGCTAAAGCGCGCCAGGGGAAAAGGCGCAGCCACCTTAAACTAACTCTGCCTGCCACAGATGTGTGCCCACATTGCCACAGTCCTAAGTTATCTCACCATGTTTGCCCTAGCTGTGGCTGGTACAATGCTAGAGAAGCAATTGAGGTCAAACCCGCCAAGAAATAGTTTGCATGGCTGAGTTACCCAAGGTAGCTTATGTTTTCCCAGGGCAGGGCTCCCAGGGCACTGGTATGGGACTGGACCTGTACAACAGCTATCCTTCAGCCAAGGAAGTCTTTGATGGAGCTGATGCTTCTTTAGGCTTTTCCCTCTCTCGTTTATGCTTTGAAGGTCCAGAGGAGGAATTGACAAAGACGCATAACGTCCAGCCAGCGATACTGGTCGTCAGCATTGCCTGCCTTAAAGCGCTTGAAGAGGCAACCATAGCTAATTTTCCCTCTCCCACTTTTGTTGCTGGACATAGTTTGGGTGAATATACCGCTCTGGTTGCTGCTGGTGCGCTGGGCTTGACTGATGCTGTTTTGCTTGTCAGGGAAAGAGGGAGATTAATGTATGAAGCTGGGCTAAAAAATCCCGGGAGCATGCTGGCTGTAATAGGGCTTGATGAAGAAACAGTTAAAGATATAAGCTTTCATAGTGGAACCGAAATTTCCAATATAAACTGTCCTGGACAGATTGTAGTCAGTGGTGCCGCCCAAGCTCTGGCTGAAGCTGATAAATTAGCCAGGATAAAAGGTGCTCGTGCTCTTATTCCTTTGAGGGTTAGCGGGGCCTTTCATTCTGCCTTAATAGAGTCAGTCCTAGCTGAATTCAGTAAAATCGTCTCGAACGTTAGGTTTCAACCACCAGTTATTCCTGTAATATCTAATGTGACCACCCGGCCGTTACCCGACGTTGATTCGATAAAAGAAGAGCTGGTGAAGCAGCTTCGTAATTGCATCCAATGGCAAGGGTCGGTGGAATATATGATGCACAGTGGGGTCACCACCTTTTATGAGATAGGTCCCGGGAGAGTGCTTAGCGGTTTAATCAGGCGAATCAATTCCGAGCTCCAAACTTTCAATATATCAGGAGTTGAGGATATAGCGCAGCTAGCATGTAAAGAGGGTCCAACTAACTAATGACCGGCACTAGGCGAAAGGCAAGAATCGCTGCTCTCCAAACGCTTTATGAACTTGATTGCACAAAGCACAAGGCGGAGGAGGCTTTAGCTCGCTTAAGAGCAGGGGAAACACTGGCTCAAGAAGCAGTTAGCTTCAGTGAGGAGCTTGTGAAAGGAGTGCTACAGAACAAATCTGAGCTTGATGCTCTCATTAAAAAGTTTGCCCCAGCCTTTCCCCCAGAACAGATGTCTATAATTGATAGAAATATTTTACGCCTGGCTATTTTCGAAATTTTATTTAATGATAAAACCCCGTTCAAGGTAGCTATAAATGAGGCTATAGAGTTAGCCAAGGAATTCGGAGGCGATTCTTCCCCCCGATTAATCAACGGAGTATTGGGCTCAATAACAACTGAACGTGGCGTAGAACAATAAAGTCTCCCTAAGGGACGTGAGAGCTTTGTCTGCTCTCCGGTAGAAAATAAATCACTAACCATTTTGCCAGAAGGCTAGCATAGAAGTTTGCCTTCATTGCCGGGGTTTGTTATACTTTTTGGCTGTGCTCCAATTTATATTCCGGAGAAAAAGGGTGGCTACAATTCTTTTGTGAGGCCACCTTTTTTTGTGGCCAATTCTGAAGAGTCGAGGTAAATAAAAATGGAAGTACTAAGTCCTTACAAAGAAGCTACAGATGTGATACTCGAGGCTGGTGGTGAACCACTCAAATTGTGCTACCAGTGTGGTCTTTGCACCGGTATTTGTCCCTGGAACTTGGTCCGAAGTTTTGTCGTTCGCCGCATCATACATGAAGCTCAGCTTGGGGCAACCGATTTTGGCGGCGAGGATGCCTGGACTTGCGTCACTTGTGGAGCTTGTGTTCAGCGCTGTCCCCGAGGTGTCGAGGTAATAGATGTCATGAGGGCTATACGCCGAGCCATAGCTAGCCTGGGTATCGGCGTTGTCCCTGATGCCCTGAGAATTTCAGCTAAAAACATCGCTGGCGTAGGTAATCCACTTGGCGAGGCACCGGAAAAGCGAGATGACTGGGCTAAAGACCTTAAGGTGAAAATTTTTGCTCCGGGCACCGAAATACTTTATTTCCCTTGCTGTATCCCGTCCTATGACCCTGATGTAAAAACAGTAGCTCGATCTACTGCCACAATCTTTAACAAGCTTGGGATCGACTATGGCCTTATAGGCAACGAGGCAAAATGCTGTGGCGAGTCAATTAGAAAAGCCGGGTATGAAGATACGTTTCAAAGTCTGGCCCAAAACAATATTAATCTCTTTACCAGTAATGGTGTCAAAACCGTGGTAGTTTCCTCACCGCACTGCTACCACACTTTCAAGAATGAGTATCCCGAGCTTGGAGGCAAGTTTGAAGTAATTCATATCACCCAATACCTGGCCTCACTTATCGAGAAGGGGAAATTGAAGCTCTCTAAAGAGATAAACAAAAAGGTAATCTATTCCGACCCCTGTTATTTGGGGAGACATAATGAGGTCTATGATGAGCCAAGGAGAGTTTTGCAAAGCATTCCCGGCCTGGAATTAATAGAATTTCCTGATGCTCGTGAGGATGGTCTTTGTTGTGGTGGCGGCGGCGGTAGAATCTGGATGGATACGCCGAAAGGGGAAAGATTCTCTGACATAAGGGTGGAGCAAGCTGTTGAAAAAGGTGCTGATATAATAGCCCTGGCCTGTCCTTACTGCTTTCTCAATTACAGGGATAGTGTGCTCTCTATGGGCAAGGCAGAGACTATTCAGGTTAAAGATATCGCTGAGCTTGTTGCCGAAGCGATATAGTAATGGAGGAGCCAACATGGAAGATGTTAAAATTGGTGTTTATGTCTGTCATTGCGGTTTGAATATCGCTGACATAGTGGATGTGGAAGAAGTAACCAAGTATGCTACAACCTTACCTGCGGTGGTAGTGTCTCGCAATTACAAATTTATGTGTTCTGACCCAGGACAAAATATGATTAAGGAGGATATTAAGGAACTTGGCCTTAATCGAGTTGTGGTTGCCTCTTGTTCCCCACTGATGCACGAGCCAACCTTCCGCCGCACTATTCAGGAGGCAGGAGTAAATCCTTACCTCTTTGAGATGGCTAATATTCGAGAACATTGTTCTTGGATTACTGAAGACCATAAGGAAGCTACTGAAAAGGCTAAAGCCTTGGTAAGCGCTGCCGTAAGGCGCGTTTATTATCACCAGCCCTTGGAGATAAAGGAAGTCCCGGTTAATCCCAATACTTTGATTATTGGTGGTGGTATTGCTGGCATCCAGGCTGCTCTGGAAATTGCTAACTCTGAGCACAAGGTTTATCTGGTGGAGAGAGACCCTAGCATTGGCGGACATATGATTCAATTCGATAAGACCTTCCCTACTTTAGACTGTTCTGCCTGTATTCTAACGCCCAAGATGACTTCAGTAGGTATGCATCCTTATATCGAACTAATGACTTATAGTGAGGTAGAGGAAATCTCTGGCTTTGTCGGCAATTTCAAAGCAAGAATTCGGAAAAAAGCTCGTTATGTGGATGAGGATAAGTGTAATGGCTGTGGTGTATGTATAATCAAATGTCCTTGGAAAGCAGACAGCGAGTTTGACCTGGGCTTAAGTCAGAGAAAAGCTATCTACACTCCATTCGCTCAGGCAGTGCCAAATATACCGGTTATTGATACAGAACATTGTGCTTATTTTCTTAAAGGCACCTGCCGTGCCTGCGAGAAGTTCTGCGAGCTAGATGCTATTGATTTTGAGCAAGAGGACCAAATTGTCGAGGTAGATCTGGGCAATATCATTGTAGCTACCGGTTACGATCCCTTCGACCCAAGCGCTATTACGCAGTACGGTTATGGGCGTTTCGATGATGTTTATAGTGCGCTTGAATTTGAGAGAATATGCAATGCCGTGGGACCCACCAGTGGCAAAATCGTTCTTAAAGATGGATCAGAGCCCAAAAGCGTAGCTATTCTGCACTGTGTAGGTAGCCGTGACGAGAATTACCATGAGTATTGTTCACGAGTGTGTTGCATGTATGCGCTCAAGTATTCCCACCTTATAAAGGAAAGGACAGATGCTGAAGTTTACCAGATGTATATAGATATGCGCTGTTTTGGCAAGGGATATGAAGAATTCTATAAGCGACTCTCCGAAGAAGGGGTTAACTTCATACGAGGGAAAGCAGCCGAGGTTACTGATAGGGCAATCAATGAAGATGAAAAAGGGAAACTCATCGTCTGCGGTGAAGATACTTTATTGTCCAAGACTATACGAGTCCCAGTGGACATGGTGATTCTGGCTACGGCTTTGGAGGCAAGATCAGATGCCGCCGAAGTAGCTAAGCTGCTGACTATCAGTCAAAGCGCTGACGGCTTCTTCCTGGAACGGCATCCCAAACTCGATCCGGTAGCAACTATGACTGACGGTGTTTTTATTGCTGGCTGTTGCCAAGGGCCTAAAGACATACCCGATGCTGTAGCCCAGGCTTCGGCCGCTGCTACCCGGGTTTTAGCCTTAATCAGCAAAGGGAGAGTAGAAATTGAGGCGGCTACTGCTGTTATTGACGAGGACAAGTGCTCTGGCTGCCGCATCTGTAATCTCCTCTGTCCTTACAGCGCCATTTCTTTCATCGAAGATGAGAAGGTATCCCGAGTTAATGAAGCTCTGTGCAAGGGCTGTGGCACCTGCGCAGCGGCTTGTCCTAGTGGAGCAATTACTCACAAGCATTTTACTAGCCAAGAAATTATGGCAGAGCTTGAGGGAGTGCTAGTGTGAACTTCGAACCTAAAATTGTTGCCTTTCTGTGCAATTGGTGCTCCTACCTGGGCGCTGACCTTGCTGGCACCTCACGAACGAAATATCCATCAAATATAAGAATAATAAGGGTGATGTGCTCCGGCAGGGTGAGTGAAGTTCTAATACTTAAGGCATTCGCTGCTGGGGCTGATGGCGTTTTGGTCTCTGGCTGTCATCCTGGAGATTGCCACTATGTAAAGGGCAACTTAAACGCCAGGAGAAGAGTCACGGGTATGAAGCCGTTCCTTGAAGCCATGAGGATTGAACCTGATAGGCTCAGCCTGGAATGGATCTCAGCATCTGAAGGTCCTAAAATGGCTGAGACTGCCAAAACCTTTACACAGAAGATAAAGCAGCTTGGGCCAAGCCAGTTTAACAGGAGTCAATACAAAGGTAATGGAAGTTACGAAGAGGCATCTAGAGAATAGAGTGGTTAGTCCTCTTCCAACTAAAGTAAAATATAAGAAGAAAGGAGAGCGAGTATGGCTCAGGTAGCAATTACAGTTAATGGTTCTGAAACCAGCAGCGCTTTCCCAGCTATGATTCTGGGATCGGCGGCTGCAGCCTGCGGGCATGACGTAACCTTATTTTTCACCCCAGGTGGCTCACCTCTTATGGTGAAAGGCGAGTTGGAGAAAATAAGGGACAAGAATATCAAAGGCATGCCAGACATAGTAGAACTTTACGATGGCCTATGCGTTCTAGACGGCAAAATTATGGTTTGTGAATTAGCTTTAATGGCTAAGGACTTGAAAGCTGAGGACATGAGAGAAGAAGTTGAGATTGTGGGAGCAACCACATTCATAACCTCACTACCAGACACTACCATAACTTTTTCTTTCTAAAGTAATAAAAAAGGAGGAGAATATGGCAACACATACATTGGATGTCTTGGGGCTTAAATGCCCACAGCCGGTACTCAAATTAGCGACAATGGCTAAAGAAATTCCTGCCGGCGATGTCGTAGAGGTCCTGGCTGACTGTCCTTCCTTCCCCAGAGATACCGAAGCATGGTGTGCCAAGACCAAGAAAACATTGCTCTTCTGCATGGATCAGGGT
>JBAUEM010000051.1:0-24729 GCA_049678605.1 Dehalococcoidia bacterium
GTTGCGGAGACTATTTCCGGAACATCCTCAAGCTTTACTTTCACATAGCAAATTTCCTGAGGAAAGATAACTACAACAGGTCCTTGCTCGCAAAATCCATGACATCCTGTAGCTTTAGCTTCTACTACCGAGCCTTCTAATCCTTGTTTTTTAATCTCGTCAGCGAGTTTCTTGTAGATTTCTAATGAGCCATAAGTTTGACAAGCCGTCCCGGTGCACACGGTAACAACGGACTTACCGGGGTCCCTTTTCGAAAGTATTTCCTTCCTTAATTCCTCAAGCTCTTTTATTGAGGAAAGCCTTTGATTACCCATATTTCTTCCTATTTAGCAGTTTCAAATATTTTCCTCAGGGCTGGAGTTGAAGGCTTGCTGTGATACACACCGTCGACTACAACCACAGGTCCCATAGCGCAACAGCCGAGACAATTGACCGTTTCTAAAGTAAAACGCATATCCTCTGAGGTCTCGTGCGGCTTCATACCAAGCATGGCTGAGATTGTATCCAGAAGCCTTGGCGAGCCACGCACCTGACATGCTGTACCCAGGCATACCTTGACAATATGACGACCTCTGGGCATAAGGCTGAAAGCCTTATAGTAACTTGCGATTTGATAAACTTGGGTAATAGGTACTTCTAATTGCTCGCTTACCTCCGTTAATACTTCCTGGGGTAACCACCCAAACATGCTTTGTAAATCCAGAAGGATTTGAATCAACATGTCTTTATCTTTTTGATAACTTCCCGCAGCCTTTTTTACTGCCTTGGAAAACTTCGTCGATTTCTTGCTCTTTGTTTTTGAAACCATCGTTTTTACACCTTCAATTCACATGGGAGAAGCTGCCACCTTTTCCTTAAGCTTGGCGTAATCCTCGTTTACCATTTCCTGGATTCTTTCAATCTGTTCACCCGTCAAATGTCGATATCGTCCTTGTAGCTTCAGGTATTCCTCAATAGGCTTAAGTTTAGGTGGGTCGGCATTCAGTCTGTAGCGTCCATACTCTATTTCGTAAAGAGGGAAGATACCTGTCTGCACAGCGAGTTGACCTATTTCAATAGCTAAATCACTACTGTATCTCCAGCCTGTAGGGCAAGGAGAGAGGATATGGACATAGGCCGGGCCTTTAAGCTCTGCTCCTTTCCTAACCTTTTTCATTAAATCAAAGCGGTAGCTGGGACAGGCTGTTGCCACATAAGGTATATCGTGAGCAGCAGCAATAGCGCCCATATTTTTCTTCCGGGTGACCTGTCCCATGCTGAATTTCCCTGCTGGAGCCGTGGTAGTCGAAGCTCCGTAAGGTGTGGCACTCGACCTTTGGATTCCCGTGTTCATGTAGGCCTCGTTGTCAAGGCAGATATATATGAAGTCATGGCCTCTCTCGAATGCCCCGGACAGGGCCTGGATTCCTATATCGCTGGTGGCGCCGTCCCCGCCCATAGCAACACATATAATATCCCTTTCAGGCATCCTGCCCTTTTTCACCAAAATCTTTAGGCCTGCTTCTATGCCCGAGATTTCAGCAGCAGTATTTTCGAAAAGCGTATGCATCCAGGGGACTCGCCAGGAGGTATAAGGAAGCGGCGTGGTGCAAACTTCGTCACATCCTGTAGCCATAGCCATTATCACATTCTCTCCCAGGGCTTTCATAGCAAGCCTGATTGCTAAAGCTTCTCCACAGCCAATGCAAAAACTATGTCCTTCCGCAAGGAACTCCTTGGTAGTTACCAGTTTTTCCCCAAATCTTACGGCTTTCGTTTCCATTTCTTACCTCTCGTCAAATTCTAAGCTGCAATTTCTAAATCCTAAACAAATTCAAATTCCTAAATGTTTAGGATTTCGTGCTTAGAATTTAGAGTTTCTTCATCTTATGCCCACTGTCTCAAGCATCCTGTCTGATCCCTTTTCCGCAATTTCCTTACCTCTATTAATAACATAGTCAAAATTCTCTTCGGACATATCCCTGCCACCCAAACCCCCTATGATGCCGACCACCTTCGGCCTGGGCTCTTCATCATATAAGGCAGACCTGATTTCGGAAAAGACCGGGCCTCCCAGGCCAAAAGAAATACACCTGTCGAAAACGATGAGTAATTGGGCGCCTTTCACTGTTCGGCGAAATTCCTCAAATGGGAAAGGCCTCCAGAGGCGCAAGCTTATAAGTCCTATGGCCTCACCTTTGTCTCTCCTGTCATCTATTACAATCTTTGCCGTCTCGGTGAAACTGCCCATGGTCAGAAGTAATGTTTCGGCGTTTTCCGTTTTGTATTCCTCTACAGGATGATAATAACGACCAAAGATGTCTCCAAATTCCTTCCACCCCTGGAGTATTACCTCCTTGGAGTTCCTGAATGCCACTTCTTGAGCTAGCTTTGTCTCCGAGTATATTTCAGGCGGTCCAAAAGCTCCGTGGGTCATGGGCTTATCAGGGTTTAGGGCAAAGGGATATTGGAATCTAGGGAGAAATCTATCCACCTCACTTTGCTCCGGTAAAATCACTGGCTCTGTCACGTGTGATAAAGTGAACCCATCAAGATGAACCATAACCGGAAATAAGACCTTAGGGTCCTCCCCAACCCGAAAGGCCCATAAGGTCAAGTCGAACGCCTCCTGGCCATTCTGGCAAAATACCTGTATCCAGCCAGTATCCCTGACAGCCATGGCATCGGAGTGGTCCCCCCAAACGCTTAAGGGGGCAGAAAGAGCTCTGTTGCACACTGTCATGACCACAGGATATCTCATGGAAGAAGCGACATATACCACCTCATGCATGAGTTCCAATCCCTGGCCAGCAGTAGCTGTGAAAGTTCTGGCACCCACCGCGGCAGCTCCAAGGCACGTGCTCATGGCCGAGTGCTCCGACTCCACCGGAATATAAGCAGCGCTTAACTCGCCATCGGCTACCATCTCGGCAAGCCGCTCAGGGATATGCGTCTGGGGCGTTATGGGATAGGCAGCAATGACATCAACATCAGCCATTCTGACTGCCTCAGCCACAGCATGGGAGGCCTCTAATGCGACTCTTCTGCTCATTTTTCCTCCTCCTCTGTCTTGGTTATAGCTTTTACAGGGCATATCTTGGCGCAGATACCACATCCTTTGCAGTAGTAGAGGTCAGCCTCATAATATCCATCCTCACCAGGCTTTATGGCGGCATCAGGGCAATAAATCCAGCACAAGGCACATTTAATGCACTTTTCCTTATCCAGTATGGGCCTTTCCGTCCTCCAGTCACCAGTCTTCCGAAAGCTAGCATTTCCCGCTTCTGTGATGATATTGCCAACTTCCATGTCCTTCCAGGTTAGCTCGTCTGCCATTGCTTACTCCTTTACCACTGTTTCATTGTAAGCCCTCTTCATGGCTTCGATATTCGCCTTGGCCCGGGGCCCGAAGCGCTCTTGCAACTGTGCCACCAGAGAATCCATTTTCACAATCTCGGTAACCTTCAGTAGCGCTCCAATCAGCGCAGTATTGGTTATAGGCAAGCCTATCGTTTCCCTGGCAATCCTTGTGGCATTAACCGCAGCTACAGGCCACTTATATCCAAATTCAGACTTCAGTTCAGCGGGCGATTTCCTTGAATTGATTATGATTTTACCATTCTCCTTAAGTCCTGAGGTCACGTCAACTGCGTGCAACAACCCTGGATCGAGCACAGCCACTACATCAGGCGCGTAGATAATTGTCCTGGTCTTGATAAATTCATCGCTTACCCTGAGGAAAGCAAGAACCGGTGCTCCCCTCCTTTCGGGTCCAAAGCTGGGGAATGACTGAGCATATTTTCCTTCGCTTATAGCAGCACGAGCAACTAACTCCGCAGAAGTTACCGCCCCCAGCCCTCCTCTGCCATGCCACCTTATCTCAAGAAGCTCAGCCATAAGAAAACACCTGTTTACCCATAGAAACTGTAACAGTTTAGATTTTCCGAAAGCCTAAACTATATTAAATAACCCCTCCGCTGTCAAGGGTTTTGTTTTTTGGGGGAACTTACCTATTACAAGAAACTGCCCCTGAAGGGACTCGAACCCTTGCGCCTGGCTCCGGAGGCCAGCGCTCTATCCTCTGAGCTACAGGGGCTAAGAGTGCAAAAAAATAACGTAAGATGATAACACAGGACAACACTTTATTCAACGCCCATTCCTGCTGATGCTTTGACAGCTACCACTGCGTTATTGTATCATTACATAAGCTCTGCCAGGCAAGAACGAAGCAAAATGCTTAATGCCTTATGGATAGTCCTGTTAGGAATGGCGATCATTTTCGCTGTCCTGGGAATTTTACTCTTGGTCATGATTCTCCTGGGTAAACTGCTTAAACCCAGGGAGAAACAAGAAAAAAAGGATAAACAATAGACATGGATACAGGCGAATTCCTCGGTTTTCTCAATTTGAGTTGGCAGGCCGTGGCAATGTTAGTTATCAGCGGCGTCCTCATGTGGTTGGGGATTGCTAAAAAGGTGGAACCAGTTCTACTTGTGCCTATTGGGTTTGGATGCATGTTAGCTAATATACCGCTAGGTGGGGCGGCGGAGGCAGGTGGGTTTTTAGCCGTGCTAAGAGAAGCTGGCATCCATACCGAGATATTTCCCCTGCTTATCTTTATTGGCATAGGAGCTATGATTGACTTTGAGCCCTTTCTACAAAGGCCCTATACTATTTTTCTTGGGGCTGCCGCCCAATTCGGCATTTTCGCAACTTTCATTTTGGCTTATTTGTTGGGTGATGGTTGGCTCCACGTCTTGGATTTCAGCTTACAAGATGCAGCTTCCATCGGCATAATCGGCTCTGCCGATGGTCCTACCTCGATTTACGTCGCGACTACACTGCAATCCAAATACACTGCTGCCATTGTTGTAGCCGCTTATTCTTATATGGCTTTGGTGCCTATCATCCAGCCACCTATAATAAAGGCGATGTGCAGTAAAGAAGAAAGGGCTTTAAAAATGCCTTCGGTTGCGGGAACAATTTCGCAGAGGACGAAGATACTCTTTCCTATAATTACTGTGCTTGTGGTAGGTTTGCTTGCCCCAAAAGCCACTCCACTTATCGGCTGTCTCATGTTTGGCAATCTGTTACGAGCATGTGGAGTGGTGGAGAGACTTTCCCTGGCAGCTCAAAATGAACTGGCTAACATCGTAACTATTCTTCTGGGCATCACCGTGGGAGGAATGATGGCTGGAACTGAGTTTCTCAGACCCGAGACTATATTAGTGTTTATGCTGGGAATAGTAGCTTTCAGTCTGGATACTGTGGCAGGTGTTCTGCTAGGCAAGCTAATGTCTGTTCTGTCAGGGCGAAAGATCAATCCTATGATTGGCGCTTGCGGCATTTCAGCTTTCCCCATGTCGTCCCGTGTAGTGCAGAAGCTAGGGCTGGAAGCTAATCCTTACAATCATCTACTGATGCACGCTGCTGGAGCCAATGTTGCCGGACAAATCGCCTCAGTGGTAGCTGGTGGAGTGATGCTTATGCTGGTGCCTATGTTCATTTGATGTAGCATATCATGTCTATAGAAAGAAATTGGCACAATTTAGCCACAATGAAGTCATTGAATCGCTTGACTCAACTCCCCGAGGTTTGAGTTCTGGACTTAAGAGACTATTTTTAAGATGAACAGGAGCGGTGTTGATATGGCAGCTTGGCACTCGATGGAGGCAGCACAGGCCTTAAAAGAACTGGATACTGACTTAGAACGTGGTTTGACTGAGGATGATGTTACAAGACGACTTCAAAGATATGGCTATAATGAACTTAAGAAAGAAAAAGAGCGGATTTCACGCTTCACCCTCTTCATAAACCAGTTCAAAAACATTCTCATCGCGATTCTTCTTATCGCCGCTGTGCTTTCAGCAGTTATTGGTGAGTGGATGGGTGCTGGCCTCATTTTGGTAATAGTTATTTTCTGTGCAGTTTTAGGATTTACTCAGGAATATCGAGCTGAGCGAGCCCTTGAGGCATTAAAGAAGATGCTCTCTCCCACCATAACCGTGCTAAGGGAAGGTAGGGAACAAGAAATCCCCTCAAAGGAGCTTGTCCCTGGGGATATGTTACTCCTTGAAGCAGGGGATAAAATCCCGGCAGATGCCCGATTAGTTGAGTCGCACTCCTTAATGTGTGATGAGGCATCTCTTACCGGAGAGTCAGTTCCGGTGAGTAAAGAAATAAAGCCACTACCTGAGGATGTGCGTGTCAGCGATAGAAAAAACATAGTCTTCACCGGCACTACAGTTACCTACGGCAGGTGTAAGGCGGTGGTGACGTCAACAGGGATAAATACAGAGTTTGGCAAAATTGCCAAAGAGGTGACGGCAATAGAGGCTGAGACGACTCCTCTTGCGAAAAGGATGGCAGAGATAGGTAAATGGCTCGGTATTATATGCCTATCTGTCTGTTTCCTTATCGTGGTAATCAGCATAGTAAGGCAGGCTGTTGGGGGCGGCGCGATAGACCTGCCATTCATAGTAACAATGGTGATGTTTGCCGTAGCCCTCGCCGTGGCAGCAGTCCCTGAGGCATTGCCAGCCATTGTCACCGGTGCCTTGGCCATTGGTATGCATCAGATGGCTAAGAGAAATGCCCTGATAAGGAGGATGCCAGCAGTTGAGACCCTCGGCTGCACCACAGTGATATGCTCAGATAAGACAGGTACCCTAACCAAGGGAGAGATGACGGTAAGGAAGATATTTAACGGGGGCAGCCTGAGAGAGGTCACCGGAGTCGGCTACGCCCCGGAAGGAGACTTTAGAGGCTCTGAGATAATCAAGGTCACTGATGATTCATCCTTGCGATTGTTCCTTCTTGGAGGACTCTTATGCTGTGATGCCATTCTACAAGAAAAAGAAGGCCAATGGTCTGTTAAAGGTGACCCTACAGAAGGTGCTCTGGTTGTGGCGGCAGAAAAAGCAGGCTTACACCAGGCTGAGATAAGGCAGGAAAACCCGAGGGTAGAGGAGATACCTTTCAGTTCTGAAAGAAAGATAATGACCACCATTCATCAAATGGACAATGGCAAGAGGGTAGCCTTTATGAAGGGGGCTCCAGAGGTAGTCTTAGAGAGATGCTCTCGTATTTCGGAAGATAGTAGGATGAGGGAGCTGGGGGAGATAGAAAAAGCTCAGATTCTAAAGGTAAACGAGGAAATGGCTCAGGAGGCATTGAGAGTTCTCGGAGTCGCCTATAGAGAACTTCGAGATGGGATTGCTTATACAGAAGAGGCTGTTGAGAAAGATATGACCTTCCTCGGTCTTGCCGGTATGATAGACCCACCGAGGGAGGAAGCCATTGAAGCCATAAAGGTATGTAAACAGATACTTATCAGACCAATCATGGTTACGGGGGACCATAAACTCACCGCCGTTGCCATAGCCAAGGGGATTGGTATCTATAAACAAGGTGATGTGGTTCTGACCGGTGAAGAGCTGGAAAAGATGAGTGATGAGGAATATGAGAATGTCGTGGATAAAGTGACTGTCTATGCCAGGGTATCACCCATGGATAAATTAAAGATAGTTAGGGCATGGAGGAAAAAGGGTGAGGTGGTAGCAATGACTGGCGATGGGGTGAATGATGCTCCCGCCTTAAAGCAAGCTGATATTGGAGTAGCTATGGGTATAACCGGCACCGATGTTAGTAAAGAAGCGGCTGATATGGTTCTAGGTGATGACAACTTTGCCACCATTGTGAAAGCTATTGAGAGTGGCAGATGGATATATGACAACATAAAGAAATATCTCATCTATCTCTTGGAGAGCAACGTGGTGGAGGTCGTTTTTATTGGAGGAGTAGTTCTAATTATGGGTCCTAAATTTTTACCCGTTCTGGCGGCAGCCATATTATATATAAATCTAGCGACTGATGGGCTCCCTGCCATTGCCCTGGCAGTCGCGCCACCTGAGCCTGACATCATGCAAAGACCACCGCGAGATCCCAAAGAAAGAGTCTTCGCCTGGGATGTGAGAGCATTCATCCTGATGATATTGATTATTGAAATCCCTATCCTCTCCTACCTTTTTTTCAGCGGACTCGGTGATATAACCCATAGCAGGACATTGATATTCTTCTTCTTTGTAATTACAGAACTCGTCCTCGCCCTCAACCTCCGTTCAGTGAAATACAGCATCTTCAAGGCGCCTCCGCATAAATGGCTGCTTTTATCCGTTGTCTTTAATGTTATCGCTCTTATTGTATTGACCCAGATTCCGGCAGTGCGTGATGCCTTTGGAATACACAAACCGTTAGCCTCAGACCTGTTGATAATCTTAGGTGCTTGCGTTGTCTTAACTATAGGGTCGGAGGTTCTAAAGGTGATTCTGCGAAAAAAGGATGCCAGTATAAAGAGGGATAACGACATAGACTGATTGACGTTCTTGTCATTTCATAACCAATGTCTTCCAGGAATCTCCTGATTCCGGCATTAACTATATTGGGCCTTCCAGAAATAATCCTTGATCCCTCTTCTTATATCCTGAAGGATGGTAAGGAAAAGCCGCTAACAGAGAAAGACAAAGCTAAAGTCCTGGGTATGTACCTTTTTTACAAGGTCCGTTCCACACTTATGCTATGAGCCTGCAAGATTGGGGAATAGTACTGCTGGCTGGCGTGTCAGTACTTATCCCGGTGGAAATAACCAAGCTTATCATGGCGCGGCGAACCCACGCTTCTGCCAAGGTGGTATAATAGCCACCAGGAGAGGTGACCGAGTGGTTGATGGTGCCGCTCTCGAAAAGCGGTGGGCAGAAATGCCTCGTGGGTTCGAATCCCACCCTCTCCGTGGAGAGGTGCTGGAGTGGCCTAACAGGCACGCCTGGAGAGCGTGTGTCGGGTTTCCCGACCGTGGGTTCGAATCCCACCCTCTCCGCCAGCCTGCGCCAAGGCTACGGCTGGCAAGCCAGATTTACTATGTGGTACGTATATATACTGAAAAGTGCAATCGACAACAATCTCTATGTAGGTTCAACGAATGATATTGCCCGCCGATTGACCGAACATAACTCTGGGAAGGTTGATTCTACGAAAAATAGGACGCCATTAAGGCTAGAAGCATATTTTGCTGTTAAAGATAAGTCTAGAGCAATTGCGCTTGAACAGTATTTTAAAACTGGGTCGGGGAGGGCTTTCTTACAAAAACGAATCCTTTAGCCGTCGAAGCTCTATCAGAGCGTAGTTGGCCACCCTCTCCGCCAATAATAAGCAATAGTGTATGTAGTCGATGTAGTCGGCATCGTTATTCGGCAGCAGCACCCTCCGGTCCTCCACCGGCACATCTGTCATGGCGGCGAATGGCTCTCCAATCGAGGATAAAAATACAACTCCTCGCTTTCAGGGAAGCGCAACCTTTACATTGTCGTTAGTTCGAAACTAACTTAGCAAAAGAGTCGGGGAAATAACTTCCTCCATGTACAGCTCTTATGCCCGCTATAAGCTGCTCACTAGCAGCTTTCTTGGGAATAAAGGCATATGCGCCCGCCTGGCTGGCAACAAGCATATTTTCTTGTTCATCATACTGGGTCAGAATCAATACTCTTGTCTCGGGGTATTGCGTGCTTATTTGCCTTGTTGCCTCCAGCCCGTTCATGACAGGCATGAGTATGTCCATCAATGCTACGTCGGGCAGAAGCCGGAACACCTTCTCAATCGCCTCTTTTCCATTGACGACTTCATTTGCCAGCGATTTTTCCAGAGGGCAAACTCGTGCTATACTTCATGAACTCGGCTGTAAAATTACTGGAGAGAAGTGCAATGATTGTAAAAATGTTAGTGGTCGGCCCTTTTGCCTCTAACTGTTATATCGTTGGTTCATCCTCCACTAAGCAAGGGATGATTATTGACCCCGGTGCCGAAGCTGGGACTATTTTGGGAACGGTGCAGCAAACGGGATTATCCATATCCTTAATCGTGGTAACCCATGCCCATATTGACCATATCGATGCCCTTCGTGCGGTTAAGGAAAGGACTAATGCCCAGTTTGCCCTTCATGAGGCAGAGAAGGAATTATTGTCTGCCGCCCCCATGCGTATGCTAATACCGCTCGGCCTCACCCCTTTTAAGTCACCTCCTCAGCCGGATAGATTACTCAAGGACGGTGACCTAATAGATGTAGGCGACTTACACTTTGAAGTCCTCCATACCCCGGGACATAGTTCTGGTGGAATCTGTCTTTCAGGGCATGGAGTAGTCTTTAGCGGTGATACTCTATTTAATTTTGGTATTGGCAGAAGTGACTTTCCCGGCGGCAGCCACGAACGTCTGATGAAGAGCATTCGTGAAAAACTTATGGTTTTGCCTGATGAAACCATTGTCTATCCCGGCCACGGACCATCCACCACTATCGGCGATGAACGCCGAGGAAATCCTTTCCTCCAGTGATTAAACCTTTTAACCTGGATTTCCTATATCAAACCGGGGGTGCAGACAGGTTCCTATGGTAAAATAACTTCAAAAGCCCCTTGTTTGGCCACATTAGGTGGGGCTGATTGAAGGAACCAAATGGGTGAAAAGGCCAAATTCTGCTTTAACTGGCGTCAGTATTCTCTCCTGATAATCGCCATCGTGCTCCTGGTCATGTCAGCGCTGGCCAGTTGCGGCCCTTCGATTGAGGACCTCCTAGCGGTTGACTACACACCGCTGCCCGGGGATGACTGGAATGTGTCGACGCCTGAAGCTCAGGGACTGGACCCGCTACTGGTGGCAGAAATGTATTACCACGCGGCTGAACTGAAGACCATCTACAGCCTGCTGGTTATCAAGGATGGTTACCTGATAGCGGAAGACTACTTCAACGAAGGGTCTATTGATCAGAAAGACAGGCTGCAATCGGTGACGAAGAGCTATACCTCGGCCTTGGTCGGGATTGCGCTGAACCAGGGTTATCTGGCAAGCGTGGATCAGAAGATGATGGATTTCTTTCCGGAGTTAGCCGACCAGATCACCGACCCGAGGAAGGAGCAGATCACCATCCGGCAGATGCTGCAGATGCGTGCCGGATATCCCTGGGAAGAGTCCACGGCGGAATTGTTCGAGATGCTGTATCATGGCTTTCAGCCCTCCCTCTTGGTCGAAGTTCCTCTTGTCAGCGATTCGGGAACTCAGTTCGAATACAGCAGTCTGACATCTCATCTCCTGGGGATCATTGTCGCTCGGGCTACCGATACGGATCTCAAGTCGTTTGCAGAGGAGCATCTGTTCTCGCCCTTGCACGCCGAGGTGGGTGAGTGGATACAGGATTGGGAAGGTTACTACAACGGCCACGGGGATCTCCACTTTTCGGCTCGTGATATGGCTAAGTTCGGTCTGTTATATCTCAACGATGGCGAATATCAGGGAAAGCAGGTCATCTCTGCGGAGTGGGTGCATGATTCCCTTCGGATGTATTCGGAGGACGCCTGGGATTACAGAGTGGGACGTAACTTCAACGACATCGGCTATGGCTATCAGTGGTGGTCTGTAAGGGCAGGCGACCATCGTTACAACTTGGCGTGGGGACATGGTGGACAGCAGATTGCCCTGCTGGATGAACTCGACATGGTCATTGTCGTCACCGCAGATCCGCTGTTCGGCCAACATGGGGATAGTCCATGGAGGCTCGAAAAAGCGAATCTCAATCTGGTGGCTAATTTCATCGCTTCCTTGCCGAGTGAGTGACGAGCAGGCCAGAGTGACGTTCCGGCCGGTCAAGCGGTATTAATGATATTCTCCCTTAAAGGCTTCTGTTAATACGTCTTCGGTGTTGCTAATACCGCCTCATTTAACGGGGGATTGTGGTCGAGCAATTAAGATATGTTGCTCAAATAATTACGATAATTTGCCAGGGTCTCCTTTAAGTTGTCACCGCCGAATTTCTCCAGGCAAGCATCAGCCAGGACAGTGGCTAACATGGCTTCGGCGATTACCCCGGCGGCCGGGACAACACAAATATCGCTGCGCTCATAGTGAGCCTTGGCTTTCTCACCGCTGCGAAGGTCTATAGAAGGTAAAGGACTGGCCAAGGTGGCAATGGGTTTGACTGCTGCCCTGACTATTATGTCCTCGCCATTGCTTATGCCACCTTCGATGCCCCCGGCACGGTTAGTGGCGTGTCGCCAGGGAAGCCCCTTCGCTTCGCTACGCGGACCGGGTTCGATAACGTCGTGAGCCTGCGAACCTTTAAGCCCGGCTAGAGCAAATCCTGCTCCGATTTCCACCCCTTTCACGGCATTGATGCTCATTATTGCCTGAGCAATCCTGCCATCGAGACGGCGGTCCCAGCTAACGTGGCTGCCTAAGCCGATGGGGATACCGGTAGCAATCACCTTAAAAATGCCACCCAACGTGTCCCCATTAGCTTTAGCCTCGTCAATGGCTGCCATCATCGCCTTTTCTATTTCGGCATGGACACAACGGACTGGGGAGGCTTCTACTTGTTGCCAATCTATGGAGCTTGCTTCGCAGCGCGAAGCTGACGGCTCATGGCTAACACTGCCAATTGCCACAGTGTGGCTATGAATAGAAATGCCCAACTCCTCCAGGAATCTTCGGGCTATAGCTCCGACAGCTACTCTGGTGGCTGTTTCCCGGGCACTGGCTCTTTCCATAATCGGCCTAATGTCTTTGAGCCCATATTTAGTCACTCCTGCCAGGTCGGCATGTCCCGGGCGGGGACAGGTTACAGGCTCGACTTCTTTCTCTACCGGAGAAATGCTTAACTGTTCCT
The DNA here is from genome assembly GCA_049678605.1 of Dehalococcoidia bacterium. GTDB lineage: Bacteria > Chloroflexota > Dehalococcoidia > GIF9 > AB-539-J10 > RBG-13-51-36. The sequence continues at coordinate 12,686 of JBAUEM010000051.1, forward strand.
GCCAGTTTTGCCAATCCCGGTTGGTGATAAGGAGTGCGATGGGGCTACCTGTAGTGAGCCCATAGCGAACACCGGCCATAATTTCTGCCTTATCCTCTTCAATCTTCATGCGGGGACCACGCCCGTGGCCCTGCTGACGGCGTTTGAGTTGCTTGTTGATATACTCCACCTCCAGGGGAAGGGCAGCCACCATTCCTTCCACTATGGCTACCAACCCCTTTCCGTGAGATTCTCCACCAGTAAGAAAACGAAATTGTCCCATTAGCTCTGATATAGAAATAGAGGTTGGGGAGAGTTATGGCTTAAGACTTCCAACAAAATTATATCTTGGGCGCTCAATCCCGATAACCTCACCTGTATAGCATCGACAAACCCTAACAGCAACCTCCATATTAGTCCAGGTTGTTTATAATAATACTCCACTATCGGAGCTTCGATGCCTGCCAGTTCTGCTGCCAAATTTATGGCTGTATCCAGATCACCTAGCTTATCAACCAGGCCCAACTCTTTGGCTTCGGTACCACTGTAAAGTTGCCCTGTAGCCAAATTTTTGACCTCTTCCTTGTTGAGCCCCCTCCCCTCAGCCACCACATCGATGAATTGCTCGTAATACTCGTCGACCATCCCCTGCATGATTTCCTCTTCTTCAGGCGTCAGTTCCCTGAACCCCCAATACATGTCTTTATACTTGCCGCCCTTGAAGGTTTCTATCTGAATACCCAGTTTTTCCAAAAGCCCCTCGATGTTTATTAGTTGAGAGATAACCCCAATGCTCCCTGTCATTGTGGTTGGAAGGGCAACAATCTTATTCGCTTGGGTTGAGATATAGTAGCCGCCTGAAGCAACTGTGCCCCCCATGCTCACCACAATGGGCTTTGTCTCCTTAACCCTTTCTATCTCCCACAGGATTTCCTGGCAGGGCTCTATTTCACCGCCAGGGCTCTCTATACGGAGGACAATCGCCTTGATTGCCTTATCTTTCACCGCTCTTGTTAAATAATCTCTCACCAACTCCGGGGTAATGGTTGAGCCAGAGAATAATGAAGAGTCCCCGGTGGCAATAGTCCCACTGAGTGGGATTACAGCAATTTTACCTACCGCCAGTCTGGGAATTAAGATAGTCGGAATTAGTATTGCCGCAAGCAATGCTAATATGCCCAAACTGATAATGATTGCCTTTTTTCCCACCCCGTTCCTCCTGCCAAGGAATAGTTTGGTTTTCCTAAAAGCTTGCATGTAATTTACCCCTTCCTATACGTTTGGAAAAACTTACCTCTTACCCTGTCAATATTTCCTTAGCCTTATTAAACATTATATCAACTGGAGCCTCCCTTCCTGTCCATAGCTTGAAGGAAGCCGCTCCCTGATATACTAACATGGGTAGGCCGCCAAGTATATTGGCCCCGGCTTTTTGTGCTAGCCCTAACAAGGGTGTTAGCCAGGGGTTATATACCAGGTCATAAACTAAGACGCTCCTGGGAATCACTTCGAGGCTCAAAGGCGATTGTCCTTCTTGAGGACTGTGCTTCATTCCTATGGTAGTGCAATGGACTATTAAATCGCAGTTGTCAAAAGTTTCGGCCGAGCTTAGACTCTGCCACTGGAAAGCAGTGATATCTGGCCCCAAATCCTTTGAGCTTGGTGAAGCTCCTTTGATATATCTCACCAAATTTTCTGCCAATGCCCTGGCTCGCTCAGAGATACCATCAGTAATGGCCAGTGAGGCTATCTTCCTTTGCACCAGGGCAAAACCCACTGCCCTGGCCACCCCACCAGCACCTAAGATGACCACTTGCTTTCCTTCGGGGTCGAAGTGCCCTTCTTTGTCTAGCGCCTCGATAAAACCATAGGCATCGGTGTTGAAGCCCAAAAGTCTGTCGTCTCTCTTAACTATAGTGTTAACAGCGCCGATCGAAGTTGCCAGGTCATTAACTTCATCTAATAAAGGTAAAACTGCCTCTTTATAGGGCACGGTTACGTTAGCGCCAACATTTTGAGGTTTTCTTAAATCATTCACTATGTCTTGAAGTTGGGCTGGGCCTGTCTCCCAGGCCTCATAGCGAACATCAAGGTGGTAGTAGTCCAGAGCCACCTGCTGGAAATGAGGAGAAATGGAGTGTTTGATAGGATAGCCAATAAGCCCAATATACTTTGTCATTGCTTCCATTCATATTCTCTAATATTTTCGACCAATTGACAACCCACCACTCATCATGGTATAAACAAAGGCGGCAATCTCAAGCAGCAATCGAAATTTTTCCCAGGAGGAGAGAATGAATTTAGCTAAACGAAAATCAATCAGCATCGTGGCAGCCATATTTGTGGCAGCTATTATGATGGTTACAATGGTAGCACCAGCCCTGGCTCAACAGGGGCCTGAAATAAGGGTAACCGATTCTGAGACCCGTGCCGACCAGCCAGACGTCGCTGTTGACTCCAATGGCAATGTCCACATTGCCTACAGTGACGAGGTTGCCAGTTGGTACCAGACGTTCGGCACCAGCTCCAACAGGTATACCGTAATTGAATGGCATATTGCCCAATCCGATACATATGAACCAGGCAAGTTCCAGGCCATCCTGTATGAGAACGGCAATATTGACATCAATATCGCGGACAACACTGGAGCGGATTGGGTAGGTTCAACTGCCATTACCGGCGTGAACAAGGATGGCACCGACGGCGTTGATATTGGAGGGATACCACCCAGCAATTCGAGCTATCGCTTCACCTGGGACAGCATTTCCGACTATAACTGGAGCGCGATTGCCTACAACTGGATAGAGTGCTCTGCCAGCGGCACACCGGTAGGAGCGCGGGACGATGATAGCTCAGCGGCCGTACCCATCGGCTTTGACTTCACTTTCTACGGGACCTCCTACGGTACCGTCTACGTCAGCTCCAATGGATATATGAGTTTTACCATTACCGACCCGGATTACACCGTCGCTCCCGGTAGCTTTCCAAGCGCCGTTGGCTACGCAGCCAATGTTATCTCCCCATTATGGGAAGATTGGGATCCCACGTACCGCCACATCTGGTACACCATGCTTGGTAACAACGGAAACACCTTGATTGGAGACACGATGATATCAGCCGCCGTTGATCACCACGCTGTGCGGCCGGCGATAGCCGTTGATTCGGGCGACATGGTGCAGATAACGTGGCATGACGGGAGATGGGGTGGCACTGAAATCGCTTACACCAAGCTTGACCCCAGCCAGGATGACCAGGATGGAGACGCTGCCGACGAGGCGGCGATTACCGTAGTGGATGACACTCGACTGACCGACCTTGGGAAGAACAAGCAGATCGCTCCCCGCATGGCTGTGGACTCAAAAGACAACATCCATATCGTATGGGAGGACCAGGATGACGACAATATCTACTACATGCAAATAGACGAGGATGGGAATGAACTGGTGGCTGAGACGGTCATAAGATCGGCATCTGTACATAGAGCGTCACTAGATGTCGCCGTGGACTCGAACGACAATCCCCACATAACCTGGAATGATTATGAGGACACCGGCATGGGCGAGACCTACTACATGATGCTCGATGGAAGTGATGGCAGCACTCTCATTGATGCCACGCTGATAACACTCGACGATGATAATGACTCCAAGGGTCAGTCCATCCTGGTTGACGGTGAGGACAAGGTGCACATCATCTGGAAGGACCAGCGATACGTTGGTGGGGAATATTACAACAGCGTCTACTATACCAAGCTTGATCCCAGCTTGGATGATCAGAGTGGTGACGCCGCCGACCCGTCAGCGATTACCCTGATTGATGACAAGGCGGTGTCAACATATGGTGACAACTATTCGGTAAAGCGAATCGGGAGTGCCATCGGTTGCGGCAAGTACATCCATCTGAGCTGGTGGGAAAAGTACACTGAAGACCTCTACTACATGGTACTGGACACTGACGGAAACCCCGTAGTTACGGAGAGGGCGCTGACAACAACCGGGTCAGTGACCACATCAAAGGGAGGCAGTGGAGGAGGCAGTGGAGTATATGGTTGGATGGTGCCATACCTGGATGTGGATTCGAACGGCAAAGCTCATATAACGTGGGTTGATGACAGGGACGATCCATCTCAAGTGCCCCCAGATGAAGAGCCCGACTTTGTAGAAGTCTACTACACCAGCTATAAAGGACCACCCTGCGAACCCCAACCTCCATCGCCTGTGGGAGTTCCCGCACTCTCTCAGTGGGGAGCAATAGGAATGATAATCGCCCTGGCTGGCTGCATTGTCTGGACGCTGAGGAAAAGAAGAGTCAGCTTAAACGAGCCCTAGGTAAAACTGGTAAGCCGACAGTTGGAAAGCTAGGGGGTGACATACCCTCCCCAACTTTCAGAAGCTGAGTCAGGTATGGTCAGAGTCAGAACAGGCGGTCAAGCTGTCCAGGAACCCCTGAAGAATAAGGGCGGCTGCTATGGCATCTACTTCGGCTTTAATAGCAAGGTTGCGATTCCTGGCTCCTCTTTTTCCTCTGTAACGCCTACCTCCCTGACCACCAACTTCTGTCTTCAAGCGCTCGGCGGCTTTGGTAGAGAGTCGTTCATCCCATAGTTGTATATCAAGCTGGTTGAGATTGCTTTGCTTCGCTCGCCATGACAATTTGTCGGCAAAAGCTGTTACTTTATCAGCTTGTTTTCCCAGCTCGCCGTTTAAGCGGCGAGGCAAGCCAACTACAATGCGCTCTGCCTTATAATGCTCCACAAGCTTGATAATCTCATTTATAAGGGCATCTTCGTCTTGGCTAATGAGCACGGTTAAGGGGGTCGCCAAAATCCCCTGGGGGTCGCTTACTGCCACCCCGGTTCTCTTATCTCCGATATCTAGCCCTAAGCTGCGCATTTAACCTTCGCTTGTCATTCTGAGCCCCGACTTGTCGGGGCGAAGAATCTTAGACCCTTCGCTAGCCTCTTCATTGCACTCAGAGCTTTGGCTCAGGGTGACAAAATAAACAATCTCAGCAGATTTTGCTCGCAATGATACCTTTGACCGATTTCAGGGCTTCGTCAATCTTGGTGGCATCTTTGCCGCCGGCTTGAGCCATAGCAGCCTTGCCACCACCACCCCCACCGGTAACCTTAGCTACTTGATTAATAATATCGCCGGCATGAAGCCCCTTAGCTATCAGGTCAGGAGTCACCATGGCTAAAAAGTTCGGCTTGCCATTATAAACTGTCGCCAAAACAACTATGGCACTCTTCAGCCTGTCTCGCAATATATCGCCCATTTCCCTGAGGATAGGCATGGTCAATGCTGGCACCTTGGCAGCCAGAACTGTCACACCGCTCACCTGCTCGGCTTGCCCGGGCAAATCCTCCGCTATTCTGCGTGATAGCTCCCTTTCCAGTGAAAGCACTCTCTTACGCTCTGCTTCCAGCTCACTGATAAGGGTTTTCACCTTGTTAGGAACTTCGTCAAGCGAGCCTTCTACTTCTTTGGCTACGCTCTGCAAGGCAGTTAAGCGAGATTCAATTAGAAATTCAGCTTTCCCTCCCGTTACCGCTTCAATACGATGTAGTCCTGTGCCAATGCTGCTTTCACTGGTTATCAGGAATATGCCAATTTCTCCCGTTGAACTCACATGAGTGCCACCACAGAGTTCTTTACTTATTGCTGGCTCCCCGATTTCCAGCATCCGAACCTTTTCACCGTATTTTTCCTCGAACAAGGCGATAGCACCCTCAGCAATGGCCTGCTTATAGGGGAGGTCTTTTGCTTCTGCTTTTAAGTTCTGGCGTATCCATTCATTAACTTGCCTCTGAATTTCACCAAGCTGTCCTTCAGTTACAGGTGCCAGGTGGGAGAAGTCAAACCTGAACCTTTCCGGCTCTACCAATGAACCTTTTTGATATACGCGGCTCCCCAATGTTTGCCTTAAAGCAGCCTGGAGGAGGTGGGTGGCAGTGTGGTTGCGAGCGATGTCCAGGCGGCGTTTTTCATCCACTTTGGCTTCGACAGCGTCATTCACTGATATTTGCCCTTCAATGACCTTCCCTAAATGAACCACAAGTTCCTTGCCCTTCACTAAATGCCTTACGGTATCAGTAACCGTGATTCTTCCCCTTTCGCCACGGATTTCCCCAATATCGCCTACCTGCCCTCCCATCTCACCATAGAAAGGAGTCTTGTCAAGTATCACGTCAACCTCATCCCCCTGAGAAGCTGTATCCACTAACTCGCCTTTCACTCTTAGTCCGAGGATCAAAGCTTCACACGACATTATTTCATATCCTATAAACTCTCCTATGGGCATTGTCACTTGTATATTCCACTCACTTACCGGGGGGATTTCTATAGTGATATCTGGCACATGCAAAGTAACGGATACCCCTCCGGCTCTAGCCCTCTCCTTCTGTTTCTCCATCTCAGCCTGGAAACCTTCCCAGTCTATAGGTAGGCCTTTTTCTCTGGCAATCTCGGCGGTTAGCTCTGGGGGAAAGCCATAGGTATCGTAAAGTCTGAATACCTCCTCGCTTGTTAGCCCCTCTCTCCCTTGAGCTGAAGCTTCGCCAATGAGCTTTTCCACCAGGTTAAGTCCGGTATCTAAGGTAGTAATGAACTTTTCTTCCTCAACTCTAATTACCTCGATAATCAGGCTCTGATTAGCCATAAGCTCAGGATATATGTGGCTCATTGTGCTAACGACAACTTCAGCCATTTCATTAAGAAAAGGGTCATTCAATCCCAGTTTCCTGCCGAAGAGCGAAGCACGTCTGAGTATTCGTCGCAAGACATACCCCCTCCCTTCGTTAGAAGGCATAACGCCATCGGCAATAAGAAAGGCGATGCCGCGTGAATGCTCAGCCACAATTCTAATGGCCCGGTCAATATTCTCGTCCCGACCATACCCTTTCCCGGATAAGTGGCAAATGTGGTCCACCAAAGGAGAAAATAAATTCGTTTCATAAGGGGAAGGCTTGCCCTGGATAGCGGCTAAAGTCCTCTCCAGTCCCATACCGGTATCGATATTAGGTTTGGGTAAAGGAGTGCGTTGTCCACTTTGGTCCTGATTGTATTGAGTGAATACCAGATTCCATATCTCGGAGAAGCGACCGCAGTCGCAATTAGGCTTACATTCGGGCCTGCCGCAGCCAAACTCTTCACCAAGGTCATAATGAATCTCGCTACATGGTCCGCAGGGACCAGAATCGCCAACCGGCCCCCAAAAGTTGTCCTCTTCGCCGAAGCGCAATATCTTCCCAGCGGGGACGCCGACCTCTCGCCAATAGGCGAAGGCTTCGTCATCGTCAAGGTAAATGGTTATCCAGAGCCGCTCCTCAGGCAGTTTTAAATACTTGGTAACAAAGTCCCAAGCCCAGAAAATAGCTTCTTTTTTAAAATAATCGCCGACACTGAAATTACCCAGCATCTCGAAGAAGGTAAGGTGTTTGCTATCACCCACCGAATCTATATCAGTGGTGCGAAAGCACTTCTGGCAGGAAGCTAATCGCCGGCTGGGTGGGGTCTCCAATCCCAGGAAATATGGCTTAATTTGCACCATGCCAGCGCTAGTCAACAGTAAAGTAGGGTCTTTATGAGGCACCAATGAAGAGCTGGGGATAATCTTATGTCCCCTATCCTGAAAAAAACTCAGAAAGGCTTGTCTCAGTTCGTCACCAGTCACTTGTCAGTCACCCTCCTGATTTTAGAAGGTGTCAGCTTTAATGTCAATCAGGCTGGTAAAACTTCACTTGGGACTGGAGACAGTATGCCTCAGACGGGAGGCACAAGGTATTCAGCAAGCTGGTGGAACCGCAGGCTATTCCCTTTCGGGTTGACAAGTGTCTTGAGGGTGGAATGGTGGCTAATGGAGCCAACGGGTTCAGGATTACTAGACATGACGCTTACGCCAACCAGGAATTTAGTTATTTCCCCTTCTTCGTATAATCAGGGCACCAAGTGGCGTTGGGGCGCTCAGGGCGATGACAAGCAGTTCTCCAGTTCCATTTACAACTGTCACAGAGGAAAATATTCATGCCCAGGGTTTTTTTGACCCCTAGTTTGAATTTGTCTAGCCAGCTGGGATTGCTTCGCTTCTTCACTTCGTTCGGAGTGGCAGCCGGGGCAATAATATCCCCTAGATATCCTTAGATAGAGTGGCTAAGAATTCAGCGTTATTCTTTGTCTTAGCTAGCCTTTCCAGGATCCTTTGTGTAGCCTCGCCGTGGTTATGGGAATCGCTATCTATCATACTAACCACGCGCCTGAGCAGCCATACTTGTTTCAAGGTATTTTCATCCAGCAAAAGTTCTTCTCTCCTTGTGCTGCTAGGCATAATATCTATAGCCGGGAAGATCCTTCGCTCAGATAATTTTCTATCTAAGTGGAGCTCCATGTTACCTGTTCCCTTAAACTCCTCATATATGAGGTCATCCATACGGCTGCCGGTATCCACGAGGCAAGTAGCAATAATGGTTAGACTCCCCCCCTCCTCAATGTTGCGAGCAGTACCGAAGAATCGCTTGGGAGGATGCAAGGCTGTTGAATCAATACCGCCAGATAAAGTACGCCCGCTAGGGGGCAAGGCTAAGTTGTAAGCTCTTGTAAGTCTGGTAATGCCGTCAAGGAGCATGACCACATCTTTGCCCATTTCTACTAGCCTTTTGGCTCTCTCTAATGCTAATTCCGCTACCCGAGTCTGGCTTTCTACTGGTTCATCGAAGGTGGCAGCAATAACCTCGGCCTTAACTGACCTCTTCATATCAGTGACCTCTTCGGGTCTTTCTCCAATAAGGCAAACCATGAGGTGAATATCATTGTAGTTGGTAGTTATGGCGTTGACAATTTTTTGAAGAAGCACAGTCTTGCCTGCCTTAGGTGGTGATACAATAAGCCCTCTTTGCCCCCGGCCTATAGGTGTCACCAGATTGATTAGACGAGTGGATAACTCATCTGACGTTGTTTCCAGATCGATGAGCTTGTTAGCGAAGGTGGGCGTCAGCGAACCAAAATTGCGGCGCGTCCTTGCTAGTTCAGAGTCGAGTTCATTGATACTCTCTACTCGAAGTAAGCTGTAGTATTTCTCGCTTTCTTTAGGAGGTCTAGCCTGGCCACAGATAGCATCGCCGTCTCTTAAGTTGAAACGGCGGATCTGGGAATTTGATACATAGACATCATTAGCACCACGCCGGAAAGTATCCTGTCGTAGGAAGCCGTAGCCCTCGCTGATGGTTTCCAGGATGCCTGTTATAAACATATTTCCCTGCTGCTGTGCTTCCGCTTGCAGGATGCGGTGGATAAGCTCGGACTTCTTCAAAGCAGAGTAGCCGATGATGCTACACTCCTTAGCTATCGCCTCCAGCTCATCCCGATTTTTGCTTTCTAGTTGCGTCATAGTTAACATAGTAGCCTCTTTTTAAATACCTTTCCTTTTTATACCTATGGTTTTGTGGGTCTTTTACAGTAATTCCTCTCTCGCCATAACTTTCCTCCAGTCATTCCTAAAACGCTCAATGCCGATATCTGTTAGAGGGTGTCGTACCATTTGTAGTAACACCTCGTAGGGCACTGTGGCAATATGAGCACCAATTTTGGCTGCCGTTAGACAATGTTGAGGATGCCTGATACTAGCGGCGATAACTTGAGCAGGCAGTTGATAATAATCGAGGTATTCCACGATGTCAGCCACCACTTTCATACCATCCTCACCAATGTCATCCAATCTGCCCACAAAAGGGCTCACAAAAGTGGCTCCTGCTTCCGCCCCCAGCAAAGCCTGGTTCAAGGTGAAGCATAAAGTGAAATTCACCTTTATGTTTTCACCAGCCAGCACCGAAGTGGCTTCCACTCCTTCAAGGCTAGCTGGTATCTTAACCACGATATTCTCCGCCCATTTGGCTATTTCTCTGGCTTCGGCTACCATTCCTTGAGCATCTTGGCTCAATACCTCAGTAGATACCGGGCCGGGGACAATCGAGCAGATTTCTTGGACTAACTTTCGATAATCAACCTTGCCTTCTCTCGATACAATGCTGGGGTTAGTAGTTACCCCTGTAACCACCCCTAGTCTCACCCCATGGCGAATATGCTCTATATTGGCAGTATCTAAAAATATCTTCATCCTCTTAATTTAAAGGTAGGCTTGGCTGAGCACCTTCAACAAGTGTCTCCTTGGCTGCCCCAATAAATCCCAGAAATAATGGGTGAGGAGAATCGGGGTGGGATTTGAACTCAGGGTGAAATTGGCAGGCAAGCATCCAGGGGTGATCTCGTAATTCGGTAATTTCCACTAATCTTCCATCCGGGGATAACCCAGAGGGTACAAGACCGGCTTCCTCTAATGGCTCGCGGAAGTGATTGTTAAATTCATAACGGTGACGATGCCTTTCATAGACTACTTCGGTACCGTAGGCACAAGCTGCCCTTGTTCCATCTACCAGCTGGCAGGGATAAGTCCCGAGCCTCATGGTCCCGCCTTTTTGCTCTATGCCACGCTGCTCAGGGAGCAGGTCGATGACAGGATAAGCACTACTGGCATCAAACTCAGTGGAATTTACCTTTTCGGTATGGAAAACATAACGGCCAAATTCGATGACCATAATTTGCATCCCCAAGCATAAGCCCAAGTATGGGACGTTCCTTTCTCTGGCAAATTTGGCAGCTTTTATCATGCCTTCAATTCCTCGGTAGCCAAAGCCGCCAGGAACAATTATACCCTGAACTTTCCCAAGCTTATCATCGGCCATGCCATCCAATTCCTCGGAATCTAGCCATTCTATCTTCACTTCGCGATTGTGAGCTAATGCTGCATGGCGTAATGCTTCGCGCACGGAGTAATAAGCATCTCGGAGCTCCACGTATTTGCCTACCAATCCAATAATTACAGGCTCTTTAAGAGCCTTTAGCCTGGCTACCATGTCTCGCCATTCTTCCAGATTGCTTTTCCCTGCTTTTAATCTCAATCGGCTAACTATGAATTCTCCTAACCCCGCATCCTCGAGCAGCAAGGGCACCTCGTAGATGGTTTCGCTGGTGACTAGGGAGATAACCGCCTCTTTATCTACATCGCAAAATAGCGATATTTTGTCCTTTATCCCTTCAGCTATCTCCTTATCGCTGCGAAACAGTATAACATCGGGCTGAATGCCGATTCTCCTTAGCTCGTTGACGCTATGTTGAGTTGGCTTGGTCTTTAGCTCATCGGTGGCAGCGATGTGTGGCAAAAAGGTGACATGAATATATAGCACATTATCCCGGCCTTCATCCTTTCTCATCTGCCTTATAGCTTCCAGGAAGGGTTGTCCTTCAATATCTCCCACAGTGCCGCCAACTTCAACAATAATTAGCTCAGCCTGAGATATTTCGGCTACTTCCCTTATCCGTCTTTTTATTTCATTGGTTACGTGGGGAACCACCTGAATTGTGCCTCCCAAAAAATCTCCTCGCCTCTCCTGAGCAATGACCGAAGAATAGACTTGACCTGCAGTGACGTTAGAAGCTTGGGTCAGCTCCACTCCAATAAATCTCTCATAATGTCCTAAATCCAAATCAGTCTCGGCACCGTCTTGAGTAACAAACACTTCACCGTGTTGGTAAGGGGACATCGTCCCCGGGTCAACATTCAGGTAAGGATCAAGCTTCTGCACAGAGACAGATATGCCGCGACTTTTCAATATTTTGCCGATAGAGGCTACTGCAATTCCCTTACCTACAGAACTAACTACGCCACCGGTAATGAAAATATACTTACTCACTGCTCATTACAATAGTATAAAGAAAGCCAAATCTTGTAGGTCGATCCTAAGAGGCGAAGCAAACCTGAGTTTCTTTTATTATAAAAAGTAAGATTCTAAATTGTCAAGTCTTTGTACTCGTTCATATGATTAGTGACACCTCACCTCCTTTTTTTCGATTTTGTTGATAACATTCAAGAAATTGTTGCGGTGTAAGATATCCCAGTGCCTGATGGGGACGGACAGTATTATACACATTCTCCCACTTCAGCAAAGCTTGATTCAGTTCCGGTATATTGAAGTTGGCATCTGTTACCTCGTAGAACTCCTCTGTATGTGTCCT
>JBAUEM010000052.1:0-2031 GCA_049678605.1 Dehalococcoidia bacterium
GCACGGGCCTGCTCAATGCCCTTAGCCTCAGTAAGGGACCAAAGGAAGATAGGAGTAAGAGCTTCCAGGGAGCGGGGACTGTCCCCAGCCCTCTCTAGGAAACTGTTGAAAAAGCCTCCTTTTCGGAACGCGCAGCTTTGGATAGAATAGCATCCATCACAGATCTGTACAGGAGCGACGGATGCTTGGACGATGCAATCCCCAGGGAAGTCTGTTTGGGATTCCTTTCTGGGCACAGGGTTTGGTTCCCGAAGATTCCTTCTATACCCGGATGGGCCGGTTCTGGTCGCAGATAAGCAAAGACGAAGACCTGGCCGAGATGTACGCTGAAGACCAGGGTGCCCCCAGCATTCCGCCCTCGGTGATCAGCGGTGCGTTGATCCTGCAATACTTTGACGACGTCTCGGATCGAGAGGCTGCGGAAAGGCTACGCTTCGACCTGCGTTGGAAACTGGCTCTGGGTCTGGCTCTGGATGACCAGGGGTTCCACTACAGTTCCTTCTCCCGCTTTCGCAGCCGGTTGGCCCAGCATGGCTTGGAGCGCTATGCTTTCGACAAGCTGGTGCGATTGGCCATTGAGACCGGGCTGTTGGCCAAAGATGCTGAGCAGGTGTTGGATTCAACCTCTGTTCATGGAGCCGCGGCACTGCAAGACACCTACACCTTGATACGCAACGGCGTACACAAGCTGCTATTGGCCATGGGCGAGGGCGACCGAGTGCGGCGGCGACTGGCCAAACGACTAAAGCTGGAGAAGTACCTGGCCAACAAAAAGCCGAAACTGGACTGGGCCGATAGTGACGCGCGGAAAGCGCATCTCCAGGAGCTGGTCGCCGATGCGGGGCGTTTGTTAGCGGAAGTGCGGGATACGCCTTTGCCCGAAGAGAGCGAAGGGCAGGCAGCCTACGCCCTGTTGCATCAACTTCTCTGCCAGGACATCGAAGAGGTTCCGGACACGGCAGAGACGGGAAGGGACGGTCAGTATCAAATCAAAGAAGGTGTAGCCAAGGATCGCATCATCAGCACCGTTGATCCAGAGATGCGACATGGTCGCAAGTCATCCAGCACCCGGTTTGACGGCTACAAGGGGCATGTGGCCGTGGAGCCGACCACGGGCCTGATCACCAACGTCGAGGTCAGGCCGGGAAACGAATACGATGGTGAGGCGGCAGAGGAGCTGGTGAGCGAACAAGCAGAACGTTACGCCCTGACTCCCAAGGCCATCATCGGCGATCACGCCTTCACCGACGCCGACCGGCGACACGCTTTCACCCAACAGGGCATCGAAGTGGTCGGTCGGGTGGGTAGCCCCAGCCGATCGGGACGGTTCCCCAAGTCGGCTTTCCAGATCGACCTGGCCGGAGGCACGGTCACCTGCCCCGCTGGTCGAACTACAAGCAAGTACACCCGTCATCTGGACGACCGGGCGCGGGAGTGGCGCACCTTCTTCTTTCCGCTGGAAGCTTGCCTGACTTGCCCATTGAGAGCCACGTGCACCACTGCCAAACGTACCGGCCGGAGCATCAGAATCCATCCCTATGAAGCGCTCCTTCAGGTAGCGCGAGCCTACCAGGAGACTGATGAGTTCAAAGAGCGATACCGAAGCGCCCGCTCGACGGTGGAGCGTACCATCGCTCACCTGGTGAGACATGGATTCCGTCTGGCACGCTACTTTGGCCAGGCAGGAGTGAAGCTCCAAGCCCTGTGGGTAGCGGCAGCGGTCAACCTGCAGCGCTTGATGGCCCTGATGGCCGAAGGATTGATCCCGAAACCAGCCGTTCAGACCGCATAAACCCGAATGCGAATGGATGAGGACGTCGCTTCCTCCATCCCTCTCGAAGATACTGCGAAGCCAGCGAAACATCGTCTTCAGTTGGTAAGGTGCGGGTCAAAGTCCTCAAGAACCGTTACAGAGCTACTTTATCAACACGTTCCTAGGAAACTGTTGAAAAAGCCTCCTTTTCGGAACGCGCAGCTTCGGATAGAATAGCATCCATCACAGATCTGTACAGGAGCGACGGATGCTTGGAC
>JBAUEM010000053.1:0-19333 GCA_049678605.1 Dehalococcoidia bacterium
AGAGCTATCGCGCCTCCGATGACTGCCAGGGATTCGGGGCTGATTAGCATCTTACACCTCCGTTAATTAAATATTTTTTAACTGCGTTCACACTTTGACAAATACGGGTCGAGCCCTCAACCGAAACGGGCTGTATGCCCTGCCGCCTCCTTCATAGAACTTGAACAGGAACTCCACAAAACATAGCCTGAGGGAGTGCACAAAACATGTTATGGCGCTGAGAGCCAGGTTAAGCACATGTCCAGCAAGCAGAACTAATATAAATATTAAGCTGCCAACGATAGCCTGGACTATTCCAACAGGCATCATTCCGTATAATAAATCTGCTATCAGGTTAAAGCAGTATGCCAGGTAATATGTAGCCAGCCCCACACCTGCCAGCCTGGCATATGACATAACATCGCCCAGTATGCCGGTGACGTCAAAGAGCCAGAAGATACTGCCCAGAAAAGCGCCCTTCTCCATCAGGGAGGAGGCGACAATTAATACTAGTCCTGTAATTGCAGCAGACATCAGTATAATCGGTATTTGCCCGGTTAACCAGGGGATATTCATACCAAGTATGAAAACCATAATCAAGGGTATGGCACCAATTTGAAGCATAAATAGCCCGACTTTGTTGGGCACTATCGCTTTCTGCCTCTCCTTTATTCCTTTAATAAGTGCGATCACATGGGCTATGTTTATGTGAACCAGACCTATTACTAATGAGAATTGTATGAATAACACGGGGTCTGAAAATATTTCCTGAATAAATCCGACAAGTGCTGGGCTCTCGATTCCAAAGAACCGGTAGAAGTCGCCCAAATAGCTTCCCGTAAGCAGACCAACAACCAAACCAACACCACCACTAATGTAAATTATCCTTTGGAATAGCTTGAAACCTTCAGTTTTAGGATCATCAACTAGAAGTCGCAGGCCAAGCCTTGCAAATAGTATGAGGAGGGCAGCATATACTACGTCCCCCAGCATAATACCAAAAAAAATGGCAAAGAAGTATGCTATTATCGGGGTGGGGTCCCATTCCCTATACTTTGGGGTACCGAATAAGTTAACAATGACCTCGAACGGTTTAACCGCAGTTGCATTCCTCATCCTGGTGGGTGGTTCCTCTACTTGCTCTGGCTTTCTCGTGTCAATGAACACATAGCCTATGTTCTCCCTGAGCTCAGAAATTGCAGTTTCGACATTACTCTCTGGAATCCAACCCTCGATTAAAGTGACATATTTTGCCTCACAAGCTTTGGCTAAAACTGCTAACCTTTCCATTTCTGCTGATAAGGCTTCCCTGAAAAGGACGAGATTTTCTAGGTTCTCCCTGGTTTTACTTTCAATCTCGGTACGAAGCTTTGCCAGTTCTTCTTCAAGACTGTGAATATCACCGTCGGCTGCTTTAAGAAATTCTCTTAGTGTCAAATCTTTTTCTGGTATGTGCAGAATCTTGGCCCCATCATCCCTGGCTACAGACTCTATAGTTTCCTGATTTGCCACTTTGGCGATGGCATACAAGACAGTCTCGTTTTCTACTGTGCCCGAAAGGCTCTCAAGTATGTAGTCTCTAAGTTTAGGGTATGAAGTTTCAAATAACTCGTTTGGAAACACAAAGACCCGAGAAAAAAGATAACTTCCAGAAAAATTTAAATCTTGTAATTTAATATCGGCCTGCCGCTCCAGAGAGCCAAGATACTTGGTTAGTTCTGTTAGCTCCTTAACATCATTGTTGAGCTTGGTAGCTCTTTGATGCACGTTGCTGAGCTTGGTGCATAGCAACCTTACTTCGCTGTCAACTTCGTCAAACGGCCTGGTATATATAACCTCCACATCCTCTCTCAGCGATACTTTTTCTCCTTTTGGCATGTAAGCTAATATGTCGTTAATGCTTGTTGATAATTCACCGATTTTCCTTCGTTCCCGTTCGATGGCTTCTTTGTCTACGGGCTTTAGCTCTTCGCTTTCCTCGACATGAAGCACACCAATGGTATGCAGAGTTTTGAGGGTCTTGGTGGAGTAATCCTTGGTAGTCACTACCCTGACTTTAGCCATAGGGTCAGATGTATTGACGATTAGAGGTATCATGTTAACTTCTGCCCGTGACAATATTCACCACGAGTTCCGTAATCTTTTTTACTTTTTTATCAGCATTGATGCCGATTTCAGCTGCTTTCTTCTCAGAGTCCTTGATTTTTTCATCGGCCTCTGCTCTAGCCTTACTCACAATCCTGTCACATTCAGGTTTTATCTCATCGAGGGGCAACTGAGAGGAAACTATTTTCTTAGCCTGTTCCCTGGCTTCGAGGAGGATTTTGCTGGCTCTGGTCCTTGCCTCTTCGAGTATCTTTTCGGCTTCGGCCTCGAGGGCTTCTACGCTATTGGTGATTTCTTTGGCCATAACACGTCTTCTTGATAGTTTCCTAAGCTACTACTGGACAACATTTGCACATAAGCTGTTTCTGTAATCGGGTGGATAATCATTTCAGCAACTGATGATTGATTGCGTTCGTGATTATAACAAGGCGGTTCATTTTTGGCAAATTGGTACTCTTGGTAAGAATCCACGCTCCTTACATATCAGCAACTTCAGAGTTTGTTATTAAAGTGGAATGCTTTATAATTCAAGATATGAGAGTGCATGCATTACACGGGTGGGAGGTGAGCGTTGCCCGAGCAAGGGAAATACAATTGAGCCTGGCGAAAAGGGTGGTGACTGAAAACGAAGTTATTAACCCACGCCTTGTTGCCGGTATTGACATATCTTCTCCTGATGCTCAGGGCGTAGCAAGTGGAGCAGTGGTAGTTCTCCGTTATCCTGAGTTGAGCATAGTTGAGGTAGAGGTAGCTCAAGGTAAGATTACATTGCCCTATATTCCTGGCCTGTTGTCTTTTCGAGAAAGTCCCTTGATTCTGGCTGCTTGTGAAAAACTATATAATGTTCCCGATCTTATTCTGATTGATGGTCAAGGGATTGCTCATCCCAGGAGGGTTGGGCTTGCCTCACATGTGGGACTTTTTCTTGATTTGCCTACTATAGGCTGTGCAAAATCTATCCTTTGTGGTCAGCATCGGCCTGTGGGAGAAGAG
This sequence comes from Dehalococcoidia bacterium, assembly GCA_049678605.1. Classification (GTDB taxonomy): domain Bacteria; phylum Chloroflexota; class Dehalococcoidia; order GIF9; family AB-539-J10; genus RBG-13-51-36. Next base: position 3,079 of record JBAUEM010000053.1, read on the forward strand.
GCTGGCTCTCATGCTGAACTGCTTGATAATGGGGATCTTATTGGAGCAGCGTTAAGGACTAAATCTGGAGTGAGGCCAATATATGTTTCCGTGGGCCATAAAATCGACCTGGCATCGGCTTTACAATGGGTGATAAAGTGCTGCCGTGGTTATAGACTTCCTGAACCTACCCGCTTGGCTCACCTCGCTGCCGCGGGCAGCCTCGTCTTTGAGCCAGACTATCAACGGAGGTTATTTGATTATAGTGAGATTGCTACGCGGGGTTTACCCTGAGCAGAGGTGAGATTCTTCGCCTTCGGCTCAGAATGACAAAAAAGAAGAGACTCGGAATGACAAGAGGCGAAGGGCTCGCAATGACGGGCAAGATATGTCGGGATTTATGTGGTTGACTATGTTAACTGAATATAAGGGGGGCAAATGCAAGAAGAGAAGGAAAATCTAGAAGCCTTGCTTCGCCAAATCTCAGACATCATGGTGCATCTTTGACATCCCTGGCAAGGAAAAGGAAATTGCCAGGATAGAGGCAGAGTCAGCCCAACCTGATTTTTGGCATGACCCGGCTAAAGCTCAAGCTATCATGCGGGAGCTCAGGGGCAAGAAGAATCTAGTCAATGTTTGGCGTGAGCTGGAGAAGAAGGCTGCCGATCTTCAGGAAATGATTGTTCTGGCTATCGGGGAGGAAGATTACTCTCTCAAGGAAGAGATACAACTGGAGCTAAAAAAGCTGAGCTCTCGGTTTGAACAGTTGGAGAGCCAACAGCTTTTTACTGGCGATTACGATAGTCGAAATGCCATGCTCGCCCTTCATGCTGGTGCTGGTGGCACAGAGTCTCAGGATTGGGCGAACATGTTGCTCAGGATGTACCTGAGGTGGGCAGAGCGGCATGATTATAAAGCCGAGGTCTTAGATGTCTCCCCGGGAGAAGAGGCTGGTATCAAAAGCGCTATCGTGGAGATTAAAGGGGATTATGTCTATGGCTATCTCAAAAGTGAGCACGGGGTACACAGGTTAGTGCGGCTTTCCCCCTTTGATGCCGACCATGCCCGCCATACATCTTTTGTCCTGGCGGAAGTCCTCCCTGAAGCGGAAGAGACGGGGGATGTCAAAATAGACCCCGAAGACTTGAGAATAGATACTTTCAGGTCCAGTGGTCCTGGTGGACAGCACATGCAGAAGACAAGCAGCGCTGTCAGGATAACTCACTTACCTACAGGGCTGGTAGCTACTTGTCAGGGTCAAAGGTCTCAGCACCAGAACAAGGAAGCTGCTTTGAAAATCCTTTATTCTCGCCTCCTAGAGCTTGACCGCAAGAAGAAAAAGGAGGAAAGAGCCAAGCTAAAAGGCGAGCGTATTGAAGCGGGTTGGGGGAATCAAATTAGAAGTTATGTTCTTCACCCCTACAAAATGGTGAAGGACCACCGCACCGATTACGAGGTTCACGATGCCGAAGCTGTGTTGGATGGAGAACTAGATGGATTTATCACTGACTACCTTCGGTCTAAAGTAGGGAAATGATTAAACGCATCGCCTTAATAACTTCGGCGCTTCTCTTGCTTTTAAGCCCCTCCCTCGTCGCAGCTGGGGATGATATTGCAGTTATAGCTAGCGATGTAGATGTAAATTTCCCTAGCCAGGCTGTGTTCACTCTCGAGGCTGAAAGCTATGTTGATATCGTTGATGTCCGTCTTTATTACCAGGTGGATAAGATGAACTACGCTGAAGTTGTCAGTGAGGGTTGGGCTGATTTTACTCCAGCAAACAGGATAGAGGCTAATTGGGTATGGGATATGAGGAATGCGAGCTTGCCCCCTGGTGCTGAAGTCACATATTGGTGGATGATTGAGGATGCTGATGGGAACAGATTTGAGACCTCCCCCGAGATAATGCATTTCGATGACGAGCGCTATCTTTGGCAGAGCTTGACTAGCACCGCACCTCAGGGTGGCGAGCTGACTCTTTTCTGGTATGAAGGCGGTGATTCCTTCGCCCGAAAATTGATGGATACTTGCAAGGAAGGACTTGCCAGGTTGACCCAGGATATTGGCACCTATTCGGAGAAGCCCATCAAGATATATATTTATGCCTCCACTAGTGATTTACAGGGGGCTATGATTTTTCCTCAGGAATGGACTGGCGGCGTTGCCTTTACTGAATTTAGTACAATCGCTATCGGTATTTCCCCGGGCGAACTTGATTGGGGCAAGAGGGCCCTGGTTCACGAGTTGACGCATCTTGTTGTTCATCAGGCAACTTTTAGCCCCTATGGGCAGCTTCCTATCTGGCTTGACGAAGGGTTAGCCACGTATAACGAGGGCGAGCTTGCCCCTGTTTTTCGCTCCTACCTAGAAGAGGCTATTTTGGAAGATGAGCTTATTTCGGTGCGCAGCCTGTGTAGTCCCTTTTCCGCTTACTATGAAATAGCTTGCCTTTCCTATGCTCAAAGCTATAGCCTTGTTGAGTATCTCCTGGATAATTATGGACAGGACAGGATGCTCGACTTGTTGACTATTTTGAAGCAGGGTAGTACCTACGATGAAGCTTTGACTGAGGTCTATGGTTTTGATATAGATGGTCTTGATGCTCGTTGGCGAGGAATGATGGCGTCCCACACTGTCATTTCGGTGAGCCGAATCACTGAGCAAAGTGAAGGGACAGCGTGGCAGTCCCATCCTGCTTTGATTGCCGTGTTGGCGGCATTAGCTACAGCACTGGCTTTGTGGGGTGCTCTGGCCCTGGAGGAACGGGCCTGGCGAAGGTCGTCTGGAGAATCAACTACATGAGATAAGCCATGAGAGACTCTTTTACTGTTCACGATTTACCACTCAGTGAACGCCCCAGGGAGAGGCTGTTTAAGCTGGGCAGTGAAGCTCTTTCCGCCCAGGAAATTTTGGCTTTAATTCTGGGTCGTGGAATTAAAGGTGAATCCGTTATGGTGACTAGCCAGAAGCTGTTAAGCCGGTTTGGCAATCTCAAAGGTGTCGCTAATGCCTCTGTGGAGGAGTTGACCCAGACGAGAGGTATTGGGCCAGCTAAGGCGGCGCAGATTAAAGCTGCCCTTGAATTGAGTAAGAGACTGGAAGCCGATGTCGGTGAGAAACCCAAGCCGGTGCTCAAGTCCCCGGAGGATGTGGCTGCTGTGGTGAGGGGCCAGTTGAAAGGCAAGAAGAAGGAACATTTTTTGGTACTTTGCCTGGATACTAGAAACAGGTTAATAAATTGCAAGCCAGTTTCCATAGGCAGCCTGGACACGAGCATTGTTCATCCCCGTGAGGTGTTTAAGGAAGCGGTTTCTTCCTCCGCCGCTTCGGTAATCTTTGTGCACAATCATCCTTCGGGTGACCCCGAGCCATCCAAAGAAGATGTTGAGCTAACCAAGCGGCTGGCTAAAGCTGGCGAAATCGTAGGTATTGATGTCCTTGACCACATCATCGTCTGCGATAAGAGTTACTTAAGCCTGAAAGCTAAGAATTTGTTCTAAATTTAATCGCAAATGACAAATAAACACCATTCAAAGTGTGCAATTTATTGAGTCTTAATTTCTGGGATATGCTATTGGGCAAGCGAGTATCATGAAGACTAGTGATAGGAGCGAGGTTTTCTTTTTCCCCTATGATATGGATAGGGCTTTCCTCAGAGGGTTGAGGACTCTTTTCTCCAGAGTAGCCAACGTTGTCTCTGCGGGTGATTCAGTAGCGGTGAAGGTTCACATGGGAGAATATGGCGGTAGCGCTTACCTTCGCCCGCCGATAGTACACCGAGTATGTGATTTGGTTAAAGAAGCTGGAGCTAAACCATTTGTCACGGATACCACTACTCTTTATCCCATGGAGAGATTTACTGCCAGCCAATACCTGGCGACGGCAGCCTTCAATGGCTTCACCGAGGAGTCCTTGGGAGCGCCTGTGGTTATCGCCGATGGGGAGCAGGGCTATGATGGCGAGTGGGTGGATATCCCCAAGCGGGTTTCTGATTGCTCTTTAGACAAAATAAAGATAGCCAGGGAGATTCTCGATGCCGACTCTATGATAGTTCTTTCTCATCTGAAGGGGCATGAGCTATCTGGCTTTGGCGGCTCTATCAAGAATGTGGCTATGGGCTGTGTTACCAAAGAGTCGAAGGCTGCTCAGCATAGGGTAAATCGTGGTGTCATCGACCTCTCTAAGTGCACGGGCTGTGGACAATGCGTTGAAGCTTGTGCCTTTAAAGCCTTGTCTTTACTTGAGGAGAAAATGGTGCGTGATGAGGAGAAATGCATGAATTGCAATAATTGCCTTTATCTTTGCCCGGAGGGTGTTTTTTCCTTGCCTCCCCATGCTAAAGAGAGGTTTCAGGTTTATCTGGCTCACACTGCCGCCGGGGTGCTAAGCCGGTTTCACTCCAGAGTGGCTTTCATCAATTTCGTCCAGGATGTAACGCCGTTGTGTGACTGCGCTACACCATCAGGTTTGCCAGTAGTTCCCGATATCGGCATCCTTGCCTCCACAGACGTGGTAGCTATTGACAAGGCGTCGTTGGACTTGATTGCTCAAAGCAAGCCCGTAGGGAAATTTGCCAACGTTAGCTCTCCCGATATACTAGGCAAGATAAATGGTACGGACAGCCTGATTCAAGTAAGAGCTGGCCAGGAACTTGACTTAGGCAACATGGAATACCAGCTTGATATTTCTCTCAGGACTTAGTTACTGTTTAGAACGATATACGGAGTAACATGGAAGATAGTGACTTGGCTCGCTCTCTTTTGGAGGAAGAGAAATGGAATCTCGTCATGGTGAAGGGAGGACAAGTTCTTTTCAACTCCAGAGAGCGCGGAATAGCCCCCTTTTTCCAGGCTGTTCAGAGTATGGGAAAAGGTTTACATAATGCTGCGGTAGCCGATCGCATCGTGGGCTCGGCCGTAGCTATGCTTTGCCTTCATGCTCGGATAACCTCGGTGTATGCTGGCATAGCAAGCCAGGGAGCACTTGATATGCTGAAGGGGCAAGGGGTGACCGTTAGTAGTAAGGACGCAGTTCCTTATATCTCTAACTATGATGGCACAGACTTGTGTCCTTTCGAGAAGCTGGCAGGGAGTTGCCAAGGGCCTTCTCAATTGTTTACAGCGTTACAGTCTCTTTTTGCGGAAGGTGGCCAGTGAAAAGAATTTGGCAGCTTGCATCATTATCTCTGTTTTTGGCGGCTTTATTGGTTTCACCTTCGACTGCTTGCCAGCCGGAGCAGCTACCTCCCACTGGCGAAGGCGTCCTTCGCCTCTGGGATGTCGGTCCCATAACGCTTGACCCGGCGATTTCTGCCGACATGTCTTCTCATACCTACGTCGTGCATATCTTCTCTGGCTTGGTTCGCCTTGACCATGAGCTAAACATAGTGCCCGATATTGCTGAGAGCTGGGAGAAAAGCCCCGATGGCAAAACATATACCTTCTACCTGCGCCAGGGGGTGAAATTTCATAGCGGCAGGGAGGTCAAAGCTGCCGATTTCAAATACTCCTGGGAGCGAGCTTGCAACCCCGATACTGGCTCTGGCACAGCAGCTACGTATCTGGGCGATATTATTGGTGCCAAGGATATGCTGGCGGGAAAAACGGGAGAAATCTCCGGGGTCGAAGTCTTTGATGACTACACTCTTCAGGTTATCATTGATGCTCCCAAGGCTTACTTCCTGAGCAAGCTAGCTTATCCCACCGCCTTTGTGGTTGATAGGGCTAATGTGGAATCCGGGGAGGGCTGGTGGCGGGAGCCAGACGGGACAGGACCATTTAAGCTAAAGGAATGGAAAGGAGGGCAGTGGTTGATTTTGGAGCGCAGCCAGATTTATTACGGCGAGCCGGCTAAACTGGAACATGTCGTCTATCTTCTGTCTGATGTGCCCATGACCCTGTACGAGACAGAGAAGATTGATGTCGTTTCTGTTTACTTGGCCTACATTGACCGAGTGAGTGATGAGACTGGCCCGTTTTATCCCGAGTTAGCCGTAACCCCCGAGCTTAGCCTCTATTATATTGGCTTCAACACTGCCCAACCTCCCTTCGACGACGTTAATGTCCGTCGTGCCTTCTGTCATGCTGTGGATAAAGAGCGTATCGCTAAGGTGATATTGAGGGACATGATAAATGAAGCCGATGGTATTTTGCCGCCGGGCATGCCTGGCTATAGCGAAGCTCTCGAGGGACTGGACTACGATCTGGAAAGGGCGATAGAGCTCATCACCGCCTCGAGATACGGAGATGCCTCGAACTTGCCACCTATCACCCTGACTATTGAAGGCTATGGCAATAACATTCCCAGTTATCTAGGCGCCATCGTCCAGGAATGGCAGCAAAACCTCGGTGTGGAAATCTCGGTGAGGCAACTGGAACCAGAGAATTTCATTTATAACCTGAAACAAGAGAAGGATGAGATGTTCACACTGGGCTGGATAGCTGACTACCCCGACCCGCATAATTTCCTGGATATCCTCTTCTATACCGGAAGCGAAGTTAATATCTCCGAATATAGCAACCCCACCCTGGATGCTTCGCTTGACCAGGCAGCTATAGAACAGGATGGAGCTCTCCGCTTGACTATGTACCAACAAGCTGAACAACTGGTAGTTGATGAAGCTCCTTGCCTCCCCCTGTGGCACGGCACTAACTATATCTTGGTGGAGCCCTATGTCAAAGGCTATGAGCTCAGTCCCCTGGGTATTCCCGACCTGAGCAAGGTGTATCGGGAGTAGTTCTAGCGTGTGGGGTTTATTCCCCGCAAGGAGCTAAATTCCAAATCCCAAAATCCAAGCTCTAAATGCCGATTTCATCGAGCATTCTCGACAAAGTCGGGACAAATCTCTTCAAAATGCAAAAATAAAAGTGCAAAATGACAGAGCAAAATATGACAAATCCTAAGCCAAGTGGTAGTAACAAGAATACAGAATCCAGTAGCCAGTAGGGGGATTTTCTGAATGCTGAATTCTGACTACTGGCTACTAATTTCGGGATTTGGTGCTTAGGGTTTGGGATTTTTCACTACCATAGAGTCGAGGCTTGTCCCTGCCCACAGCACTGCCAAACAGTCTCGGGGATATGTCGGGGTAAGGGGTGGTGGTATAATGATAAGGGATGGAAAGGGAGGCGATGCTCTATGAGACACTCCCTGGTGGCAGGGTGAGGTGTCATGTTTGCCAGTGGAGATGCCTTATTAATCCCGGTAAGCTTGGCGTCTGCCGTATGCGCATCAATCGGGATGGCACGCTGTATAACATGAATTATGCCGAGGTATCCTCGATGGCAGCCGACCATATTGAGAAAAAACCTCTGTTTCATTTCTTCCCTGGTACCTATGCGTTTTCCTTGGGCACCTGGGGATGCAATTTCCACTGCAAAGGATGCCAGAACTGGGAGACTTCCTGTGTAGATATTCCACGAGGTTCACAGCAATTGCTCCCGGAAAGTGAGATAGAACTAACCAAGAGATATAATTGCCAGGGCATTGCCTGGACTTACAATGAGCCGACGATTTGGTTTGAATACACCCTGGACTCAGCCAGGCTGGCTAAAGAAAATAATCTATACACTGTGTATGTGACCAATGGCTATGCCACGCCTGAGGCTCTGGATACCATAGGGCCCTGGCTTGATGCCTGGAGGGTGGATGTCAAGGGCTTTGCCGACGGGTTCTATCGGCAGCTGGCTAAGATTCCTCGGTGGCAGGGCATTCTGGACGTCGCCAGGCGGGCTAAAGAGAAATGGGATATGCATGTTGAGGTGGTGACCAATATCATTCCTACGATGAACGACGACGAGGAGCAGCTCAGGAACATTGCTACCTGGATTCGAGATAACCTGGGCGAGCTCACTCCTTGGCATGTAACTCGTTTCCATCCCCTGCACGAATTTACCCATCTATCGGCTACCCCGGTATCGACTTTGGAAAGGGCTTATCGGATTGGGAAAAAGGCAGGGCTGAAATTTGTCTATCTGGGCAATGTGCCGGGGCACGAGTATGAAAATACCGTGTGTTATTCTTGTGGCAAAACAGTCGTTCGTCGCATTGGCTATGATACTCAGGTAGTGGGGCTAGATGGCTCGAAGTGTAAATTCTGCGGAGCTGAGCTTAATTTCCGGACGTGAATTTCGATTCCCATTTGGGGTTCCCCTCTTAAGGTAAGAGGGGAAGGGGAGTTATGAGTAAACAGCTGAAGGGAGCTGAGAAACACTCATAACCCTCTTTATCCCCCTTACTTTAGGGGGGATAAAGAGGGAGCCCTTATCTTAAGGGGGATAGTTAAGCAGTGGTTGCAAACTTTATTGAGCAGCCCCGATGATGCAATCGGGGCAACTACAGAAGTTTTCACCCTCGCCTTAAGCCTCTCCCATCCAGGGAGAGGGAAAGGTAAGGGATAGGAGGTGCCTTATGGCAAGTGGACTTCATCCTGTGGTAGAACTGGCTAAGGAGACTGTGGAAAGCTACATCCGGGAGGGTAAAACGCCCAAGCCGAGGGAGTTAACTCCGGAAATGAGAGAGCGGGCGGGGGTTTTTGTTTCCCTTCATAAGCATGGACAATTAAGAGGATGTATTGGCACCTTTGAGCCAAAGGAGAAGAATGTGGCTGAAGAAATCATTGCCAACGCTATTAGCTCATCTACCGGAGACCCCCGCTTTCCCCCGGTGACTGCGTCTGAGCTTGATGACCTGGAATATAGCGTGGATATCCTTACTAAGCCTGAGCCAGTCACAGATATCAGCCAGCTTGACCACAAGAAATATGGCGTTATTGTAGAGAGTGGTTGGAAAAAGGGACTTTTGCTGCCTGACCTTGAAGGCGTAGATAGCGTTGAGGAGCAAATTGCTATTTGTCGGCTCAAGGCGGGGATATCAGCCGGCGAGCCAATTAAGCTTTATCGCTTTCAAGTGAGAAGATTCCAGTAGAATTTGACATCATGACATATATCTGTTATGATGACACTAAGCGTTAAGGGGGAGCCAAGATGAAAAAGACCATGATTTATGTCAATGAGGAAACACATAGAGGACTGAAGAAGTTAGCCTTTGAGAAGGACACTTCAATTGCCGAGTTAATTCGTAAGGCTATTGACATCGTCTATGGGGAAGATATCGAAGACATTAAGGATATGGAAGATGAGTTAGCTCGATACCAAAGTCAATCTGGTTCAGCCATAGAACTGGAGGAGTATCTGTCTAGGAAGAAGGCAAGTGTATCGGGTTGAGCTTAGCTCTAGAGCACAGCGTGAATTAGAGGAAATACGAGAAAAGGAATTTGATGACATAGTCGCCGCTCTTCGTGGCTTGCGAAATAATCCTCGACCTCGGGGAGTGAAGAAGCTGAGAGGGCCTATCCATCGCATTCGTGTTGGCGGTTGGCGTATTATTTATGCTGTGTTTGATAAAGATGGTCTAGTCATCGTAGGTAAGGTCGCCAGGCGCTCAGAAAAGACCTATAATAAACTTGACAGGCTCTTTTGAACATGATGACACAGATACTTCTTTGTAGGGGGTATAGGTAAATTCAAATATCAACTGCCGCCTTCTCTTGAGGGGAAACGCTATTACATTCCCGGTGACCAAGGCTATGAAAAAGAGATTGCTGACAGGCTAAAGAAGTACACAAATCACATGAGCGAGTACAAGGCACAGTAGAAATTTCTTGTGGTGTGCTATAATACGGGACGTAGCCGAAGAGAACTTTGGGACGGGAAGTGTGTATTGACCAGTGCGGGAAATAAGTGGGGCGTGGTTTTGCATTCCTGCATTGTTTCTCGTATTGTTGCTATCACGAATAGGTTGGTCCTGCTGACGCCGCTTTTTCCTGGCAAAAGAAAGCTAGAGGAATACTCTCGCTTGTCTATCCCCTTATCTGGTAAGGGAGAGGAGGTGCACTTTGGTTAAATTTTTCATGCCCCCCAGAGATATGGAGTTTTATGACCTGTTTGAACAAGATACGAGCAATCTGGTCGTTGCCGCAGAAAAGCTGGTTGACCTCTTTGACAACTATGAAGATGTTGAAGCGAAAGCCAAGCAACTTAAGGATTTGGAACATCGGGGTGACGTCATCACTCACGGGATAGTACAGAGGTTACACCGCACCTTCGTCACTCCCATCGACAGGGAGGATATTGTTCTCCTGGTCAATAGCTTGGACGATATAATGGATTTCGTCGAGGCTGCGGGCAGGACAGCCTGCCTTTATCGTATTGCCCAACCTACGGAAAGAGCTCAAGAGCTAGCCGCGATTGTAGCCAAGGTAGCCTACAAGTTGAACGAGGTAATGCCTCGTTTGCGTCACCGTGACCAGTTCCCATGGATTCTGAAGCAGTGTGTGGAAATCAATAGCCTGGAAAACGAGGCTGATGATGTGTATCATGCTGCCTTAGCCGAGCTATTTGAGGTTTGCCATCTTGACGCATGTGAGGTAATTAAGTGGCGTGAAATCTATGAGCACCTGGAAAACGCCACTGACCGGGGCGAAGATGTCGCCAATGTTCTTGAGGGTATAGTATTGAAGTATGCCTGAGCTCGCTCTGCTGGTTCTGGTAATTGCGGCAGCCATCGGCTTTGGTGTGGTTAACGGTTTTAACGATGCTGCCAATAGTGTCGCTGCTTCGATTGGCTCCCGGGCTCTTTCACCTCGAAACGCCATAATACTGGCTGCCTTTTGTAACTTCGCTGGTACCGCTACCGGCCTGGAGGTTGCCAGAACCATCGGCAAGGGGATTTTAGTACCTGAGGCAATCTCATATTTAACAGTGATTGCTGGTTTAGTAGCGGTTATCATCTGGGGAACCATAGCTACTCGCTTGGGTCTGCCGGTAAGTATAAGTCATAGCTTTATCACCGGGCTGGCAGCGGCAGGGATAGCAGTGGCGGGTAGTGAGGCAGTGGTGTGGAGCATCTTGGAACGGATTGGGGTATCAGTGGTTGCTGCTCCTACCTTGGGCTTCATCGGTGGCTTTGTACTTATGGTTGTCCTGCTCTGGGCATCTCGCCGAAGCGCTCCATCCAGAATGAGAGTTGTCTTCAGCCGTCTGCAATGGCTTACTACCGCTTTTTTAGCTTATAGCCACGGCAAAAATGATGGTCAGATGCCCATAGGTGTCATCACCATGGCGCTGGTGATTCATACTGGACGGGTCGAGCTATGGGACAATATCCCGTGGTGGGTAATAATCGTATCCGCTTTAGCCATTAGCTCGGGCATCGCTATGGGCGGCTGGCGAGTTATTAGAACTGTGGGGATGAAGATCACTGCTCTACAACCCATCCATGGTTTTGCTACCCAGGCCTCAGCGGCTACTGTTATTGAGATAGCTTCGCGCCTGGGTATTCCCGTAAGCACCACTCATTGCGCCACGGCAGCTACAATGGGGGTGGGTGCCACGAAGCGCCTTTCCGCAGTAAGGTGGGGAGTAACCAGGAACATCGTGTTGGCCTGGATTTTAACCTTCCCGATATGCGCTGCTCTCGGTTGGGCGATAGCATCACTTTTAAAGATTGTCTTTTGAGCTGACAAAACTCCTTTGCCTCTTTAGAACACCTGTGCTATGATGGGATACCCCATCGGATAATGAGGTAGCAAATAAGGTAACGGTTCATTCCGTTGTCATTCTGAGGAGCGAAGCGACGAAGAATCTCTGAGACCCTTCGTGGAGCCTGTCCTCAGCGGCATAAGATTCTTCGCTACGCTCAGAATGACAATACGCGAAGGGCTCAGGGTGACATAGGGAGTGGCTGAACGCTTACCAGTATAAGGTAGATTGAGTTTGAAACTATTGCCGGCGGCTCTTCAGAAGCAGGATTACAACTTGGCAGCTCATGTCCTCGTCTATGGCTTGGTCAAAGCCTCGGTAAAAAAACCCAAAAATTCTCCGAATTTTCGGGGACCCCAGAACTGTTATGGCAGCAGAAGGAAAAAGCAAGAGAAAGACTAGCTCACGGGGTTTCTATAGCCGGGCTCTGGATGAGGCAGAAAAGCTCGAGCTGGAGGAAGCTTCTCATGTCGAAGGAATTGACGAGGAGATTGCCCTTCTCAGAGTAAAGCTCAGGGAACTTTTGGAAGAGCAGCCGGAGCGAATTGACCTGCACTTCGAGGCAGCCAATATCATAGCCCGGCTGGTAAGAACCCGATATCAAATTACCAAAGAACAGAAGAAGTCTCTCAAGGAAGCCATCCAGAAAGTCTTGGCCGAAGTTGCTGTGCCCCTCGGGGTTGGGGTGGGCATAAAGGTGGCCAGCCAATAAACCTTCATCGACAAGGTCATAACCAGCTATGAAAAGAACATAGATCCTATTAGGAGTCTTCTATTTTGTGGCAAAATAAGTTGTCATTCTGAGGGAGCCCTTCGCTTCCTGTCATTCTGAGCCGCAGCCCTGAGCGTAGCGAAGGGGCGGCGAAGAATCTCAGGGGGGCTCAGGGTAAACTCCGCAGATGAAGAATCTAAGAGAAAGCTAAGGTAATGAAGCAGTACCACATTTATATCATGACCAATAGCTCCAGAACACTTTACACAGGTGTAACTGCTAATTTAGTCCGGCGTGTATATGAACACAAAAATAAGCTCATTGAGGGATTTACTCAAAAATACAATATCACCAAGCTGGTATATTATGAGATTACTACTGATGTCCAGGTTGCGATTCAGAGGGAAAAGCAAATTAAGGGATGGCTGCGAAAGAAGAAAATCGCTTTAATTGAAGCGGCAAACCCAGAATGGAAGGACTTGAGTGAAGGATGGTATGAAAAGCAGGAGAATTTCCCTCTTCACGGAGCCTGCTCTGAGCGGGGGTGAGATTCTTCGTCTGCGGCTCAGAATGACAAGAAGGAAAGGGCTCAGAATGACAAAGGGACACGGGAAAAATGAAGCTAAGACCTTATCAACTGGAAGTGGCCCGGGCGGCTGTGGACTCTATCCAGAAGGGAATGGGACTGACCTTTTCTGTGGAAATTGCCAGGCAAGGAGGCAAAAACGAGCTTTCAGCGCATCTGGAAGTTCTGCTGTTAACGCTATATATGGCCAGGGGAGGCAATCTTATAAAATGCTCCCCAACCTTTAAGCCTCAAACCATTATATCTATAGAAAGGTTGAAACAGAGGCTGGATGATTTTGGTTTTGATGGCATTTATCGTCTCCAGATGGGCTATATTGTTCAGCTCGGCAACGCTAAAGCCATCTTTCTGTCGGCTGAAGGCTCGTCTTCAGTGGTGGGACACAGCGCTGATATACTTCTGGAGATTGATGAATCGCAAGATGTTAGCAAGGAAAAGTACACCAGGGAATTCCGCCCCATGGGTTCAGCTATCAACGTGACCACGATTCTTTATGGCACTACCTGGGATGATAGCACCTTGCTGGAAGAGGTAAAGCAGGCTAATCTGGAACTGGAAAGAAAGGACGGCATTAAGCGCCACTTCAGATATGATTGGCAGGAGGTAGGCCAGTACAATCCTGACTATGTAAAGTTCGTCCAGGCAGAGCGGCAAAGATTGGGCGAAGAGCATCCCCTGTTCAGGACTCAATATGCTTTATTACCTATCACCCACGGCGGGGGCTTCCTATCACGGCAGCAGATAGCTCTGGTGCTGGGAGAACACCAGAGGCAATCGCAGCCTGAGGAGAAGAGGACTTATGTTGCTGGCGTAGATTTGGCTGGGGAACATGAGCCGGAAATGACAGGAGGGAACGCTCCGGGCAATGATAGGGGGAGAGGATGTGATTCCACGGTAATCACCATTGCTGAGGTGGATGCCCGCCTGCCAAGCCTTGGCGGGCAGGCCACTAACCCGTCGCAGCCACTGTTGAAAGTTGTGGAACAATACCAGTGGACGGGAACGCCCCATAGCCAGCTTTATACTCAGATGACGGATATCCTTAAGAATGTCTGGAACTGCCACAGGATAGTGGTGGACGCCACCGGCATTGGTCAGCCTGTAGCCAGCTTTCTCAGAAAGGAACTGGGAAGCAGGGTCATCCCATTCGTAATTACCTCAAAGAGCAAATCCGACATGGGCTTTGAGCTATTGTCCTTTGTCAATTCCGGGAGGCTTAAACTCTACAAGCAGGATGGCTCCCGGGAGTATAAAGAGACCTTGTTTGAGCTGGAAAGAGCCCGGGCGCGATATCGCCCGGACCAAACGATGAACTTTTACGTTGACCCTCAAGAGGGACATGATGATTTTCTCGTGAGCCTGGCTCTGGTGGTCCAGGCCGCTAAGGATCTTAGCCCCAGGGAAGCCAAAGGGTGGCTCAGGGAAAGCTAGTTCACTTCTTGTCATCCTGAGCCCTTCCTTTTTGTTATTGCGAGCCCCGACTTGTCGGGGCGTGGCAATCCCATTGGCTAAATTCCAAATCCTAAAATCCGAACTCTAAGCAAATCCAAATATCAGTCCCGATTTAATCGGGACAAATCCCTAAACAATGGCAAATGACAAGGCTCAAATGTCAAATCAAGCCCAAAATCCAAATGACAAAACGAAGCAGCTTTGACATTCAAGCATTTGGATTTCAATTGTCATTTAGATTTTGACATTTGGGTTCGTTCAGTTTTTGCGTTTTGAGTTGTCATTTTGATTTTTGAATTTCGATATTGTTTAGGCCTGTCCTGAGCAAAGTCGAAGGAATGTGGTGCTTGAGATTTGGGATTTCGCTCTGTACCTGACAAATCAAGCAACTACAAAATTCGAGGCGTGAAGGAATCCTTTCCTTCGCGATTGAAGAAAGAGGCGGCGTATAAAATGCCGCCCTCGCGTTGTTCACCCTCACCCAGACCCTCTCCTGTCGAGGGAGAGGGAATTAGGGTCGGGCTTGTCCCCGACTTCATTCCAATGTAGGCAAGTCTTTGCTTAGCTCAGCCAGGGATGCAATCCTCTTCTTAGTTTGCTCTAGCTGTCCCTTGTGCTCTTTGGAATACTGCGTAGCTTGCTCGTAAAACTCTTTTATCCTGGGCACAAAGGATAACTGGGATAATATCAGGGTAACGTCAATAAAGTGCTTTTCTCCGGGAAAATCGCCGCCTCGAATCATGGCGTTGGGTGCCAGCTCCTTGATGTACTCGCTAACGCTCTTGACCATGTCCATATTCAGCTCTTTTTCCGGACCAGATATGATATATATAGCTTTGCTGGCATCCTGAGGGTTACAAGTGATGGAAAGGTCAGAGATAGTGGCGTCTAAGGCTCGCGTTCCTCTGAAGCTTTCCAGAGCTTTCTCACGAAAACCTTTCTTCCTTATCTCCCAGGGGAAACGGAATGAAGGAAGTTCAGTTCTCCCCAGGCCAATAGTAGTCCATCCCTCCACGCTGGCGATTATGTCCCCGGCGTCTATCGTCCGCGAACCCACATGTTTGGCCTTAGTTACCTCACCGGCGCACATCAAATCATAGAAGGGCTCGGCAATCATCCTGTTTATTCTATCCATATTACTAATGAGACTGGCATCTTTTCTCACATACCTCTGGTTATCAGCGAGAAAAACGGCATCCACTACATCATAAGTGGATTTCAGGCAAGTAGCGGTGTTGTATATGGCTCTGGACTCTGTAGTCTGCTCATGCTCAAAAGGCAAAACTGCCAGGGCATAAACTGGCTTGCTGATGTATCTCTCCTTAACTGCCCTGGCTATTATGGGCAGTGCTCCCGAGCCTGTGCCGCCGGCAGCGCCAGCTATGAGAAAAAAGGCATGTGTCTCGTAAAACTGTGGGGTAGCTTTCACGGCATCCAGTACCTTATCACCGTCCTCCTTGGCCAATTGAGCTCCTAGCTCGTTTATTTTGCCTACCCCGTGTCCCAGGGTCTGGCGCAAGCCCAGAAGCACCCGGTGCGTGTAGTCGTCCTTGATAAACCTTAGCCCGGTCAAATCCGCCTGGTCTGTATTCACGGCAATAATGGTGGGAGCTATGGTTGCCTTGCGTTGAGCACGCGCCCTGAGATTTAGCCTGGCAAATTGATCAGCAATCCGACAGCCACACTGCCCCAGTCCAATAACTGTTAACTTCATTTTTCCCTCCTTCTTTCTTTACCTTTATTCCCCCTTTTCCTCTATACTACCATACTACTCCCATTTATTTGTCATTGCGGGTCCCGACTTGTTGGGACGTGGCAATTCCCAGGACCAAATTAAATTCTAAATCCTAATTTCTAAACTCTAAACAAATCCTTTCAAAATGCAAAAATAAAAGTGCAAAATGACAGAGCAAAGGTTAAAAATTTTGCGTTTTGAGTTGTCATTTTGATTTTTGACCTTTGATTTTTGAATTTCAATGTTGTTTG
>JBAUEM010000054.1:0-15299 GCA_049678605.1 Dehalococcoidia bacterium
GTAACTGAGGGCGAAGGGAAGATAATAGTAGAGGTGAGGGCTCAAGAAAGGAAATCTGCTTGTCCTTATTGTAGCTCGGTGAGGTTATATCGCCATGGTTCGGGCAAAAGAAGGCGGGTGCTTCACATCTGGAGCAACGGCAAAAAGGTTTACCTTGAGCTACATCGCCAGCACTGGCGATGCCGGGACTGTGGTCACTCTTTTGATGACGGTGCAGAGCTACTGCGACCTTATTCCAGGATAACCAAACAAGCAGAACAAGAAGCTCTGTGGCAACTTAAGGATCAAGCTTTAGCCAGGTACAAAAGAGACCTCGGAGTGAGTTACACTAGCCTGCGCCGGCTTCTGGAGAGGGAAATAGAGAGGGAAATATCGGGTTCTTTACCCCCTGGAAGACAAGATATTTCTGGGTATTGATGAGCATAGCTTTAAACATCAAGAGCTAGTATATATGGTAACTGAGGTTAAAAAGGGGGCAGGTATTGAGGATCTTGAAGGATGACCGCGTAGCCACCTTAAAGGATTTGTTGATTAAAATCCCTAAAGATAAGGTTCAAGAACTATGTATCGACATGAAGGAAGGACTGCGGAAAGTAGTTGGGGCATTGTTTCCTGAGGCTAAAATAGTGGCAGGCTATTTCCGTGTAATCGCTGACTCGAATAGACGAATGGATGAAACCAGGCGAATAGAACACGATATTTATCAGAGGAAGAAAGTCTGGATACCCAAGAAAATCTTTTTGGTGGGCGGAGAGAAACTGAGCGAAGAGATGAGAGAGAAACTAAATGTCCTTCTTGGAGAAATAACCCGGTCTTAAGGGTTTTTATTGGGCCAAGGAAAAGATAAGGGAACTTTACCAGCAGGAGAGCCGGGAAGAGGCAGCCAAAATTCTGGATATCCCATCCTCAACCTTAGATTGGCGGATGATGGTGAGCTTATAAGGTGGGGTAACACCCTGAAGCATTGGCGTGACCGATATTGAATCACTTTGAAAACCGGACAATTAATGGCTTTACCGAAGGCAGTAATACCAGGATCAAGATGCTAAAACGCATTCCTTATGGTCTCAGAAATGTCGAGGCCTACTGGAGAAGAATGCTCCTGGGGTTTTGTACCATGCCAAAGCTGTTTCCATAACATTTGACAAAGAGCTGAAGGCCTGTTGACAATTTTCGGAACGGCTGTTATATTTCGGTGCGGGTCTAAGATACCTAGAATAAAAAGAATAAGCAATCGGTTTGTAAACGACATCGATAGCAACAACAGCAAAGGGGGGATCCTTGATTATTGGAGTACCGAAGGAGATCAAGACTAAGGAGTGTCGCGTAGCGATGATTCCCGCTGGAGTGAAAACTCTGGCGGGACATGGGCATAAAGTACTTATACAAAGGTCAGCAGGAGAAGAAAGCGGTATATCGGACAAACACTACCTTCAAGCTGGGGCAGAGATCAAAGAATCTGCCGAGGACATTTTCGATGAAGCTGAGATGATTGTAAAGGTGAAAGAGACACTTCCCGAGGAGTACGATTTGCTGCATGAGGACCAGGTATTATTTACCTATTTGCATTTGGCACCGGTATTGGAGCTTACCGAAGCCCTGTTGAGACAGAAGGTAATAGCCATTGCCTACGAGACAATTCAGCTGGAAGATGGCTCTTTACCACTATTGATTCCCATGAGTGAGATCGCTGGGAAGTTATCCGTTCAGGTCGGTGCTCATTATCTACAAAAGGAAAATGGTGGTAGTGGAGTTCTACTTGGTGGGGTTCCAGGCACTGAAGCTGGCAGGGTAGCCATCATTGGTGCCGGAACTGTCGGTGCTAACGCAGCTAAGGTAGCCCTAGGGATGGGTGCTAATGTAACTATCCTGGATATAGATCTGAACAAGTTGAGGCACCTGAAAGATATCTCCCCTAATTTGACAGCTTTGGTTTCAAACAGCAGCAACATTGAGGCTGCTGTAGCCGGCGCTGATTTACTGGTGGGATGTGTATTGATACCAGGAGCTACAGCACCCCGGTTGGTGACTAAGGAAATGATTTCGAAGATGAGAAGAGGCTCAGTAATAGTGGATGTAGCGGTTGACCAAGGGGGCTGCTTTGAGACCACTGTTCCTACTAGTTTGGATAATCCAACATTTGTGGTTGACGGCGTGATTCACTATTGCGTGCCTAATATGCCCAGTGTTGTTGCTCGGACCTCAACATTTGCTCTGACCAGCACCACGTTCCCGTACGTATTGAAGCTAGCTAATTCTGGTTATCAAAAGGCACTAACGTCTGATGTTTCATTGTGCAAAGGGCTCAATGTATACAAGGGGAATGTGACCAATAAGGCGGTAGCCGATTCTCTGTGTTTAGAATACGCGCCATTTGAGGCTTTGTTATAAGTCAAATCAATCTAAGTGTTTAGAGGGTGCTTGAAAAATGGGAGCCAGACTGGCTTGTTTCGTTTTGGAAAGGTTTTCAAAAGAATAAATGGTTATTTAGCTGTAGTCATATTGTCGATTGCTCAGTTCGAAGATTTTGCCACGTTAACAACTGAATAGATCGGGTCATCGGGATATCAATATTACTACGAAAGCATTAGTTCCTGGTGAAGGGTCCCTGTGTTCTTTTCGAGGTCCCCAACATCATCACTATAAAGGATGCACCGCGAGGGATGCTAAGCACCTTCGTTGCAAATAGCACTAATCGTCTTTATCATCTGAGTGCACAAGCCAAGATAAACGCGGATTTTCACGGTGTCCAATCCTCTTATTCTGGGATTTGGCCGCGCGGGATCCCCGTTTTGTCAGAGTAGGGACTCCGTGTGCTCGCGTGGGCGGTATGTTCCTTGCGCCATCGGTCAGTGCCTCGTGGAGATAGGGCCTATCAAACGGTAGCTCGTTCCCGGGTGAAAATAAGACCTTAGCCCCCAGGAAAATAGGAAGCCGGTGGAGTGCCAGAGGCATTAGGATTTATCCAGAGCTGCTGGGCAGGGAACTTTGGGTAGCTCGGCTTCTTATCCTTGCACGAGTGGAGCACGATGAAACCCACAACGCAGATGCAGTCGCCATCGTTAGCCAGATAAAGGGAGCCTTCGGTTACGGTGTCAATCGTGCTTCCGCGATTGACGCCAATCATGGGTGGTGCGCCTATCTCGTCTCTGATGAACCTGTACTTTTTATAGTTGTTGTAGACAGTGTTCATAGCGACTGAATCTGTCCTCATGTCCAGATGCTTGTTTTGGCACTCTTTAGCAGAAGCCTAACCCTGGGAGAATCGACTTGTTTGGCCGGGTAACTTTAACGCCCGCCGGTAACCGGGGCTTACCACTTAGAGTCAGGTACATTCTGTAGCCAGAAGAGACATCTTCTTCGTGTCGCCATCAGGTGACAGGCCACAACGACTCCGAGAGTAACGGCGTCTTCCTTTGCAGGAGCAGATTTTCCTGCCGAAACGGTCAACATAAGGTCAGAGGTGAGTGGAATCGTTAGTGGTATTGTGACCTCGGATTACGTCGAGCGCTGTGCCTTGCGCAATAGGCCGGTGGAAACACTTATAGAGGGTATCCTCGCCCAGCCCTTGGCGGAAGTTGGTGAAGGCGCCACTGGAGAGCGTCTTAAGGAAATTGAAACCGCGCCGCGGACATAACCGGGCGCTGTAACGAAAAGCCGGGGCACGTTTCTTATCTAAGCTAGTTTCACCGAGATAGATGAGAAGCTGGCCTTTAGACAGAGAAACGAGGTCATGATCTTCAGCTCCCTGGTCGAATGCTTGCCCTTTACTAGAAAGTGGACAAAACACCAATCGATGTTGTCAAGGATTATTATGGTAAGGTGTCGATGTTATACGATTTTGTCACCCTCTAATTGTTAAGCGAAAATGTCACCATGAAGGAGATGGTGACATTGAACAAGAAGGAGCAAACAAGGTTAATGGTGTTGAACGGGATAGAGATAGGCAGGGTCACCGCCAGAGAAGCAGCCGGGGTATTAGCTCTGTCGCTACGCCATGTGAGAAGAATATTAGCGGCGTACAGGAAGGAGGGCGCCAGAGCACTGGCACATGGTAGTCGAGGGAGGAAACCTCACAATGCCTTAGATGATGAATTGAAGAGAGTGGTGCTAGAGCTGGCACGGGCGACCTACGCTGGCTGTAACACCCAGCACTTCACTGAGCTTCTGGCAGAACGAGAGGGTATTGTTGTTTCCCGCTCTGCAGTGCGTTTGATCCTCCTTCGGGCAGGGTTAAGGAGTCCCCGGAAGAGACGACCTCCCAAGCATCGCAGCCGCAGAGAACGCTATCCCAGGGAAGGAATGCTACTACAGATTGATGGTAGTCGTGATGACTGGCTGGAGGGGAGAGGACCATATCTCAGCCTTATAGGAGCCATAGATGACGCTACCGGTAAAGTCCCTTATGCCTTATTCCGAGATGAGGAAGATGCCCAGGGGTATACCCTTTTGTTGCGGTATATTGTAGAAAATCAGGGAATCCCTGAAGCCTTGTATCATGATGGACATGGCATATTTGTGCGCTCCAGAAGGGAGCCAGAATCACTTGAAGAGCAGCTTGCCGGAAGAAGAAAACCAACGCAATTTGGACGGATGCTGGAGGAACTGGGCGTCATCTCTATCACCTCGCTCTCACCTCAAGCTAAGGGAAGGATTGAGAGATTATGGGGCACCTTCCAGGACCGTCTAAAGAGTGAGCTCCGCATAGCTGGTGCTACGAATGCTAGAGAGGCTAACCTGGTGCTGTGGAATTTTCTGCCACGATTTAACCAAAGGTTTGCTGTTCCCGCCAGAGAGCCTGGCCTGGCTTATCGTCCAGTTCCTGATGGCTTTAACTCTGATGAGGTATTCTGCTTCAAATACGAGCGTACTGTAGGCAAGGATAATGTGATACGTTTTGGCGGGCACAGGCTACAGATAATGCCCACTAATGGCCGGTTAAGCTATGTTAAGGCTCATGTGGAGGTATATGAAAGAATGGATGGCAGCCTGGCAGTCTACTATAAGGGGCAATGCCTTCTTACCAGGTCGGCGCCGCCAGAAGCTCTGGTGCTTAGAACAAGGAGCACACCCCGCTTTATACCTGGAGTAAGTGATTCCCGGGAGCTTGCTCCCTGTTTAGCAACTAAAATGACAAAGTCAAAAACTGGTCACCCTTACAAGCCTGCCCCGGATTATCCATGGCGCAGACCCTTCAGAGTACACATCGATAGGGGGTGACAAAATCGCAAAACAATAAAGGTGCCATTTTCGCTTGACAGCAACAGAATTATTTTGGTAAGGTTGTTGGGACTGAGCTTGAGGGGGGTTACAAGCGTTCAAGGCAGGCTGGTTTGCTGCTCTCATAAGGTGACACGCAGTATTGTTCGGCCATGTTGCCAGGTAGCTGGGAGTGAAGAAAAGAGGGAAGCGGCTAAGAAGCCGAAATTCTAAAGCTAAGAATGGCACTTTGTAAAACTGAGAGGGCTTGTCTGGGCAAAGGAGGTGACTATGGTTTAGTGAGCTGGTGCTGAAAAAACTAAATATTGTACAGAAAGGAGGAGAAGATAAAACAATGATTTCTGAAGAGGAGCTGGCTAAGCTTTCGTACCCAGGGGCACCAAAAATAATCACCGCAAAGGTGCCAGGACCGAAGGGACAAAAGATATATGATAGGTCCTTGAAATTTCAGACACCGACTCGTGTTGGCGGAATGGGGTTGCCTTTTGTGTGGGAAGAAGCTCGAGGTGCAACGGCCAAGGATCCTGATGGCAATATTGTCATTAATATGACCGGTGGCATAGCCGTCAACAATGTGGGGCAGTGCCATCCCAAGGTGGTTGCCGCTATCCGTGAGCAGGCGGGGAAAGTGATGCATACTATTGATATGGTAAGTGTCGTAAACCAGGAGCTGTCTGAAAGAGTGTCTCAAATCATGCCCAAGGGTTTACGTGGCAATTGCGTCACTGCCTATGCCGCCAGTGGTAGCGGGGCAGTAGAGACAGCAGTAAAATACGTGCGCTTTATTACCAAGAAGACTCAGATAGTCGCCTTCCACGGGAGCTACCACGGGGTCTGGGGTTGGTCTAATGCAATGACGTGTGGCGACCACTATCGTAAGGGCTGGGGACCTCTCGCCCCTTACATAATACATGCACCATATCCTTACTGCTATCGTTGGCCGCTCAAGGTAGCATCCGAAGCTGAGTGTGGGGAGCAAGCTGCTGACTACTTGGATTATCTGCTTAATACCCCGTATACTGGAGCACACGATGTAGCTGCTGTTTTCGTGGAGCCCATAGAAGGTGAGGGTGGCTATGTTATCCCACCAGCAGGGTTTCTGAAGCGAGTTCAGGAAAGCTGTCGCAAGAACGGGTGCTTGTTTGTCGTAGACGAAGTTCAAGCCGGATTCGGTCGCACCGGCAAGATGTGGTCCTGTGAGTGGGACAATGTTGAGCCTGATATGTTGGTGTGGGGTAAGGGGGTTGGTGGTGACCAGCCAATAACGGGTGTGACCTTCCGCCGTGACCTAGCAGAGAAACTTCAGCCACTCACTCAGCCGCTTACCTTCACTGCCAATGCTGTAACCTGTGCTGCTGCACTGGCTAACATTGACATAATGACGGACGAGAATGACGACCTTATGGGGCGGGCAAGCATCGTTGGTGAAGAAATCATGAAGAAACTTAGAGATGCTGCCGAAAAGAGTAAGAATATCGGTGAGGTTCGAGGCAGGGGATTTATGATCGCAGTGGAACTTGTTGAAGACAAGAAGACGAAGGAACCGGTCCCTTCGATGGATGTAGTTAAGTTGATGTGGATGATGCGTGACCGCGGTGTGTTGGCTTTCCCTTGCGGCCGTTATACAAACGTCATGCGCTTTATGCCAGCGCTGGTGTGCACCAGGGAGCACTTTAATAAGGCGGTAGACATCTTTTTGGACATTTTCGAGTCTCAGACGTGGCGGCAGGGCTAAGTAAGCGACGTAAGGCGGGGTAGAAATACCCCGCCTTTATTCTTTAATAGCATTGAAAGGAGGTCAGTATCCGAAGTAGCAACGTTACGGAAGGGGGTGTTGGGGTTGAGCCAGACAACGGCAGCTTCTATTGGGAACGTCGTATGTTCAACAACCTTGATGATGGTCTGTTATGGCTTTGCCGGAGCCGGTCCAGTATTCATCCTGTCAATGATTGGTGCTGGTAGGGTATCAAGTACTAATCCTGGTAAACGAAAGAGGGAGGTTACATACGATGGCGGCAAAAATTGACCGACGGAAAATTAAGAAACTTATCAGAGAAGAAACAGAAAGCTACATTAAAGCACGGCCGAAATCAAAAGCCCTATACGAGAGAGCAAAAGGTTCACTTCATGCAGGCGTTCCCATGGCGTGGATGGTGGAATGGCCGGGTGGTCTCCCTATATTTGTTAGGGAGGCGAGAGGGGCGCGATTGACCGATATTGATGGCTATACCTACGTAGATCTCTGCCTTGGAGACTCCGGGGCACTGACAGGTCACTCTCCAAAGGCTATAGCCGATGCAATCTGTAAGCAGGTATATAAAGGCATGACGGTAATGCTTCCTACGGAGGATGCCATTTGGGTAGGCGAAGAACTGGCGCGCCGCTTCGGTCTTCCATACTGGCAAATATGTACTACAGCTACCGATGCGAATAGATTCGGAATTAGAATAGCGCGTCACGTAACAAGACGCAAGTTAGTCCTCGTCTTTGATGGCTGCTACCACGGAAGTCTGCCGGAGTCATTGGTAAGCATCGAATTTGGCGAGAAAAAGGTACTGCATTGGGATGTTGTTGGTCCACTACCTAATCCCGCTTCGAGGGTGATTGATTTTAATGATCTTGATGCTTTGGAGAAAGCTTTGGCTCCGGGTGACGTGGCTTGTGTACTCTGCGAGCCGGCAATGACAAATTGCGGTATCATTCTCCCTGATCCAGGATATCATGAGGCATTACGTGAGATTACTCGTCGCCACGGTACCCTGCTGTTCATTGATGAAACGCATACTATTTCCAGCGGTCCAGGGGGACTTACCCGTATCTGGAATCTTGAACCAGATCTTTTCAACCTCGGAAAACCAATTGCGGGTGGCCTGCCCGCCGCCGCGCTAGGTCTCAGCAAAGGAGTCTCTGAAAAGCTTTTAGAGCCGCCTGCGCCAATGTTGGGAATTGGTGGAACACTATCAGGTAGTGCTCTGCAGATGACTGCCATTCGAGCAACACTTGAGAACGTTTTAACTCAGGAGAATTATGACCGGATGATCCCCATCGCTCAGCGTCTGGCAGACGGCGTCGACAACATAATAAAGAAATACGATTTACCATGGCATGTGCATCGCATTGGTTGCAGGGCAGAGTACCGCTTCAGTAGAATACCTCCCAAAAATGGGCGTGAGGCGCTGAAAATATTTGATGCGGATCTGGATACACTTGTTCATGTTTTTATGGCCAACCACGGCGTGTTACTTACACCATTTCACACCATGGTCCTGATTTCGCCGGATACGACAACTAAGGATGTTGACCTTCATAACAGAATATTCGAAGAGTTGGCACAAAAACTGGTTAGATAATGAAGTATTGGAGTGAACCCTGAGATTGGACACTTTAGGTTAGGAATATTATGAAGGTTTCACAGGGTCAGAGTATAATCCAAGTGAAGCTGAACAGGGGAAGACGCTCTGCGTATCTTCTATCCCGTTGCCCATGGTTAAGGGATGATGCGCCCAGTGGCTTGTGGTCCCAAAAGTTCACGAGACTGTTTTGCTCTGCACTTTAGGGGGGTTGATTCGAATGGAACGCATGTTGCCGATTACGCATGAATTTCAGCTATTGCTGCCTAGGTACATCATCTTCGGCTCAGACGCGGTTCAAAGAGTGGGTAGCGAAGCCAAGAGACTGGGAGCAAGCAAGATCCTTGTTGTCACCAGCCACGGAATGGTGAAACGAGGATGTATGGAACAGGTAACCGGTTCATTATCCTCGCATGGGGTAAGATTCAAAATTTTTACCGGGGTAGTCCCGGAACCGACGGTTGAGAACGCTCAGGCCTGCCTCAGTGAAGCCAAGGCATTTGGTGCAGACCTGCTTGTTGGTCTGGGTGGTGGAAGCGTCCTCGATGTTACCAAGAAGGTAGCTTCGGACCTAGCTCTCGGCAAGATATTAATGCCCACCACTGCAGGCACAGGGAGTGAGGTCACCAACATATCGGTGCTCAAGGTTCAGGGTAGAAAAAAGGTTCTCGTAAACGATAGTTTCATCGCTGATGTGGCCATAGTTGACCCTACCTTAGGCCTTACCATGCCACCTAAGCTAGCGGCTAGCACAGGCATGGATGCGCTGGCTCACGCTACTGAGTGCTACCAATCCAAGCGAGCTAATTCAGTAACCAAGCCACTAGCTAAAGAAGCGTTCACTATCATCAAGGAGAATCTGAGAGCAGCGGTAGCAGGTGACGCGAAAGCGAGAGTCAATATGTCCCTAGCCAGCCTGATGGCTGGTATAGCCTTTGGTAACTCAGGGACTACCTTGGGGCATGCCTTATCTTTCCCATTGTCCGACGAAGGCATACCTCACGGGGAGGCTGTGGCAGTTATGCTGCCTTACGCACTTGAATATAATGGCTTTGACCGGGAAATTATAAGGGAGGTGAAAAGGTTAATAGCTGATTTAGGCATAAGGGTTGCAATTAAGGATGATATCCAAGAGATGGCAAAAAAAGTAATGGCTGATGAACGGCATTTAGCCAATAATCCCCGCGAGGTAAGGTTGACAGACGTGGTTGACATTTATGAGAAGTTTAAACGGGAATCAAGGTCTTGAAATCCATAAGTGGGTATCAAAGGGAGAGGCTGAGGTAGAAATAGAGAAGCTGCAGGATGAAGATAAGAAACTTGAAACCAGAGGACCTGGCTGAAGTAAAAAAGCTTTGTGATATGGTTCGCTGGCCTTTGACTACACAAGATATTAGGCGCTTATATGAATTGGAACCAGATGGATGGTTTTGCGCTGAGACTGATAACCAATATGTTGGTCAGGCCATGGGAATAACCACAGGCTCCTTGGGGTGCTTAGGTATGGTCATAATCCATGAGGATTATAGGAGAAAAGGTACTGGTACAGCGTTGACCACCCACGCTCTTAACTATTTAAGGAATAAAGGTGTACAAACAATTAGACTAGACGCCACCCCCGAAGCGTATAACATTTACAGAAAGCTTGGTTTCTTCGATGAATTTCCTGTTTACCACTATATTGGAGGAGTAGCCTCCGATAACTCACCGCTAACAAAAATCTTAGAGACAAAGCCTGTCCGAGCTGGCGACCTTGAAGCTATAATTGAATTTGATAAGCTTCTACTTGGGGTTAGTAGAGCAAAAATTCTCAAAGCCCTGTTCAACGACTCCAGGACATTTCTTCTTAGACAGAGCAACGAAATCCAGGGCTATGTTATGTGTAGGGGCATGACCAGGCTACAATGGCTGGGGCCTTTCGTTGCAAACGATGTACCAAATGCGGAAAAGTTGCTACAGCAAGTCTTAACAGAGTTCTCAGACAGGGAAATTCGGTTGGGGATTCCAGGTATTAATAGCAGTGCTATCACGCTTTTTCATAAATACGGTTTCAGGAAAGAGTTTGAAATTACGCGCATGCGTTATGGACTGAACTTTGTGGGGGAGAATACACAGTTCATTTTCGCTGAAGCGGGTCATGAGAAAACATAAATTCGAATTCGTAGGTTTCCATGCACCAGCGTAACTTAGAATCCTTGGATCCGAACCCAGGATGTTAGTGAGTACAACAGATATTATCTCCAAAACTTGCAAGATTTGCTGAGCTCATAACGTGTTATTAAGTGTTGGCGTGAGAAATGGGTTCCTTCCGGGTTCTGTGTTGCTTTGGCCTCGCTTCAGCCAAGTTGTCAACCAAAGTCAGGGCTTTGTTGATGACTTCAATGCGTGGATCTGGTAGTCGACCCAAATCTGAACTAGATTTGGGGTGAGATACTATGACCTAAGCTATCAGAAAGGAAAAAGACCCAGTCCTGGGCGTAAAGACCATTGGCGAGTCAAAAGATGCATCTCCTCCGTAGGCTAATGCTTCTTTGCTTCATACTAACCTCCTCGGTGATACCCTAACTCACCCTGGTCCAAGTATAAACTAACCGTCAAGTCGACATATCGGGGCCTATAGCCAGTATTACCTCAACTCGATCGCACCTAACCCCCGGCTAGATAAAGCTCACTTACTCACTATGGAGCTCTAGCCAATATCTCTTCCTATTAGTTAGAAAAAGACGATTAAAGGCTGTTCCCTTACAGCATTTTAGGCACTCAAGCTGGCGAACTCTCATCTGGATAACATCTTACTCCACTGTAAGATAGCGCCAGTAATATCCGCTACGCTTAACTTGGTTATTTCCCTCAGGACCGCGTTTTGGGCACAGCCACCCCGTTGGCTTCCGTGCCCTCGTCTTCAGCCACCTACGACTCATAGTATTTAGTTGCTAAATGTTCTAGAGCTTCTTCGATAAAATTTTTTCCACTCTCCAGAAGTGGATTTAGCTTACAATCAAGTGGGTGTGCTATTTGCTTTCGAGGCCTGCGCTCTAGAGTTCTATGCGTTAATGCTGCCTAGGTCTTACATGCTTGTGTTTTGGCTGAACCCAAAGGTTTATCGCAAGGCCAGTAAGCCCTAAGCTTTATTCCCTTAGAAAACCTGAATAAAAAGGACAGTACTTCCTTGGTTTGCCCCATCACAGCTTCCCTAGGCGAAAGTTTTTCCTTTGACCATGTCATCCACCTTCCACCATCCGACAAAATTCCACGAAATGTTCTCCGTTGCAGCTTCCCGCCAAGATAGACCACACTGCAAGTTCTACAGGCTCCGTGTTTTTTCAGAGAATATAGTTTTTCCCACACTTCTGAGACAAAGGCCAAGAACCCGCGAATTGTCACCAACTTTCAGGTCTTGACATAACGTTATTTATGGAAAAAACACGAGTCGTCTCCAAATATCTCCAAGGCAATCCCTATCCTTAGCCGTCATATCCTGAGCAGAGTACCCCGGTTGAGGGAGATACTGCTGCTCAGCTCCTCGAAAGGAATACCGATACGCCTGACAACAGTCTCGATGTTATCCCCCTTCTCGAGCGGAACACGAACAATTGAATGATAGAACGAGTCCTGGTTAATAGTGAAGCAGTGTGGCTTTCCGTATAGACTGACCTCGACTATCCTTATCCCCCGCCTAATGGTGGAAAGATTCCTATCCTATCCCCATTCCGAACAAGGGAGCCTTGTTCTTCCCACTTACCGTTCACGAAGACTATTGCTATCTCCTTCCTGGGGATCTTCAGTTCATCAAGTAGATTGCGCAACGTAGCTTTATCATCTAGCATGATAAGCGAGGGCTCACCGATTCCCAGCTCGGGATGGTATTTTCGTAGGGTGGCATAAAGCCTGACCTCAACCGTAATCACTCCGAGCCCTCGCAAAGCCGAGCAGGCATGGCTTGGTTACCTGTAGAAACGAGCCCGCTCCTCACGACGGAGCGGGCTCGTTTCAAATGCCTTTATAACCCCTAGGGGGCATAGACTTTGTCCAGTTCCTCATCGGGCACGTCGGCGACCACATTGTGGGGCGGGAGTTTCTCGTACTTCATGAATTCAGGTAGACGGTCATGGACCTTGGTAAAGCCGGCCGCCTCGTTGAAAGCCCGCTCCATCTTGGTAATCTCAGCACCAATACGGCCCACATCGTCTGCTGTCCAGTTGGTGCCCAGCACTCCATTGCATGTCTCAATTAGTCCCTCGAGGCCAGAAGGTATGCTGCTGGTGGCATTGGTAACGAACAGGCAATAGCCAGTGCTGTCAATGAAAGCGGTAGCAACTTGGAAGAAGCGTGACAGCTCTGCCTTCTCCAAGGCGAACTGGTCTACCTTGGTTGGTATCCCAAGCAACTCAGAAACGTGGGTGGCGCCTGCAGTATGGTCAGCACCCATGGTGGACGTAGCATAGGTTACACCAAGGCCTTTGACTGCTCTCGGGTCGTAGGCAGGTATCGCCTGCCCCTTGACCGTAGGGCACCGAACCACGCCTAACACCTTGGCTGTGGCCGCGGCGCCACTACCTAAGATGTGGCCCAGTGGGGTGTCCTTGCCAATCTCGTGCATCAGCTCGATCGCCTTCTTTCCGTCACCAAACTTTGCCAGACCCGCCTCCATGGCCACGCCGAGGGTCACCCCGGCTTCAATAGTGTCCAGTCCATAGTCATTACACAGGCGGATTAGCTCGGCGATGATATCCAGGTCGTCAATGCCGCAGTTGGCGCCTAAGAGCGTGAGTGATTCATACTCCAGGCAAGAAACAAACTCGGTACCGTCGGACTTAGGGTAGATGTTGGAACATTGGATGATGCAGCCCGGGCTGCATGCGTGACCGGTTTTACCGACGCCTCCTCGTTTCTTGCAGATCTCGAGGATGGCTTCGCCAGAGATTTTGGCCGCACCCTCAAAGCGCCCTTCGCGGAAGTTGCGGGTAGGGAGAGCACCAGCCTCGTTGACGATATTGATTAGGACGGCTGTGCCAAGGGTGTTAAGCCCCCCGCCGGGCTTGGTGACGGGGTGATTCATCAAAGCATCAACGAGCTTCTTGCGCCCTGACTCAAACACGTCTTTTTTGACAATGGGAACGCTCGGTGCCTCCTTGTCGTTAAGAATAATAGCTTTGAGTCCTTTGCTGCCCATCACCCCTCCCATTCCACCACGGGCAGCGTAACGGCTGGGTCGGTTCTCAGGATCATTAATGCACACGCCAGCGTTAGGCATTAGCCTCTCACCAGCTACACCAATACCAATGATGCTCACCTTTTCACCGTATTCGTCAAACATGAGCGGGTAAGTTTCGTAAAGTCCCTTGCCCACGAACTTATCCGCAGGCAGGAGCTCCGCCCCATCCTTGTCTACCTTGAGCAACCAAAACTTGCCCTTTTCCTTGGGCTGCCCCTCAACAATGATGGCCTTGATGCCCAGTCGGCCAAGCTTTGACCCAGCCATGCCACCAGCGTTGGCCTCCTTGATGGTGCCGGTCAGAGGGGACTTACCGCCTATAGAGATGCGTCCCGACGTAGGGGCAGCTGTGCCTGTGACGAAACCTGGGGCGAAAATGACCTTGTTCTTGGGTCCCAGCGGCTGACAGGTGGGCGGCACTTCATCGCAGGTGATGGCCGAAGTCAGACCCCGTCCGCCCATCAGCTTGTACTTCTCGGGTACGTTCTCAAACTTAGCCTTTAAGTCAGTCATGCTGACACGCAAAATCTTACTCATTTTACTTAGCTCCTTTTACGTTATCTTGTTCCGGCGATAGCTCAAATCATGAAGTTAATCTCTAAACACATTTTTGGAACTTGCCTTTAGTAGGTAAACGTCGCCTCACATGTAGCACCTCCTCGCTTTACCTCAGCGCTTTTTGAACAAAGCGAGCATGCTCCAATGCTACAACCATGCTTGGCTTTTGTCAAGGGGGTGTACTCGTTCATATGATTAGTGACACCTCCTCCTTTATTTTGTTTTGTTGATGGAGTTTAAGAAATTCCATTGGAGTAAGGTATCCCAGAGCCTGGTGAGGTCGGACAGTATTATAGACCTTTTCCCATTCTAATAAAGCTTGGTTCAGTTCTGCTATCTCAAAGCTTGTGTCCATTACCTCATAGAATTCCTCAGTATGGGTCCTTTGTGCTCTTTCCACATGTCTGTTAAGCTTGGCTGAGCGTGGCGGCAAAACAAATAGTTTTATGCCTCTCCTCTGGCGTTCCGCCTCAAAGGAGTCTTGAAACTCAGCTCCCCCGTCTACTTGAATGACTTTAATGGGAAATGGCATCCGTCTCAGTAGAGTATCCATGAAAGCAGTTGCAGTGTGAGAGCTTACTCTGGTATGAGCTTCTAAAACATCCCATTTTGAGATAACGTCTCTAGCAGTAAAATGTTTAAGCACCACGCCAGGCAAAGGCCTGACATCCAGTGTATCCACCTCTACAATATCTCCTGGCTCTGTAGCCTCATATTCCTTGGGTTTTCTTACTGCATAGGGACGCTGCCACTGCCTCTTCCTGGCCGATATGTGATTTGGCAAGGGCTCTTTCAATACACCACGCTCTTTTAGCTTCTTAAGAATTCTGCCCACTGTGGAAGCAGATGAGGTAAATCCTTCACGACGCAAAAGTATCACCAGCTTGTCCTTGCCCCACCTGGGATATTCCTCCCTTAACTTAAGCACTGCCTCAGCTAGTTTCACTGGATAAATA
>JBAUEM010000055.1:0-21354 GCA_049678605.1 Dehalococcoidia bacterium
GTAACTGAGGGCGAAGGGAAGATAATAGTAGAGGTGAGGGCTCAAGAAAGGAAATCTGCTTGTCCTTATTGTAGCTCGGTGAGGTTATATCGCCATGGTTCGGGCAAAAGAAGGCGGGTGCTTCACAGTCGGAACAATGGCCAAGCTGTAATACCAAGATCGAAATGCCGAAATGCGTTTCTTATGGCCTGAGAAATGCCGAGGCCTACTGGGGAAAAATGCTCCTGGGGTTTTGTACCATGCCGAAGCTGTTTCCACAACATTTGATAAAGAGCCACATCTTCTTTGCCTAACTTAGGCCAGTTTATTATGGTTTTATATTTCAGAATGCTCCCATCTTTCTCAGCCTGCTTAATTATTTTTTCTACCTCTCTGACAGGTTTATCCACCATGGTGGAAATCTGTTCCGGAGCCGCCCGGCCATTCTGTTCCAGAATTTCAAAAATCTCTTTCATGAGTTCTCCTTAAAACATCAATTCAACAGCAGACCATTGGTCATCTGCTTCATTGTAACACAGTTCAAATAGTTTACCATCCTCAGTGACAACTCTGAATAGCCTTTTGCCTGGTTCCTGCCAGGCTTTTTCTATTGACTTTATTCTAAGTTCCTTTTCTTGCCAGACAAAAGACCGTGGTTCTTCGGCATAGACATAGCCTGAATAACATTTCACCTTTATCTCCATATTTTGCCCTGACATACTATAAGATTCAATTCAACGACAGAGCGCTGGTCATCTGGCTCATTATAATACAGTTCAAGTAGTTTACCATCCTCAGTAACAACTCTGGAGCTTGTCGTAAAATTGACAAACGTGATACGCTGAAGTAGTATCAAGAGAGGCGAAAGATGAAAAAGGATTTGCTCTCAATAGCCGACCTTAACCGTAAGGAAATTGAACACCTCATAGAGCAAGCCTGGCGTATGAAACAAGAAGGGGCACCGCCTCTCCTTTCAGGGAGAACCTTAGCTCTCCTCTTTGAAAAGCCTTCCTTGCGAACCAGGGTCAGTTTTGAGATGGCTATGTATCAGCTGGGCGGACACAGCATCTACCTATCTCCGGAAGAGGTAGGCTTGGGCAAGCGAGAGCCAGCGGCTGACATAGCTCGAGTGCTCAGCCGCTATGTCGACGGCATTGCCGCTCGCACATTTTCCCAGGAAACTCTGCAAATTCTCGCTGACCATGCTTCTGTGCCCGTAATTAATGCCCTTTCCAACCTGGAACACCCCTGCCAGGCTCTTTCCGACCTTCTCACCATCTATGAAAAGAAAGGGAGGCTTCCTGGCTTGACTTTAGCATTCATTGGCGATGGCAATAATGTGGCCAATAGCTTGCTTCTCTCTGCCTGTCTAGTGGGCATGAATTTTCACCTCGCCTCTCCACAAGGCTATGATGTTAAGGAAGAGGTATTGAATCAAGGAAAGGAATTCGCTGCTCTTAGTGGTAGCCGGATTCAGCTAACCAATAATCCTTATGAAGCAGCCAAAGATGCTGATATAATATATACTGATGTGTGGGCGAGCATGGGCCAGGAGGCTGAAGCAGAGAAACGCCGTCTTGCCTTTTCAGACTATCAGGTGGATAATAAATTATTAAGCTTGGCTAAAGGAGATGTTTTGTTGATGCATCCCTTGCCGGCCCATCAGGGCGAGGAGATTTCTGCCGGGCTGCTAGACGACCCCCGGTCAGTGGTATTTGATCAGGCAGAAAACAGGCTTCATCTGCAAAAGGCATTACTAGTGGAGCTGCTGTCAAATCCAAAGGTATCAGGCAAATGACCGGGCCTATTGTAGCCATTGTGGGTAGAACCAACGTGGGCAAGTCCACCTTGCTTAACCGCCTGGCGGGCAGGCGGATAGCTGTAGTTGCTGATTTGCCAGGAACTACCAGGGACCGCGTTTTTGCTTTTGTTGCCTGGCAGGGGCGGGAGTTGACTGTGGTTGACACTGGTGGCTGGCAAACAAAGCCAGCTACGTCTTTGGAGCAAAAGGTCAAGCAGCAGGTCGAAGCAGCCATTACCCAGGCGGATGCCGTCATCTTCTTGGTAGATGCCAGAGACGGAGTTATAGCTGCCGATGAGGAAATTGCCGATGTACTGCGCGCCGCCAATAAGCCTATCAGACTAGCGGTAAACAAGGTGGATTCTGCCAAGCAAGCAAATCAGGTGGCCGATTTCTATCACCTGGGCATGGGTGAGCCTATAGCTATCAGTGCTCACCATAATCGAGGGATAGATGAGTTAATGGATGCTGTGCTGGCTTCTTTGCCCCCACAACCTGTCAGTATTGCAGAGCCAGGAGAAGCTAAATTAGCCATCGTTGGGCGACCTAATGTAGGAAAGTCAACTTTGTTGAATACATTGCTAAGAGATGAAAGAGCCATTGTCCATGAGTCTCCGGGGACAACTCGCGACTCGCTTGATGCTATAATTCGGTGGGATGATAAGGAAATCTTACTTGTCGACACCGCTGGGATTAAACGGCGCGGAAGAGTCGGTGCTGGAGTGGATTATTATAGTTTGCTTCGCGCCCTCCAAGCTATCAACCGTTGCGATGTTGCATTGTTGCTAATCGATGCCAGTGAATTTATTACTGCCCAGGATATGCATATCGCTGGCTATATTATTGAGGTTGGAAAGGGTATAATACTGTTGGTCAACAAATGGGACCTTGTTCCCCAAGAACAAAGACAGGAGTTCAAACATAGCGTGGAGCAAAGACTTAGATTTGCCTCCTACACACCTATCATTTACATCTCTGCCAAACTAGGGCAGGGGATAAACAGGATTCTACCCCAAGTCTGGGAAATCTGGCAGGAAAGGCAAAAGCGAATACCGCAATCAGAAGTTGGCGAGTTAGTCAAACAGGCAGTAAGTAGCCATCCCCCACCCCGCACAGGTTCTAGACGGTTGCACGTTACTCGAGCCTATCAAGATGAATCTCAACCAGCAACTTTTGTTCTCAAGGTTAACGATCCTAAACTGGTTCATTTTTCCTATCAACGCTACTTGGAAAATAAGCTTCGCCAGGGCTTTGGTTTTCGCGGCGTTCCTTTGAAGTTGATTTTCACCAAGGCTGCCCGTAAAATCAATAAAAAGACGGAGGCGAGAGCATGATGATAGCTGAGTTTGTTGCTGTAATAGTCATTGCTTATCTCCTTGGTTCCATTCCCTTTGGCCTGATAATAGGCAAGCTGAAAGGTGGCGTTGATATCAGGGAACATGGAAGTGGTAAGACTGGTGCCACTAATGTGATGAGAACTGCAGGAACCAAGCTCGGCGTCTTAACCATAGTTCTCGATGTGGTTAAAGCTGGCGGGGCAGTCATGCTAGCCGCAGTAATTATAGATGGCGGCAGCGGTAGCTTAACCATTGGTGGCGTGTCCATTTATTGGCAGCATGTAGCCCGAGTTGCAGCTGGCTTGGCCGCAATAGCGGGACATAACTGGCCCGTATTTGCTAAGTTTAAGGGGGGTAGGGGGGTAACTGCCTATTTTGGCACACTGTTCGCTATTTTCCCTCCCGCGGGCATATTTGGTGCCGAAGTTGTAGCTATAGCAGCATTACGCAGCCGACAAATGTCCAAGGGTTCTATTCTTGGAGCCTTAGCTGCTTGGTGCTTAATGATACCCTTAACCATCGCCTACAATTTCCCTCCCATCTATCTAGCTTACGGTTTAGTAGTTATCGCATTGCTCGTCTACCAGCACCAGGACAATATAAAACGATTAAGGCAAGGCACAGAACGCCAATTATGGTGAAAAGGCACGAGAGACCATGCCTAAAGTTGCTATCATAGGCAATACCTCTTGGGGCAATACTTTAGGCGTTTTGCTGAGTGATAAAGGAGCAACGGTAAAACTGTGGACGCGAAGCGAGGCTGAGGCCAAAGAATTAAACCAGGGACGGCGTCGCTATTCCTCTACTAGCCACATCGGAGAAGCCTTAAACGGGGCTGACCTGGCAATCTGGGCGGTCCCCTCTCAAAAGTTGAGAGAAAACGTCAGTCAAGCCAAGAATTATCTGACTAATTCGATGCTATTGATGAGCGCCGCCAAAGGATTGGAAGTAAATAGTGGTAAGAGGATGTCACAAGTGCTGGCAGAGGAGATTGCTCCTTCCTTAAGAGGGCAAATTTGCGTCCTCTCTGGTCCCAATTTAGCCAAGGAAGTTGCCCAGGGCCTCCCTGCTGCTTCGGTCATTGCCGCTCAGGATATAGCTTTAGCGGAAAGAGCGCGGGAACTGATGGAGTCGCCCAAATTCTTTCTATCTACCAGCGATGATGTTGTCGGGGTTGAATTAGGCGGAGCTCTGAAAAACATTATAGCTTTGGGCGCAGGCATGATAGACGGACTAGCCTTAGGCGACAACGCTAAGGGGCTCTTTATTGCCTGGGGGTGGACTGAGGCTGTTTCCTTGGGGGTAACTTTGGGGGCCAGGGCTGGCACTTTTTATGGTCTGGCCGGTTTAGGCGACCTAATAGCTACTTGCTCCAGCACTCTAAGCCGCAATCATTATGTTGGCTACGAACTGGCTAAGGGTCGCTCTTTATCTGAAATATCTGCCTCTATGCCACATGTCGCCGAGGGAGTCGCCACCACTACGGCAGCCCACCAGTTAGCAAAAAACCAAGGGCTTAAATTACCCATCATCAACCTTATTTATGGGATTCTTTTTGAAGGCTTGCCCCCAAGCCGCGCATTGATTGACTTCAAAGAACTAGCAGCAAGCCATCACTGATCCCGGACTAGACGTCTAGAGGCGGTTCAGTCCGAGGTAGTATCTTAGCCAATTCTTCAAAAAGACGACGCTGGTTTTTATCCAGGTGTGGTGGGGTTATTACACTTACTTTGACAAGCAAGTCTCCTCTTCCCCTGCCATCAACGTGGGAGACCCCCTTGTCTTTGAAGCGAAAGGTTTTCCCGTTTTGAGTTGCTGGCGGTATTTTTAAATCTACCTTTCCATCTAAAGATGGCACTCTCACTTCATCGCCCAAAGCAGCTTGAGCAAAATTGATGGATAACTCGTAAAGAATGTCACTGCCATCTCTATGGAATAAATTGTGTGGCTTTACTGAAAGGTTGACATAGAGGTCGCCGGGGGGGCCTCCATACAAGCCAGCGCTCCCCTCTCCATTTAAGCATAATCGGTATCCCTCATCCACACCAGCAGGAATATTAACCCTTATTTTGCGCTTCACCTTTATTCTTCCCCTTCCCCGGCATTGAGAACAAGGATTGTTTATTACAGTGCCACTACCTCCACAGCGAGAGCAAGTGGTGATATGAGTGAAGCGCCCAAAAATGCTTTGCTGAACCCTCCTCACTTGCCCTGTGCCGCGACAATCAGGACAGGTCTCGGGATTTGTTCCCCGTTCGCTGCCAATGCCATGGCATGAAGGGCAGAACTCGATGCGTTGTATTTCAACTTCTTTATTGCAGCCGAAAACCGCCTCCTCAAAGGAAAGGGTGAGGTAACTTCGCAGGCTATCCCCTTTCTGGGAAACACGCTGAGCAGTCCGCCCAAAGGGGGTGCCAAAACCATTCCAGA
Source organism: Dehalococcoidia bacterium (assembly GCA_049678605.1). GTDB lineage: Bacteria > Chloroflexota > Dehalococcoidia > GIF9 > AB-539-J10 > RBG-13-51-36. Next base: position 5,548 of record JBAUEM010000055.1, read on the forward strand.
AGGATTCGAAAATATCCCCCAGCCCGCCAAAGCCAAAATCGGAAAAGCCTCCCTCTGTATCTACTCGGCCATAGCGATCGTAGCTACGCCTTTTCTCGGTGTCGGAGAGAACTTGGTAGGCCTCGTTTATTTCCTTAAATTTCTCCTCGGCTCCTGGCTCTCTATTGAGGTCAGGATGGTGCAGTTTCGCTAACTTGCGAAACGCCCTCTTAATCTCCTCATCACTAGCGTTTCGAGGCACTCCCAGCACTTCATAATAATCTTGTTTTATCGCCACAATCTTTGAGTATAACTCTTAAATGCCTATGCGACAACTTTTAGCTACTGAACTTGCAAATATTTGACATCTTGAGAGGTGATATAATCACAGCGCAGTGAAACAGCAGATTGAAAAAATCCTCCGTCATCACAGGAAAAAGAAAATCACCGGCGAAAACCTTAGGGCTTCAGCAGTGCTTATACCTCTTTTTTATAACCAAGGGCAATATCATGTCCTATTTACGCGAAGGAGCGAAGAGGTAGACTTCCACAAAGGGGAGGTTTGCTTTCCCGGGGGAACCCGGGAACCATCTGATTCCAGCCTGCTCCAAACTGCCCTCAGGGAGACTGAAGAAGAGATAAGTTTAAAGGCTGAAGACGTTGAAATTTTAGGAGAATTTGACGATAGCGTGACACTCACCAGTAACTATGTTATTTCGCCTTTTGTTGCCTTCATACCCCACCCTTACCCTTTCAAAGCTGATGGTAGAGAAATCAGGGAAATTTTTTCCGTTCCCTTGTCATTTTTGATGGATGAAGCCAATTTCAAGCAAGATTCTTACGCATATGAATATGAAGGGCATATCATCTGGGGGGCTACAGCAAGAATTTTAAGACAGTTCATCGATTTGCTGAAGTCTGAGAGCGGGGCCCTGTAATAGTCATTTCTTCCCTTTAGCCTTGACTTTAATTGGTTTGGGCTTTACCTCTTCAGCTTTGGGTATAGTGAGAGTTAGAACGCCATCTTCCATCGTTGCCTCAGCCTTGTCTGGCTTAAGCCCACTGGGAAGGGCCATACTGCGGGAAAAAGCACCATAGCGTCTCTCCTGGTACAGGTAGTCCTCTTTCTTGATTTCCTGTTCCGCTTTGTGCTCTCCCCTGATGGTCAAGGTTTCGCCTCTTTATTTTTTACCAAGCCCCACTCTCAGTTCAGTTAATATTATAGGAAAGTTAAATAATTTTGACAAAAAAGTTAAACAATTTTATAATTAACACAGAATCATTAGAGAAGAGAGATGGCAGGCAAGGACTATTACCAGATTCTAGGTGTAAGTAGGAATGCTTCAGAAAAGGAAATCAAGCAGGCCTACCGCCGTTTGGCTCGCAAACACCATCCTGACCTCAACCCCGGCGACAAATCGGCTGAGGCAAAATTTAAAGAGATAAATGCGGCTTATGAAGTCCTCTCTAGTCCTGAAAAGCGAAAGAAGTATGACCAGTTCGGTGAACAATGGGAATATGCTGAGCAGTTTGCTAAATCCGGGGGGCAAGAGAGAGTTAGGTGGGATTTCGGCAGGGGTGGCACAACTTTCGAATATGGTGACATTTTTTCAAGCTTGTTCGGCGATTCTGGTACAGGCTCCAGGATGAGGCGTGGACCACGACGTGGTCAGGATATAGAGTCCCCCATCGAGGTAACTCTTGAGGAGGCTTACCATGGCTCTACGCGTGTTATGCAGCTTCAGACCGAGGAGCCCTGTACAGCTTGTGGCGGCACGGGCAGGGTGGGTAATCGGGTCTGTACTATTTGCAATGGTGCTGGTGGGAAAGTAATTCCCAAGCGTCTGGAGGTTAAGATTCCAGCGGGGGTTAGAGATGGCTCGAGGATTCGTATAGCGAGGGAAGGCGGGCCCGGTCGTGCCGGGGGCAACAAGGGCGACATCTATCTCGTGGCGAAGGTTCTGCCCCATAAGCTCTTTGAGCGCAAAGGAGATGACCTTTACACTGAGGTCTCAGTGCCTTTAGCCACCGCCATATTGGGTGGCGAGGTCAGATTGCCCACTTTGAATGGCAATCTATCTCTTAAAATTCCACCGGAGACTCAGAACGGCAGGGTTTTCCGCATGGCAGGGAAGGGCATGCCCCAGCTAGGCAATAATAAGTACGGCAATATGTTCGCCAAGGTAAAAGTAGTTCTGCCCACCAATTTGACCGAGGAGGAAAAAAAACTATTTGAGAGATTGCGGTCTCTGCGACCCACATAAAGCGAGGTGCCACGATGATGGACTGGGAATCTAACCCAAGATATGTAATAAGCGTAGCCGCCAGGATGATAGGCATAGAAGCTCACACATTGCGGTATTATGAAAGACTGGGCTTGGTACAGCCAGAGCGTTCAAGTGGCAATATACGTCTCTATTCGGAGGAAGACGTTGACCGCTTGCGCTATATTAAGGCTCTGATGAGCGATTGTGGCATTAATTTGGCGGGGGTAGAGGTGGCGTTGAGGTTGATGCAAAGGATGAAAGAGATGCAACAGCAACTTGAGGAAATGGAGAGAAAGGTCAAGAAAATTGCCGAAGCTGAAATAGAAGACATCATAGAGGACATAATAGAAGACGCAGAATGGAAGGAGGTGTAGGGAGTTGAAACCAGAGAGATTTACTGAGCAAGCGCAAGAGGTTCTAGAGGCCTCACAGGAGCTAGTTCGTCGCTATCGCCATAACCAGTGGGATGTGGAGCATATTCTATTGGCCTTACTGGAGCAGGAAAAGGGAATAACTGGGGACATATTACAGATGCTAGGTGTAGATATCGAAGCGGTAAAACAGCGAGTAGAAGCAACGCTTGAGAGTTTTCCCAAAATAGCTTACGAAGCAACGCAAATTTATGCTACCCCGCGGATTTCCGCTCTTCTCGAAAATGCCAACAGGGAGGCTGACAGGCTCAAGGATGAGTTTGTCAGTACTGAGCATTTGCTCATTGCTATTGCCGGGGAAACCAAAGGTGAAGCCGCAACAATTCTAGCTGAATCTGGCGTTAACCAGGAAAAGATTTATCAAGCCTTGCAGAAAATTCGTGGCGGACATCGAGTTACCGACCGTCAAGCGGAAAGCAAATACCGCTCCCTGGAAAAATACGGGCATGACCTCACGGAGTTAGCTCGTCAGGGCAAACTCGACCCTGTAATTGGGAGGGAAAACGAAATCAAACGTGTGACGCAAATACTTTCTCGGCGCACCAAGAACAATCCCGTGATTATCGGCGACGCCGGCGTAGGCAAGACGGCCATTGCTGAGGGATTAGCTCAGAAGATTGTCGCTGAAGATGTTCCCGATTCTCTCAAAGGGAAAAAGGTGGTGGCTTTAGACATGGGAGCACTGGTGGCGGGAAGCAAATTCCGCGGGGAGTTTGAGGAAAGGTTGAAGGCAGTTCTGGATGAAGTCCGGCAGGCGGCCGGCGAAGTTATTATGTTCATTGATGAGCTTCACACCGTGGTAGGAGCCGGAGCTGCCGAAGGAGCAATCGACGCCAGTAATATGCTAAAGCCAGCACTGGCTCGTGGTGAAATCAAATGTATCGGGGCTACTACACTCGACGAGTATAGAAAGCGTATTGAAAAAGATAAAGCTCTGGAGAGACGTTTCAGCCCTGTTTATCTCGATGAACCTAGCGTAGAAGCCACCATAGAGATGCTCCGAGGACTTCGTCCCAGATATGAAGCACATCACAAAATAAAGATCGAGGATTCCGCCCTGGTAGCTGCTGCTAAGCTGAGCCAGAGATATATATCCGATAGATTCTTGCCTGACAAGGCAATTGACTTGATCGACGAAGCAGCCAGCAAGCTACGCATTGATATGGAAAGCGCTCCCGAGGAAGTTAAAACTTTGGACCGGAAGATGAAGCACCTGATTGATGAGGAAGAGGCGGCTTCGCAACGAGGGGACTACCAGAAAGCTACCGAATTGAAGGCGGAAAGGATGCGCTTGGAACAAGAGTACAATAAGGCCAAACTGCAATGGCAGCAGGAGAAGAAAATTGACAGTGTGGTGGACGAGGAGGATATCGCCGAATTAGTGGCCCAGTGGACGGGCATACCCGTTTCCCGGATGATGGAAACGGAAACTGATAAATTGGTCCACATGGAGGAAAGGATTCACCAGAGGATAGTGGATCAAGAAGAGGCAGTGGCTGCCGTCTCCGAGGCCATCAAGCGAGGCCGAGCCGGGCTCAAGGACCCCAAACGACCCATTGGCAGCTTCATTTTCCTCGGCCCTACCGGCGTGGGGAAAACCGAGCTAGCTCGCGCTTTAGCTGAGTTTCTCTTCGACGACGAAGACACCATGGTAAGACTGGACATGTCAGAATATATGGAAAAACACACTGTATCCCGTCTTATCGGGTCGCCACCGGGATATGTGGGGTATGAAGAGGGAGGCCAGTTGACCGAGGCAGTGCGCCGCCGTCCCTACCGAGTCATCCTGTTCGACGAGGTAGAAAAAGCTCATCCCGACGTCTTCAACATACTACTGCAGCTCCTGGAAGACGGCAGGCTTACCGATGGGCATGGCCGAACTGTGGACTTCAAAAACACAGTGGTAATCATGACCAGTAACCTGGGCACTGAGGAATTCCAGCGTGGGGGAATTGGTTTTTCCCGCAAAGAGGAAGCTGACGAACAAAGAATGAGAAGCGCTATAGAGAGTGCCCTAAAGCGAACCTTCCGCCCTGAGCTACTAAATCGGATAGATGATGTCATCATATTTCGTCCTCTAACTGAGGAGCACTTGAAGAGCATCGTTGACCTGCTTATCCATGAGGTAGAACAGAGGTTGGCTGAGCGTGGTATTAAGATTGCAGTCAATGAGGAAGCCAAAGCTTGGTTAGCTCACAAAGGCTACGATCCTGTATACGGAGCTCGCCCCCTGCGCCGGGCTATTCAAAGGTATGTAGAAAATCCCATATCGACAAAGATATTGCAGGGCGAGTTCAAAGAAGGAGATACCATAGCTGTTAGCTTGAAGGAAGATAATCTGAGCTTCACTACGCGGAAAACTGCCAGGGCAAAAGCTAAATAGGATTGTTCAGCAGCTCGCTCCCCTTCAGAACCTTCTTCCTTTGCCACTCTGAGCCCTCAGCTTCTTGTCATTTCCTTGACCTAGTTCAGATAGGTGGGTGATACTTTATATGTTTGTAATGTTGGCGATAACCTCCCGTGTTATTGCGAGCCCCGACTTGTCGGGGCGTGGCAATCTCATTGCAAAACTGGAGACTGCTATGGTTGGACTGAGGAATCTCGCTTAGAGATTGCTTCGTCGCCCCGATTCATCAGGGCTCCTCGCAATGACAGAAAGGAAGTGTCACTCAGGTACTGAATGAAGACACCCCTTTGACGCCTATGAATAAAGCTGGTAAGCTAAGAAACTCAAAGGAGACCTGAAGATGTCTGATAAAGTGGATATGGATAAAATCGTTTCTCTGTGTAAGCGGAGGGGGCTTATTTTCCCCAGCAGCGAAATATATGGCGGTTTAGCTAGCTGCTGGGATTATGGCCCTATGGGGGTGGAGCTTAAGCGCAATGTTAGAAACGCCTGGTGGAAGTCAATAGTCCATGAACGGGATGATGTAGTAGGTCTGGACACATCAATTATGATGCACCCGGGAGTCTGGGCAGCTAGCGGCCACATTGATAGCTTCAGTGACCCCCTGGTAGAGTGTAAATCTTGTCACCTGAGGTGGCGTGCTGGCGAAATAGAGGGGCAGAGATGTCCCAAATGTGCTGGTGAGTTAACCGAGCCTCGCATGTTCAACCTGATGTTTAAAACTTCTATGGGTCCTGTGGAGGAGGAGGCAAGCACAATCTATCTCCGCCCCGAAACTGCCCAGGGCATATTCGTTAACTTTGAAAATGTAATCACCACTTCCAGAAAAAAGTTGCCTTTGGGCATCGCCCAGATAGGCAAATCTTTCCGCAATGAAATCACCACAGGCAACTTTATATTCAGAACCAGGGAGTTTGAGCACATGGAGCTGGAGTACTTCGTTAAGCCCGGGACCGACGAAGAGTGGCTTGATTACTGGGTCAAGGAGAGGTTTGACTGGTATGTCAAACTGGGTGTCAGGAAGGAAAATCTTCGCCTGCGCCAGCACGGCAAAGACGAGCTCGCCCACTATGCCAGGGACTGCTATGACATCGACTATCTATTTCCTATGGGCTGGTCGGAGCTGGAGGGTATCGCCAACAGGGGCGATTTTGACCTTATTCAGCATGCCAAATGTAGCGGCAAAGAGCTCGGTTACTATGATGCTGAGGCTGGCGAGAAGTATGTTCCCTACGTTATTGAGCCTTCGGCTGGCGTCGACCGCTCTGTCCTGGCTTTCCTTATTGATGCCTATGATGAAGAGGAAGTCGAAGGAGAAAAGAGAACAGTTCTCCACCTGCACCGTTCGCTGGCCCCCATTAAGGTAGCTGTTTTGCCCTTAAGCAGGAATGAAAAATTAACCCCTCTGGCTAAAGAGGTTTTCAACAAACTGTGTCCAAATTTTGTGACCGATTACGATGATTCACAAAGTATAGGGCGGAGATACAGGCGTCAGGACGAAATCGGCACCCCGTTCTGCGTTACCATAGATTTTGAGTCTCTAGAGGATAAGCAGGTTACCATTCGGGAAAGGGACAGCCTGGCGCAAATTCGGGTGCCCATAGAGGAACTAAGGAAAACCTTAGAGGCCAAACTCAAAGGAGAGGCTTTCGACGCCTCAGCATTATGGGCCACAAGGCAGAAGTGAGAATTCTGCACTTTGCTGTGCCTCGTCATACAGTACCTGCCTATAGAATTAAGTATAGAAAACGGGTATAAAAATAGATGTTACCTACTAATTCTGGACAGCACTATATCGGCTCTACAGAAAAGGCTTTAAGACAGTAGTCACCCCTTTAACAAAATATCATAGCCATTTTCCAGCAGATGTGTGGCAAGGATTTTCCCTTGAATTTTTTACTTTGACAAGTTGCCAAAAGCACAGTATATTTTCAATAATCAATACAATAATATAAAAGGCAATGTTGGGCAGCAAAGCAATTGCATCTATTATGCGAAGGAAGAAGAAGCGCCACCAAATCACCGAAGTCATCATACAGGAATCGGCAGCAATTCAGTCGATGATTCCAAAAGAGGATGGCACCCTTTCTTTGCTTGACCCAGATGGCAAAGAGGTGGCACACACCCTGCATCATAGTGTTGCCTATTTAAGGGATTCTGGAAAACCCAAATGCCTGCGGTCGATCCCCATTAGGTCCAGCAGAGACCGCGTTGGCGATAATCCGTGGAAGAACTACGATGTGATTGGTTTTGTGGACACAAACAGCATAAAGGAGGGCGACCGCATTCTATACGTATGCTCACCGTCATTGCTCTTATGGCAAGACAACTCAAGGAGATTCGCCGATGTTCACCATGTGAGCCTACTGGTCGGTTATTGTGATGTGGGGATTAACCCGGAGCGAATCGGTTGGCAAGATTTCATACATAGATTAAACGCATCAGATGTATTGAAAGCAAGCGATGCGGCATTGCTTGTTGTTGACAGCGATAAGTCGGCCATAGATCGAATCAACTCAGGTGAAGAGGCAATTCACGATGGATGCCCACTGTCAACCAACTTCACACTGGCCTATGCAACATCGGATGGTGGTTCAGAAAGCTGGATAAACAAGGAAATGAAAAGGCGAGATCGTGTCGCTGCTAGGGCCCTTGAAAGAATCTCCAATGACTCTGCATTCTTGTCGAAGGTTCGATCAGCCGGAAAACTGTATGTTACGAATATCTTTGAGGCCGATGTATGATAGACATGCTGCCCAACAAGTCATTGGAGCCGACTGAAAGGGGCGTCCTCCCCTGTGCCTGTGCACATTCCCAAAAGTCGCTTCTGCGTCCGCTTTGCGCCCGAATAACGGTTGACTTTGAATCCAGCCATCAACTACACTGGCAATAATGAAGTGGGCGCAAAGGCTCGTTCAGCTTGCACCCTTTCATCGGCTCAATTCGAACGTTAGAATTTTCATGGTTAATACAATAATATAAAAGGCAATGTTAGACCCAGAGAATGAAGGCCATGGATATCAGTGTTGATGACACTTTCGGTACTCTTTGCATAACCAACAATGACACCACGAAGATCAAGGGTTACTATTCCACACTCGATGCCTTGCGGCCGCTGTTTCAACTGCCTGAATGGCAGTCTGTAACCACCGGTTACTACTTGAACGTCACCGGTGCCTTTAACGTCGTTCGCATTTCCTACTTCTGTCCCCTCGGTACCGATCCGCGTGATCTTGTGCGCAGTTTCCTGGTCGAGTATGATTTGTCATGTTCCGCCACGCCTGAAGCGCCACGGGCCATCAAAGTGGCGGCTAGGTATGGTGGCGAGGAGCTTCGCTTCAGGCGCTATCTGGCAACCTATAGCCATATTGGACTGGATATCATGCGTGCCAACCTGCATCACTCTCAATGTCTGTTTGCCACATTCAGATGGCAAGTGTTCATGGCCAGGGGGGACTACAGGGAGCATTTTGCACCAACGTTTGAGAAGTTGAGCCCTTTCTACTGTGGCATGTCGGACAAGGATCGGCGACAGTTCTGGAGTGATCTTGCGCACTGGCCCAACCCACCTCAGGTGGATTGGGCTCACATGTTCGTGAATATGGTTCTCGCTTGCGATTGGAATGCCCTCTTCCGCTTGGAGTATTCTCAGGAGCGACTTACTATTCCTCAGATCAATCTAGTACTTAGCAGGGACCATGTGTTTCAAATACCATTGGAATGGAATCCAGAAAGGGTCTAACCATGCAAATTCAGCCGACGCAAAAAGCCGCGCGGCTGATTTGCGACGTTGAGAACTGCGAAGATATATTGAAGGGAAATGGATTTATCGCCAACTAGAATCCAGAGGGGACACCATACATATCTCTTGATGTAGTTGAGGAGGCGACATAATCTTTGGAATTAAGCATGGTGTCCCCGGAATTCTAGCTGTTCGACGAAGAAAGAACGAGATAATGAAAATACCCATCTACCAAGTTGATGCCTTTACCTCCGAAGTCTTCTCGGGTAATCCGGCCGCTGTTTGCATACTGGATTCGTGGATCGACGATAACATGCTTCAGTCCATCGCTGCCGAGAATAACTTGTCAGAGACCGCCTTCCTCGTTCGCAATGACGACGGGTTTGATCTCCGATGGTTCACTCCAACGACTGAAGTTGCGCTTTGCGGGCACGCAACACTGGCGAGCGCTTTTGTCCTTTTCGCCTGCCAAGACTGGTCAGAAGAGGAAATCCGCTTCCATACACGGAAAAGCGGACAACTCGTCGTTGGTAAACACAACGATCTTCTTGAGATGGATTTCCCCTCCAGACCCGTCCATAGCCGGACTCCGCCGTCTGGCCTAAAGGAGGCACTTGGTGTGACACCAATCGCAATACTGAATTCCGTCGAAGATTTACTTGTGGTACTGGAGAGCGAGAGGGCCGTTCGGGAACTTCAGCCCGATTTTTCTGCGCTCGAGCGGGTTGAGTATCGTGGCACCATCGTGACATCCAAGGGAAGTCGAAGCGACTTCGTCTCGAGATTCTTCGCCCCCCGGATTGGGATACCGGAGGATCCGGTGACAGGTGCTGCGCATTGTGTTTTGGTTCCATACTGGTCGAGCGAACTCCACAAGAAGAATCTACATGCGTTTCAGATATCGAAGCGCGGCGGCGAGTTGTTCTGCGTCCATGCAGGAGATCGAGTAAAGATTTCTGGTAAGGCAGTACTCTATTTGGAAGGTGTGATAACCATATGAAACGTCGAACAAGCGCATGCACCGGACGCGCAAGAGCGCACCAGTGATGCTTGACGTTATACCGAATTATCCCACATTCCAGCACAATCTAAATGGGGGAAATCATTGACACTTCATACTGCCTCGTCATACAGTACATGCCTATAGAATAAGTATGGAAAATAGGTATAAATAGATGTTGGAGGTGGAATAATGAAGCATCCAATACCGTTACAGATGGCTCTCGCAAACGTAAACCAGAGAGTTGACCCCGACGAAGTCTACAGCTTCATCGAATCCCACGCCGAGGATATTCATACGTTTTGGCTAGACCCAGGAAAGACTCGCGGTCGGATGGTTTTAGCGGCTATTGAGTATGTGGTTCTTCTGGGAGCCGTCGGCTCTGTTGCTTCCATCGCTGCATTATTATGGATGGCGTACGACAAATTCATTGGAAAGAAGAAGAAATCGGAACAAGATGATGCTGGGCTGTACATCTCAATTCAGTATCCCGACGGAACTCGATACAACTTTTGGCTTGGGAAAGACTACAAAGACCGTGATATCTTCGTTGAGGAATTCACTGAAAAAGTCGAGGAGCTTCAAAATCACCCTGATACTGCGTCGAAGACAGAAGAAGTGATAGCATCAATCATACATGAAGACCTGTGGACACAGAGGAAATGACCTCAAACAACGCGATGGATCCGACCGTGCCCCCGCGCGGCGGCTCATCGCGGGCGTTGCAATTAAAGGGACACCATACATATCGCTTGATGTAGATGAGGAGGTGACATAATCTTTGGAATTAAGTATGGTGTCCCCCGAAATTCCATGTGCAACACGGTCTAAATGGGGAAATCCTTGACATTTCATACTGCCTCGTCATACAGTACATGCCTATAGAATAAGTATAGAAAATAGGTATAAAATATAGATGTTAGGTGACAAATTAAAGGAGTGAAATAATGCCTCACGTCATCGTAAAACTCTTACCGGGAAGATCAGAACAGCAGAAGGCCAGACTCGCCGATGAAATCGTTCGTGACGTTGTCGCCATCGCAAAGTGCGAAGAAAAGTCAGTTTCAGTGGCTTTTGAAGAAATCAAGCCAGAGGATTGGGCAGAAAAGGTTTACAAACCGGACATTCTCGACAGCCCGGAGAAGCTGTACAAGAAGCCAGGATATAACCCGTTTAAATAACGCGGCAATTGAGGGGACATCATACATATCTCTTGATGTAGTTGAGGAGGCGACATAATCTTTGGAATTAAGTATGGTGTCTCCGAAATTCAGTAAACTATGCTAAGATACTAAAAGGGATTTTGCGAGGCAGAAAATGGAAACTAAATTAAATATGATTTACTGGAGAGGTGAGAAATTCTGGGTAGGGAAGTTACTTGAACACCCTGAGATAATGACGCAGGGGAAAACATTAGAAGAACTTGAAGAGAATATGAAAGATGCCTATGCACTGATGACGATGGAGGACGTACCAGATGAGCATCTGGTTAAAGAACTTAAGTTATCAGTATGAGGAGGAAAGACCTCGTCAAGAGGCTATCTAACGCAGGGTGCGTTCTTGTGAGACATGGGCCCCGTCACGACCTATACAAAAATCCTGCCACAGGTAAAAAGCAGCCCGTTCCGAGGCATAACGAAATAGATGAATATCTTGCCCGGCACATCTTGAAAGAACTGACATAACAATTCATTCCAGCGGACGGCTTACAGCCGCCGCTGACCAGTACGTTAGGCCAAAACATAATAGCTTGAGAGGAATAGCAATGAAGCGCTCAACATTAGAGTTACTATGTTGTCCTGGTTGTCAAACTGAACTTACACTTCGCGATGAATTAGATAATACAGGTAGGAATGAGGGAGAGTTGTTTTGCTCGCACTGTGAAAGAAGCTATATCATTAAAAACGGCATTGTGCACTTTATCGATTTACAGGAACTGGAGGGTCTTAACCAACGTTTCGCTCGATTCTATAATAGATTTTCACGCTTCGAAACAATTTTTGATTGGTTATCGTTTTTGCCTATGGGTGGAGCACGCAAGGCCCGCACAGAGATTTTGCGCAGATTGGAACTAAACAATGGACGAGTTCTGGAGGTTTCGATAGGGTCTGGTGGTAATCTTCCTTACCTATTTGAGTCTCCAAAAGTGGGTGACATATATGGGCTGGATATCTCAGCGGCGCAGCTGACTAATTGTCACAGGTTGGTCACAACCCGAGGGTGGCCAGTAGACCTTTTCCTGGGGATGGCAGAAGAGTTACCTTTCAAATCAGACTCATTTGACAGTGTTTTTCACATTGGTGGGATCAACTTTTTTTCTGAAAAGAAGAAAGCCATTGATGAGATGATCCGTGTTGCCCGACCGGGAAGTAAAATAGTAATTGCTGATGAATCGGAACAGGTAGCCAAAGTCGTGGCTCGTTTCCTCCGTTTGTCGCGTTCAACTCAGGATAATAAAGTAAACACCTCCGTTCCTGTTCATCTGGTTCCAGAAACAATGAAAGAGATACGTGTAGACGGTATTTGGAAAATGCATGGTCAGTATCACGGGTATTGTCTGGAGTTCAGGAAACCGGGATGAGGAAATAGACAGAGCTTTGTGTTGTGGTGGCAAACAATTTGGATCTGTGAGTCGGATCAAATAATGATACATGTGGTCTAATTATCCTTCACATTGCAACACAATCTAAATAGAGAGGTCCTTAACATTTCATCCTTGACATTTCATATTGTCTTGTCATATAGTACATGCCTATAGAAGAAGTATAGGAAATAGGTATAGGAATAGATGTTGGACAGCGAGAATATCCCGCTTGCCGTCCGACAAAACGACAAACGAGCGAAAGGAGAAGTAACATGAATTGGTATATCAAAGTGCTGAAAAAGTATGCAGTGTTCAGTGGGCGTGCGAGGCGGAAAGAATACTGGATGTTCTTTCTTTTCAATTTCATCTTCAGCCTTGTGGCTTCTCTCATTGACTTGGGCATCGGACTACTAACCTTTGCAGTATTTGGCCTTGGCCTATTATCTATTTTATATGCTCTCGCAGTCTTTGTTCCAGGGCTAGCTGTAGCGGTTCGACGGCTTCATGATGTTGGGAAAAGCGGTTGGTATCTGTTAATAATACTGATCCCGATTGCGGGCCCAATCTGGTTTCTGGTTCTCACTTGTACAGACAGCCAGCCTGGGGACAACAAATACGGTCCAAATCCGAAAGAAGAGATAACCGCTCAACAAGACGTTGCAGCCGACGCATAAAGGCGCGGCTGATCGGCGACCCGCTGACAACTGCGAAGATATAATGAAGGGAAATGGATTTATCGCTAACTAGAATCGGCATAGAAAACTCCGATTACATCGGAGTTAATTCTACTTGATCAACTTAAACTCTACCACGTCCACCAGGCCTAAATCGGTCAGCCTGAGTTCGGGAATCGCGGGCAGGGCCAGGAAGGAGAGGAGGGCAAAGAGTGCTGGGGGCAAGCTGCCCAAGCTGGCGGCAGCCCTCTCCACTTTTTCATGCTGGGATACGACTACATCCAGCGGCTCAGGGGAAAGCAAGCCAGCGATGGGCAAGGGTAAAGAAGCGAGAATTTCCAGGTTGGCGCAAACAACCAGCCCGCCCTGTAATCTATTAATTTCCGCGATTGCCTTCAGGATGTCGAGGTCATTGGCGCCCACCGCTATTATATTGTGAGAGTCGTGAGCCACTGACGAGGCTAACGCTCCTTTCTTTAAACCAAATCCCTTGACCAGTCCCAATCCGATATTGCCGCTAGCCTTGTGCCGTTCCACCACCAGCTTTAGAATATCTTTTTCCACGTCAGGCATAGCTGTCCCATCCACAACTTTCATCTTTTCTATCGCCTTCTTGGTGACTATCTGTCAGGGGACAATTTCGATGACCGGGTAGCTTTCCCTAGAGGTTTCACCCTTATCCTTCGACAAGCTCAGGGCTCAGAATGAAAAAAGTGAAGGGCTCGAAATGACAGGCAAAAGCGGGGGCCTATCTGGTTGACTATATCTGCACAATGGAAGGCAGGGTGAGCAAGTTCACTGCGGGGGAGAAAGACAAGCCCGGTGCCTTGCACCAGGTCCGCGGGGCAGCCGACGTAGCGGTCTTGTTAGCTACCGTGACCGCTGTAAGCTCGCTGCTTCCCTCCAGCTGTTCGTCTGGCCGTTCAGTTCATCTAGAAAGCGGGCGATTTCCCCGTGCTTAAATCGGCGGTCACCCCGAGGAGTAATACGGTATGCCCTTATTCTCCCGTTGTTACTCCAGCGCCTCAGGGTGTTAGGATGGACATGGAGGAGTTGGGCTACTTCCCTGACCGTCAGCATGCTGTCGATTCGTTCATCATTTTCCATATCTTTTCCCACCTCCTGTTCAACTGACATATCTTAAGAGTAACTCACTTCACTTAATCACACAATCACCCAAAAGTATCAATTTGATCAGAAAATAGTCATAGGAAAAAAGTCCTATAAAGTCTCGATTTGTAAGAAAAGTTAAGTTAAGCATATTGACATCACTATTCTAATCGGGCTACAATTTTACCTTTCAAACAGGAGGCATTGAACCGCCACCTTCAGATGGTCACTTGGGTGACGGGGAGCTAATAGTGAAACCGGCCTTAGGTATTTTGGGTCGGTTTTTTTGCTTTACGGATGGGTAGGGTTATAGGTTTACTGTAGACTGAGAATTAACCCCGTGAGGTCGTTATGCCCTGCCAGTAATGTGACCTGAATCGCAGGTCGATGGGGGCATAAGGCCAGAGAAAAGCTAATAATAAGGAAGGAGAAAAAGAAACAATGAAGAGAAGAACATTGTCTTCCATAATGGCGCTGGTGCTGGTGCTGGGTATGGCACTCACACTGGCAACGCCGGCAGGGGCGGCTACACCCACATTCACGGGTGATGTGCCGACTGACTTTACCGGACCGGGTATCCTGACAATTCCTGACCCAGGTGGCGATGCTGGCCTGCCAAACAATGCACCGGCTGGTACAATCAGCGGTTGGGACATGGCAGACCTTCGGCTCACCTATAACGCGACCACCGACACCCTGTACGTGGGGATAAATACCTTCGGGATAGCTGGCGATGCCGATGGTGATGGTTTCCCCGGCGGGACTTCAGGATGGTTGGCGATCAATCAAGGAGCAGATAACTCCAATCTCGGCAGCACGGAAACCATTGCGGTCTACTTTGACCTGAACCAGGACGGGACATTTGATGTGATTGCCGGTGTATCTGGCTCGACTAACGTCACCGGCTTCACGGTCGCCGACTTCTCGGGGAATCCATGGAACCCTGCGTTTGCCTTCGGCACGGCTCTTCCAACTAACACAGGAAGCTACCATGCCAATCCAAGTGCAGCCGACCCGGATTTTGAGTTCACCATCCTGGACTTCTCCACCCTCCCAGGACAGGATGCCTTGCTGGGTGGATTCAGGGTCTGGGCATTCATGGGCTCCTTAGCGGATGACGGCATCGGTGAGGACTTCATCAGATACGAGCAGAAACCCTCTACCATCACCACCATCGCTTCCTCGGCGGCCATGGTCGCCTCCGGCGACACGGTTGACCTGACCGTGACTGAGGCGAACCCCATCGCCGCCTATAGCGTGAACCTGACCAACCCGCAGGTAGCAGTTAACAATGGCACAACTGACATTGCCGTACTTAATAATCTTACCCCTGGCATGACCGGCGACACCAACATTGACGGTATCCTCAATGTTGGCGAGACCTGGAGCTGGAATATCAGTTCCGGTGCCATCAACGCCACGACCACGTTCGTTGCCACCGGCAGCGGGATTGCCCCGGGGGACTTCCTGGTTACCTACCCCGGTGACCTGCGCGAGCGGGATGAAGTGACGGTTGACACAATCAAGCCCGACACCATAACCACTATTACTGCTTCAGCGACAAAGGTCCTGTCCGGTGGTTCGGTTAACCTGACCGTAACCGAACGGAACAC
>JBAUEM010000056.1:0-6661 GCA_049678605.1 Dehalococcoidia bacterium
CCCATCCTGAAACCACGTCTCGCTATCTTCGCCTGGTCATTCACGACGAGGATAGCCCACCCCTCACTGTCCAAGAGGTTAACGTGTGGGGCTTATGGCGTAGGCTGGTCTTTGTCGCCGACCCACAGCAGTCATACAAGCTATATTATGGAAACGCGGAAGCCCAACGACCCACTTACGACATAGAGCGGCTGTTTCCATATCTTGTGACCGAAGAACTGCCCGAAGCTGAGCTAAGTGCCCAAACTACAAACTCGCACTTTGTGGAAGAGAAGCCACCATTCAGTGAGCGCTTTCCCTGGCTGCTCCCGACGGTGGTGGCTGTAGCCGCTGTCTTAGTAGCATTGCTGCTATTTCGTATCTTTCGCCAAGCCCGGAAAATTCTACCTCCACCTCAGGAATAACTGTACCACAAACGGGAAGGCATAGGACTAGATTTAAAGACGCCAATTGCTGACCAACACAGCATGACATCTGCCAGATACTCAATGCCATCAAGTATTGCTTCTGGATAAAATCAACACGGTTCACAAAGGCTGCAAGCGAGAGGCTCTATGCACAACACTACTTATACACTGAAAGAATCCTGGAAGCGGATTAAACAAGATAGCGTTTTGTGACTCCGTAATTCTATCGTATGTTTTGGACGCTGCACAAAAAAACTATTGACAATATCTTAGATAGTGGATAACATTAGAATAACCTCTACAAAAAATCGTACTTTAAGACTAGTAACAAGGTGGATGGTCAAGTGTGTGTGTCAGAGAGCTGCGGTAGTTCCCATAATGCTCAGCCGAGCACATATACAAATGTAAACTCGACTTTTTCTTCCTGTCACGGCAAGATCAACCCTCCCTTTCGAAACCTAAAGTCATTGCCAGGCATAGCCGAGGCAATCCCTTTTCCCCCTGATAGGATAGCGATAAGAGTCTGTTCGGAGTTTCTCGAGGGATGAGGACAAACATAAAACAGTGAACAAGGAATGTGCAGCGATAAGAAGAGGAAAATTGATGGGCAAAACCTTTGGGATTGCCCTTGTGCCTGAGTTAACTGGTACGATGCTTGGTGGTGCAGGCCCGACCATGCGGAGTTCGGAGAAGTGAGATAGTATAGGCTGCAAACCATAAACCTGAAAAAACCTAACTATCATGGTGATAAGACGGCTTAGTAAGGGCGAGAGCCGGTTGCTGAACTGGAATAGATGCGGAGTTTTGTCAGCTCTGAGCTTTATCGATGACAACGGCGTTCGCTGCTTCGGCCGAGAGGGTCTGAGTAAAGCCAGCACCGCGTTCCGCAAGAGACAAGGGAATGTTGACTGGACTAAAAAGAGAGCAGAGGCTGGCGGGTGACCTGGTCGTAGCCAGACTCAGTTCGAGGATTCCGGTTGTTGGAAAAGTCGAGGTGTGGGACAACTTCGCTAGATAGAACAATGGAGGTAGTGACGTATGAGTAAGTCGTTGGGCGTTGTGCTTGTCCTGTTCAGCATCATAATCGCTACTTTAATAGCTGGTTGGCAGAGCCAGCCCGGTTGGGAGGAAATAGTGAAGGAAAAAGCCAGTAGTTTGTTACTCATGCAGGTAGACCTGAGAAAAGAGTAAATGGCCGAACCAACTGCCGAGAGGCTGAAGCAAATGCAAACTATGGGTATGAGAACAGAGGATTTGACCTCGCAGCGCATATTTATCCATTTTGAGCAAGAGCCAACACAACCTCAGCTAGAAGAGCTGCGAGACCTCGGTGTCACCGTATATGTTGATTCGTGGATACCGCCGGTCGGCGACCACCCCACCGGCTTCGTTCTGGCTGACATACCCATAGATAAGTTGAACGAACTGGCAGCTAAGGATTACATCATCAAGCTGAATACCGCCGAACAAGTGCTCGAACCTCAATCAAACAGATAGTCAATATATTGGCACCATAGATGTTGTTCTGAATTCAGTAAATACTAAAAGGAGGAATGCGATGAAAAAATTAGTCGGAGTGCGAGTCTTTCTTGCCATATTCCTGGCACTTATTCTAAGTGGTTGTGGTTTAGCCCCCTTACCCAACGAGACGGGCCAGGTCGCTCCCGTTAACCCCGAGTTCTTGGAGTTCTGGGAAAACCCACCGGAGCCTTTCTATGGCTATATTCCTTCGCCTATGGATCTGAGCCACCTAGACAAAATCCCGGTAGAGAGGGCAGTAGCACTTACCACCATCCCCAGTAGCTTTGACTGGAGAGCGCAGGGCAAAGTAACCCCAGTAAAGGACCAAAACCCCTGTGGGACCTGCTGGATTTTTGGCACTACCTCCGTCTTAGAATCAGCGGTTTTGATCGGAGAAGATACAGAATACGATTTTTCCGAGCAGAGTGTGGCTTTGTGCGTTGACCGGTCCTGGGTTTGCACGTACGACGATTCCACCGATCCCTGTATGGCAGGTGGATGGAGCTGGCTCGCTAGCGAAGTCTTTATCCAAAAAGGCGCTGTTCTAGAGTCGTGCAATCCATATAATACAGGGGGATTGAACTGTGACGGAACTTGTGTCTGTGACGGTTGCTCACCTATCAAGAAGGTCAATGGATATAGATTGGTAACCAACGACAAAAGCCAAACTGGTTTGATAAAAGAGGCGGTATATAACCATGGACCGGTGACCATGGCTTTTTATTATGATCCATACGTCCATGAATACACTTATCTCACCTATGGCGCCGTTTATGATTGTGCCACATGTGCAGCCACAAACCATATAGTCTCTATTATTGGTTGGGATGATAGTGTTCCCCACTTTGAGACGCCAGGGACTGGTGCCTGGCTGGTCAAGAACAGCTGGGGGACAGGTTCGGGAAACAATGGCTATCTCTGGTTGGCCTACAATTCAAGCTGTATGGAGGAGATAGCCTACCTCAAGTACAAAGATTACGACCCGAATGAGACGCTCTACTATTGGGATGAAGCTGGAAATGTAGCTAATTTTGGTAATTGGGAGGATTATGCTGGATGGATGGCAAACATCTTCACCTCCACTCAGGATGGCGAGCTTACCCATGTGGACTTCTGGACAACAAGCAATAGTGCCCAGTATGAGATTTATGTCTACCTCGACGGCAACATCGGCGATGGTCTCACAAACCTTGCTACCTCCCAATCAGGGACCTGCCAGGAGCTTGGCTATTATTCTATACCGCTTGATTCGCCTGTGCCGCTGACCAGTGGCCAGCCGTTTACCATCGCGGTGAAAATGACCACCCCAGGCTATAAGTACCCCATACCTGTTGAATATCCGCTGACAGGAGTTGATCCGCCAATACAGGGTGGGGTCTCTTATGTCAGATGTGGGGATACTGATCCTTGGGATGACTTTGCTTTGTATGGATGTAATGCCTGCCTCCGGGCAAGAGTAACATCTCAATATAACCTCGCCATCTCCAGCACCGCCGGCGGCTCGGTGACCGGTCCCGGCGAGGGGACTTTTACCTATGACGAGGGAACAGTGGTCAACCTGATGGCCAAGGCTGAGCAGGGCTACCGGTTTGTCAACTGGACCGGCGATGTTGACGAGATAGCCGATGTCGATGCCGCCGCAACCACCATCACCATGGACGACGACTATGCTATCACTGCCAACTTTGTAAAGACATACACCCTGACCGTGGGCAGCACCGCTGGCGGCTCGGTGACCGGTCCCGGCGAGGGTACTTTTACCTATGACCCGGGAACAGTGGTCAACCTGGTGGCCGAGGCTGAGCAAGGCTACCGCTTTGTCAACTGGACCGGTGATGTAGATGACATAGCCGATGTCCAGGCCGCCACCACCACCATCACCATGAACGACGACTACGCCATCAGCGCCAACTTTATAGCTCGGTACGACCTGGCCATAGTTAGCACCACCGGCGGCTCGGTGACCGGTCCCGGCGAGGGGACTTTTACCTATGACGATGGAACAGCGGTCAACCTGGTGGCCGAGCCTGAGGAAGGCTACCGATTTGTCAGCTGGACAGGTGATGTAGATGACATAGCCGATGTCCAGGCCGCTATCACCACCATCACCATCAAGGGCGACTCTGCCATCACCGCCAACTTTGAGGAGATACCC
This sequence comes from Dehalococcoidia bacterium, assembly GCA_049678605.1. Classification (GTDB taxonomy): domain Bacteria; phylum Chloroflexota; class Dehalococcoidia; order GIF9; family AB-539-J10; genus RBG-13-51-36. Next base: position 4,084 of record JBAUEM010000056.1, read on the forward strand.
CGGTACGACCTTGCCGTCAGCAGCACCGCCGGTGGCTCGGTGACCGGCCCCGGCGAGGGGACCTTTACCTATTACGAGGGAACAGCGGTCGATCTTATTGCCGAGCCTGAGGAGGGCTACCGCTTTGTCAACTGGACCGGTGATGTAGATGACATAGCCGATGTCCAGGCCGCCGCCACCACCATCACCATCAAGGGCGACTCCACCATCACCGCCAACTTTGAGGAGATACCCCGGTACGACCTTGCCATCAATAGCACCGCCAGCGGCTCGGTGACCGGTCCCGGCGAGGGGACTTTTACCTATTACGAGGGAACAGAGGTCGATCTTATTGCCGAGCCTGAGGAGGGCTACCGCTTTGTCAACTGGACCGGTGATGTAGACGACATAGCCGATGTCCAGGCCGCCGCCACCACCATCACCATCAGGGGCGACTCTACCATCATCGCCAACTTTGAGGAGATACCTCAATACGACCTTGCCATCAGCAGCACAGATGGCGGCTCGGTGACCGGTCCCGGCGAAGGAACGTTCACCTATGACGACCGAACAGTGGTCGATCTTATTGCCGAGCCTGAGGAGGGCTACGGCTTTGTCAACTGGACCGGTGATGTAGATGACATAGCCGACGTTCAGGCCGCCACCACCACCATCACCATCAGGGGCAACTCTACCATCACCGCCAACTTCATATTTCAGTACGAACTGACTATAGACAGCACCGATGGCGGCTCGGTAAGCGAACCTGGAGAGGGGACTTTTGCCTGTGACGAGGGAACAGTAGTCAACCTGGTGGCCGAGGCTGAGGAGGGCTATCGCTTTGACAACTGGACTGGCGATATTGACGCCATTGACGATGCCGATGCCGCCATAGCCACCATCACCATGGAGGGCGACTACTCCATCACCGCAAACTTCAGGACTGCCGGCGGGGCGTGCTTCATTGCCACCGCAGCCTACGGCACACCGATGGCCGACGAAATAGAAACTTTCCGTGAGTTCAGAGATGGATACCTGCTGACCAACCCGCTGGGCCGAGCCTTCGTGGATTTCTACTACAGGGTCAGCCCACCACTGGCTGAGTTCATAACTGAGCATCCCAGCCTGAAGCCAATGGTGAGGGTTGCACTATTGCCCGCTGTAGTAATGAGTACCGCAGTCGTCAACACTACTCCGGTCGAGAAGATGGCCATAGCAGGCTTGGTGGTACTGGTTTCAGTGGGGGTGGCTGCATGGGCAACAAAGCGGCGAAACAGAGGTCCAGAGTATAGCTGAAGGTGAAATTCACCCTCACCCAAACCCTCTCCCGTCGAGGGAGAAGGTTCATATCAGCTTGTTCCATGACTTCCGCCTGCCCGCCTGCCATAGCTGTGCGGCGGACAGGCTGTGATAAGGGTGGTAGGTAGCTTATTAATAGGGTGGGGATAAACACATACTTCGGCTCCGTAGACCTTCTTGATATTCGGCGCTGTGAGTATGTCGAGTGGCGTGCCTTCAGCGTAAACTTTCCCTCCATTGAGCATGACCATCCAATCGCAGTATTGAGCAGCTAAGTTCAAATCATGTAAAGCGATAATGACGGTCAAGCTTTGCTCCAGGCAAAGGCTCTTGACCAAATTAAGAATCTCGACTTGATGGTTTATATCCAGATTGGCAGTTGGCTCGTCAAGGAGCATCGCCCTTGGCTGCTGGGTTAGTGCCCGGGCGATAATAAGCCTCTGTCTCTCTCCTCCTGAGAGCTCACTTACTCTGCGCTCAGCGAAGGATTGGGTATGCGTTGCCTCCATCGCTTGCCAGGCGATGGCCAGATCCCTTCCTCCCTCGTAGCGAAGAAGCCCGAGGTGAGGCGTTCGTCCCATAAGCACCACTTCAAAAGCAGTGAAAGCCCCGGGCAAGGCCGGGCTTTGCGGCACCGTGGCAACAAGGCGAGCCAGTTCGTCTCGCTTAATGGTTCTTATATCGCGGCCGTCAATTAAGATACGCCCGGAGAATAGGTCTATTACCCGGGTCATGCCCTTGATTAATGTTGACTTCCCCGAGCCATTGGGGCCAACCAGCCCCAGTATTTGGCCGGGTCCAGCCTTCATACTTACATTATGCAAGATGGCTCGATGGTTATAGCCCAAGCTGACATTATCCAGTTCAATCATTCTTACTACCCGCTCCTCTCATCATTTTACCTATTCTCTTGTCCTTCCGATTCCTCTTGTCATTCTGAGCGAAGCGAAGAATCTCGAGACCCTTCACTACGTTCAGGGTGACAGGCAAACAATTTAGAAGAAAGCAAGCCCCTTTCTTCTCCGCAATAGATAAAGAAAGAAAGGTGCTCCACAGAGAGCAGTAATTATTCCTACCGGAATCTCCGTAGGAGGAATTATGGTACGGGCTAAAGTATCGGCTATGATGAGGAAGATGGCGCCAACCAGCGTGGATAGAGGGAGCAAAAACCGATAGTCTGGCCCCCAGATAAGCCTCACTGCATGAGGGATGAGTATGCCGACGAAACCGATAAGGCCAGTGAAGCAAATCGCTGAGGAGGTAATGAGGGTAGCAGCAACCAGTAATATGAGTTTGACCC
>JBAUEM010000057.1:0-14584 GCA_049678605.1 Dehalococcoidia bacterium
CATAGAGGCAGGATTAAAAAGACTTATCCTTATGAGGAGGTGATGACACCCTATGAACGATTAAGGAATGTACCCAGAGCCGAGGGCTACCTGCGTCCCGGCGTAACTCTCGAAAAACTCGGGATAATCGCAAATCAAATGAGGGATAATCAACCTGCAGAAAGGATGGTGAATGCTCGTTCCAAGCTCTTTCAGCAAATCACAGGATTTGCTAAACGGGTTGCCTGAAACCTTTCTTTCAGTCTCATTTTTCAATTAGAATAGACTAAAAACGCCTCGACAAGCGGGATAAATCGCCATAATTATGTCTCGTGAGCAAAAAGTAGCTATTGTGCTACGCCCAGCTCAACCAATATAAAGGGCTGGGTTTTAATGATACCATTACTCGTTATTCGCTTGTCTGGTAGCAGCCTCAGGTGGTAAGATGATAATAAGTATTCTTGCACCTGTTGGTAATATCGGGGATTTCTAGATATGCAGAGGGAGAATTTTGAGGCTCTCGTAGCGAGGGCGATCGATAGTTTGCCACCGGAGTTTCAGTGCAAACTGGAAAATGTTGATATTGTGGTAGAAAATTGGCCCACACGAGGGCAACTGGGACAGGTTAAACACAGTCATCCCACCCAATTGCTTGGTCTTTACCAGGGTGTGCCCCAAACTAGGCGAGACCGGGGGTACGGATTGGTTTTACCTGATAAGATAAGTATCTTTCAAAAGCCCATAGAGGCGCAATGCCGCTTTGGCGATGAAATTGAAGCAAAAATAGAGGAAGTAGTGCGCCACGAAATAGCCCATCACTTCGGCCTCGACGAAAAGACTTTGCGGAAGATAGAGGGTGAGAAACACGGGAGGAAGTAAGGAACAGGCATTCCGGTGGCTCAATATCATATTTGTCTTGATTCTCCCGAACCCGAGTAGGAGTTTCCTGTGCTATGTCAGTAGAAAAAAACATTACCAGTAGTTCGACTGAGACTACAGTTATGCCGGACGGTCTTGAGAGGTCCGAGAATGTTTTTAGAAGAGTTTTTCGGAGATATTTTCCCCTGATATTTATACTGTGGATTCTTTTTGTGTTATATCCCAATCCTCTCAACTTAATCATCAGTATCCAAAGGGTTCTTAACTTCGATGCTGACCCTGGCGCTGTTGAATTTATGCTGAATGACTTTCCTTCTGACCCTGTAGCTATAGAGAAAGCAGTCCTGACTGGAATACCCTATCACCGTGATTGGGAGCTTTATAGCATGCCCTGGTATTGTCCCACCATTGAACAAGTGCTGGAGCGAGGAGAGGGGGATTGCAAAGCCCGAGCTCTGGTCTTAGCTTCTGTTTTGGAAGCGAAAAGTATTCCCTATCAAGTTCATTCATCTCCCATACATGTGTGGGTGGACTATGAGGGTAAACAAGAGACCTCAATTGAGAATGCTCAAGTCGAGTTTTACCAATTCGACCCCGAAACAGGTGAGAGGCGTTTCCAGATTCCTGACATTAGTCCAGGCAAATTAATGGACTCTTGGCAGCAACAATTTTGGACTCCCATGCCCGACGGCAGAAAGGCTCTTCTAATTTCGGGCTTATTAGCTTTGGTGGCAGCCAGGGTGATTTTGCGAAAGAAGAGAGCCGCCCAGTACGATACTATGACAGAGAAGAGGGAGCCAATCTCTGCTTGAAGCCCTGATCCTCCAAAGGGGATTGCACAATGCTCGGGATTGTGCTGATAGCGGGCGGCGTCACGGTGATACTTCGACATTGGGCCTTCTTCGATATAAAATATCCTCCATATGAGCACAAAGAGGCCGGTAAAGCTGAATACGGTCTATTGGGGCCTTCTTCTTTTTGTCGTCGCACAAATGCTCATTCTTCTTGTTGCTCCCCGTATAGACCCATTCCTGGAAGAAAATGATATAGATATACCGACCCAGCCATCCGCACCGATATCTTGGTGGCCTGGGGAAGTGACATTACCCTCTGGGGAGGTTATCGAAGTCCCAGCCCATTCAGCGTTAGGACCAATCTTAATCTATATTTTTGCGGCAGCGGCCGTGCTTGGACTCACGCTCTCCAAGATCCCACTTAAAGCTTTAAAGGTTCTTCTTAGACTCTTGTTTGCCCTTCTGTTTAGTTGGGGTGCATTCATCGCAACTGTCTTCTACTTGCCTCTTCCACTAGCTGTTGCCATCGCTGTCGTGTTTGGAACATTTTGGTTCTTGATACCACTTGTCTGGTTACATAACCTGGTATTGATTCTGGCGGTTAGTAGTTTAGGAGCAGTTTTTGGTCGCTTTATTACGCCGTGGACCGCGATGGCTATTATTTTGGCACTCGCCATCTATGACTTCCTGGCGGTTCGTTTCAAATTTATGCTCTGGATGGCAGACAGGCTATCGCAAATAAATGCCTTGCCGGCACTAATCATTCCCAAAAACTATTCTGAGTGGAACTTAAACTTGAAAAAACATGGAGAGAAGGTAATAGAGGTGAATCCCGCCGATAGGGAATACTCCATACTGGGCGGTGGCGACATTGCCTTCCCTTGTCTGCTTACAGCCTCCGTTTATTTTGCCCAGGGTCTAGTCCCAGCGGTTATTATTGCAGTATTCGGATTAATGGGATTGGTTAGCGTCTATGCGATTCAAGCGATATTTTTAAAGGGGAAGCCGATGCCGGCTCTGCCACCTATCGCTGCCTTTACATTGGTTGGATTATTGATTATATCGTGACACAACAATATAGCAATTTGTGCAACCGCTGATACACCTGGTGATTAGCTTGACAGGGGCTAGCGCAGAGGCCAACATGCCCAAAGTTAACAGCGAACGAATGCCATGCTCAATTTTCGCGATGATTGACCAGCGTTGGTCCTTAAGTTCTTGCTCTAATCTGGATTTTTCAATATACTGACGAAGGTAACTAGACGAAATTGGACAGGCGAATAACCAATCTCATTATTACAGGTTTCTCAGGCACCGGTAAATCTCTGGTGGCTAAGGAGGTAGCCCGGGGATTAAATTGGGATTTCATTGATACCGATGATGAGATAGTTAAACAAACTGGCAAGCCTATCGCTGAGATTTTTCGTCAGGATGGGGAGGATAAGTTCAGGGAACTGGAGCGCGAGACGATTAGAAAAGCTTGCCAGCAAAGGCAGACAGTCATAGCTATTGGCGGCGGTGCCATAGTTGACCCGCAAAACTATGAGTTGCTTGCCAAAACTGGGTTAATTGTTTGCCTGGAGGCTAAACCTGAGACAATCTATGAGCGCTTGTTCTGTGAGGCTGCTTACAGTCCTGAAACCGAAGTTCGCCCCCTTTTAGCTAACGATAACCCTTTGGAACGCATCAGGCAGCTTAAAGCCTCCCGGCAGCCTTACTACGCTAATGTTGACTGGACGGTCCATACTGACGGCTTAAGCATCAGTGAGGTAGCTAAAGAGGTAATAAGGGCTTTGAGATTGCTTCGTCGCTACGCTCCTCGCAATGACATTGGAAAATCAGCTCGGAATGACGTTAGGAAATTAGCTCGGAGTGGCATTGACAAAGATATCGCTTGCTTGGTGGAAACTGCGACTCAAAGTTATCCTGTCTTTGTTGGCTATGGTTTATTGGACAAGCTGGGCAAAAAGATGAAAAAAGCTGCTTTGTCCGGTACAGCCACCGTAATTAGCGATGACAATGTCTTCTCTCTTTACGGCAGCAGAGTTGAGGGGGTCCTCAAGGACACTGGTTTTGCTGTTAATTCCTTTGTAGTGCCGCCGGGTGAAGAAACGAAAAACATGAACTATGCCATCAAGATTTATGATTTCCTTGTCGAGCATCGAGCGGAGCGAGACGACATTATCATCGCCCTGGGTGGCGGTATGGTAGGTGACTTAGCGGGTTTTGTCGCTGCCACCTTTTTGCGGGGCATGTTCTGGATACAAGTGCCGACCAGTCTGGTAGCCATGGTTGATGCCAGCATCGGGGGTAAGGTCGGGGTTAATCATCCTGAAGGAAAAAACCTTATTGGTGCCTTTTATCAGCCTAACCTGGTTTTGGCTGACTGTCAGGCTCTTACCACTCTGTCTCAGCGTGAGCTGATCTCAGGCTGGGCTGAAGTTATTAAGCATGGCATGATTCTTGATGAGGGATTTGTTCAATTCTTGGAGAGCAATGTTAATGGGCTGACAAAACTGGAGCCGGAGTTGCTTACCCGGGCTATTGCCCGCAGCGCTGCTATCAAGGCTCAGGTCGTCAACCAGGATGAAAAAGAAAGGGAAGGGAAACGTACCATCTTAAATTATGGACATACCATCGCTCACGGATTGGAGGCGGCTACTCAGTATAAGAGCTTTCTTCATGGCGAAGCGGTGGCCGTTGGCATGGTGGGAGCCGCTAAGCTCAGTCAGCGATTAGGTCTTTTGCCTTCAGCGGCAGTGGAGCGCCAACAAGCCCTATTACAGAAATTCGGCTTACCCACTGGCTTTTCTGGCTTGGGTTTGACTGAGATAACAAGAGCTATGGAGTTAGACAAAAAGACCAAGGAAAAAGCAATTCGCTGGGTGCTCTTACAAGATATCGGCAAAGTAGTAATTCGTAGTGATGTGCCTCAAGAGGATGTATTAGCTGTTCTCCAGGAGCTAGCGGAGCCGTGACTTCTTAGCTCGGTGCCTCGACAAGTAGCTAAGAGTGCAATACAATTTTGTTACTTGATACAATAATATAAAAATTAATGTTAGATGCCGAAGTATAGAAACAACAATGAATGAAAATATCCAAAAAGAGTTAAAACGGTTGGGCAATAAGGAATATGCTGCACGTTTACGAAAATACTTCAAAACAGGAAAAGGTGAATATGGTGAAGGCGATAGATTTTTAGGGATTCGAGTCCCAGTCCTGAGAAAATTAGTAAAAAAATATCGAAAAATCCCTATAGGTGAAGTCTCTGAATTACTCAAATCACAATTTCATGAAGAACGCTTGTTTTCTCTTCTCGTGCTAGTAGATATTTTTAAAACAGCGAATAATGAAGGCAAAAAGATAATATATACCTTATATCTAAGTAACACGAAATTTATTAACAATTGGGATTTAGTTGACGCTTCTGCCGGATATATTGTTGGTGCTTACTTGTTAACTCGTGATAAAAAACCAATTTATATGTTGGCAAGGTCTAAAATTTTATGGGAACGCAGAATATCAATTATGTCTACTTTGCATTTTATACAGTGTAATAAATTTGTTGATAGCTTGAACATTGCGGAAATACTATTGGATGATGAAGAAGATTTAATTCATAAAGCTGTTGGTTGGATGCTTAGAGAAATTGGTAAAAGAGATTTTGAATTAGTGGAAAGATTTCTGGGAAAATACTACAAAAGTATGCCTCGCACCATGTTAAGGTATGCAATTGAGAAATTTCCAGAAGAAAAACGGAAAAGTTATTTAAAAGGTGAATTGTAAAAACATCTAACAAATCGCTGGAGTCGGACTTGAAAAAGTTGATGCTTTTTCAATCCGCTCAGTTCAAACGTTATACCAAGAATTTATCTAAAAGACACAGACATGCCGATTGCTCTCACAAAAGTCCCTGTGCGACTCATTAGCGCCGCACGTGATAGGAACTTAGTGCCATTAGTCGGTGCCGGCCGTTCTTCAGGAGCTAGCGGAGCCGTGACTTCTTAGCTCAATGCCTTGATAAGTGGCTAAGAATGCAATACAATTTTATTAATTAACACAATAATATAAAATTAATTTTGGCTCTCTCAAATGCACATACCGCAGATCCGTGAAGCGTTGAGTTGGGTGCCGTTGAAGCTCGAGACATCCGCCAATGGACAAGAACTGTCGATTGCCACTGGCTTCTTTTACCAGCACAACGGTCGGTCATTCCTGATAACGAACTTCCATGTGGTTAGCGGCCGCGACCCGAATACTGGCTCCATTCTCCACTCTCGAGGCATGGTGCCGGACACCCTAATACTCTACGTTGCCACCTCTACGACAGACCAAGCCAGTCCAACGATGGTGCAATGGAAACCGAAGCAACTCTCGCTTTACACCGAAGGTGATGCCCCCAAGCCGATTTGGACGGAGCATCCTAAACATGGCAGACGTTTTGATGTCGTCGCAATTCCGCTTTCCGGGCTTGAAGAAACTCGTATTAAGGCCGCAAACGCCCCCGAACTCGGTTTAGAACCGATTCGCATATATCCCAGTATGGATGCGTTCGTGCTCGGTTACCCTCGCGGTATGAGCGGTGGAGGTCACTTTCCCATCTGGAAGCGAGCGACAATTGCAACAGAACCTGATTTCGATCTTGATGGTCTGCCAAGGTTCTATATCGATACAGCAACGCGGAAAGGAATGTCCGGTTCGCCTGTATACGCTCAAGAAGTAGGCTATTGGTTGCCTGAAGGTGAAACTGAATTCGACAAAGCCTCAATTGGAAAAGGTCGTCGATTTGTCGGCATCTATTCTGGTAGGTTTGGCGCAGAAGACGAGTTTAAGGCACAACTCGGTATAGTGTGGAAGGAATCCGCATTGATTGAGCTCGTTGAATCCGTGCCGCGTGACACAGAAGAGAGCTAACGAGTGACTGCAGGAGGAAATCAAAGGTGCCCTTCAAAAGTGCTCTAAAGTTGCCTAACATAAGTTTGGAGCAAGGCACGGTCCCATAATTTGGATGCCATTGCCGTATTTCACACTACTTCTCGCTAGCTTGCCCATTAAATAGGCTCAATTGAAAGCAAGCCCTTTTGTAGGCTATGATGACAAATCCGGAAAAGGAGGGTTGATGTCTTTAGCTGCGGAACTCAAAAAATATGCTCTCAAACATGGCGTTGACCTTATCGGCGTAACCTCTCCCGAAACTTTTGAGGTAGATGGGCTGGACAAGCCGCTTGTGGACTTGAGAACCTACCTTAAAAATGCCAAATCTGTAGTTATGTATGGTTTCTACTTTGGTAGTCCACTGCCAGAACCATCAGGACCAGACACACCACGAGGCAGGCTTTCGCCAGGAATGGGAGCGTTTTATGCTATGCATGAACATTGCTGTGGAGTTATCATGGAGTACCTAAACGAAAAGGGATATAACGCAGTTAAGAGAGAAAGAGAGGAAAAGATAGCTCTTAAGCCGCTGGCGGTCAAAGCGGGAATCGGGGTGTATGGCAAGAACAGCCTTGTCTATGCTGAGGGTTTTGGTTCATGGATTTACCTGGAATGTGTGATTACAGATGCACCGCTTGAGGCAGAGGAGCGTCCTTACAAACTTTCCGACTGTGGCGATTGTACTGCCTGCATGGAAGCTTGCCCCACTAATGCAATAAAAGAACCCTACAAAGTCATACCGTCTCTATGTATTGCCCAATGGCTTGATGGAGCGCCTATTTCCCGCCAATTCAGGGAGGAAGTGGGAAATCGGCTTACCGGGTGTGAAATTTGCCAAGAGGTTTGCCCGAAGAATCAAGGGTTGACACCGAGAAGGCATTATCCAGTGGAGATAGAAGAGAAATCCGATAGCCCGGAGCTAATTCCTTTGCTATTGGGGGACGAGAATTACTACAAAACAGTATTGCCAAGTTTTGTTCTGGAGATGGATATTTCGACTCTTCGGCGGAATGTCGCGCTAGCGATCGGGAACATCGGCGATCCAATAGCAGTGCCCGCGCTTGTTAAAGCGCTCAGTTATTCCGAGTCCGCGGTTCGTTCGTATGCTGCCTGGGCACTAGGAAGAATCGGGGGCAAGAAGGCAAGAGATGCATTGGCTCGATTGCTCAATAGTGAAATCGACTCAGAGGTACAGGAGGAAATCAAAGTTGCCCTTCAAAAGTGCTCTAAAGTCGCCTAACAAGCGGTTACAGCCGACCGCCTTCGGCGGCGCGGGTATGCGTGGCGAGTCTTGTTCTGCTAGTTGGGGTCTCATGACGGTCAGGGGCTGGTTGGCATATCACTCTGGTGGCAGGTGAGCTTAGTGATTGGGCTTCCTTGTATGATAGAATCACTGCTATGTTCTGGTATTCAGGACATTGAATTGAAAGGATAGGAATGAACAAACTTTTTATCTCATACTCATCTCTCGACAAGGAAATAGCAAGAAGCATTGCTGTTGATCTCCAAGCAAATGGTTTTGATGTTTGGCTTGATGAGTGGAAGATCAAAATTGGCGAATGTATTATGAGATCGGTGGAAAAGGGTATCGACGAAGCAGATTTCGTTATTTTGCTTCTAAGTAAAAACTCTGTAAAATCTGGCTGGGTTGAAACAGAGTGGCGAGCAGCATATTGGGATCAGATTTCCGATGGACACATAAAAGTTCTCCCAGTACTCATCGGAAACTGTGAGAGGCCAAGCCTTGTTAAAACTATCAAATATGCCGATTTTAGGAAAGATTATCGAGCTGGGCTAGGAAATTTGGTGTCATCAATAAGATCATATGTGCAATCAAGTGATATGGCGAGCACAATTCGGTTGGCCTCCGAACGGTACAAATGGCGTGCATCTGAAACAGCAGCTGTGTTTAGATATGTTATGGAACGTGAAGGGCTTGATCATTTCAGCGATTACGAAAAGAACGGAACTATCCAAGATATACAATCTGCAATTACTGGTCTGGGGCTAGCGGTGTCAAAGGCAAGAGAAATCACTTCAGAAGAATACTCACAAAAACTGTTGCCTAAAGTTCAGTCCAAAATTGATGAGATGCTGGCAGATCTTTCAGTAGAATACTCAGATGCATATCGATGTACAATGACCTCAGAAATCTTAGAGAGGATTATCGACTCAGTTGAGGAGCCATTCAAATCACTACTCTTTGCTCTAGATCATGAATTAGATCAAAATCCTGATGATTGGAGATCGATAGCCGATCAAGCACTGGAATACGGGGTCGAGATTATCGAAATGATTCTTGAAGTGCGAGACAGGTATGATTTTGTCAGTGTCGAAGAGGAAGAAGTCAGAGAATGGATGGTTAATCTGCTCTATCTAATTGGAGGCAATCTAGTTCGTCCGACTATTCCAACGTTGGGGCTCAATCCATTCTCAACCCTCGGCCTTGAGACTGTGGCTCTACAAGCACATGTTGACGGCAAGAGTGAGTTAGCATCCATTATTTCAAGGGTGATAATATATGGGATATTCTTTGAGGAAGACTTTGAGAAGAGGCTTAATATCATACGTGATTACCTCGATCGAATGGACTGGTGTGATGAAGATGCACAAGAGGAATACCTCGAATTTCTAAAGTACGCTCTTATTGAGAAGAAATTAGATATCCCTAGAAAGGCGGTAACCAAGCTTATTGTGGAGAAAGCTAAATCATCAGAGTTGGATGAGGACGTTATAGAGAAGCTTGAGAACATCGCAGAACAATTGGCTAGTCAAAAACTATAGCTATGTTTCATGAAAGCCCAACAAATCGTTGCAAGCGACCGCAAGGGGCGGCTCCAAATTAGGGGTGGTGTTGCTTCCGAAGCTTGTTTTGTTGGCACTTGGCGGAACATTGCGAAGAGTAATCTGCACATTGGAGTAGTTCGTGTGCTATACTAATCTGCAAATGGGGATAGTTCCGCCAGGGCTCGTTCGGCAAACTCCCTGGCGGTGGCTGAGTTCAGTCGTTGGGTGGCAAAACAAAATACCCATTTCCCTGAATTAAGCGTGAAAGGAGATCGGACATGCCATTGTCAGAGATTACTCCAAGTTCACTTAAAATCGACAGGATCATTAATCGAATTGAAGAAGGCGATATTAAGATTCCAGCCTTCCAGCGAGGGTTTGTTTGGAACCAAGACCAAGTCATCCAGTTGATCGATAGTATTTACAACGATTATCCGATAGGTAGTATTCTTCTGTGGAACTCCCGTGATACCTTAAAATCGCACAGAAATGTTGGGGGATTCTTGATTCCAGACCGAGATCCTCAATATCCAGTAAACTACGTTCTTGATGGGCAACAAAGGTTAACCGCAATCTACGCGGTATTCTGCAAAGATAGACGTGAGGTTACAGAAGCCGAGCAGCGTGATACCGATCCCGAGACTTTCGACATATATTTTGATCTAGACGACAAGAAATTCCTTGCCAAAGAAGACCTAGTTGAAGAACACGCTAATTTGGCTATGAGCGCGCTCTTTGACGTTGAAAGGTTCCTCAAAGAACTCGAGAAACTAGGCGGGGAATATAGGAAGATCGCCTCTGAGACACAGTCGAAGTTTCAGAATTATGAAGTGTCGGTTGTTACGACCAGCAAACGCAGTAAGGAAGAGGTCGGGACTATATTTGAAAGGATAAATAATACAGGCACTAAACTTACTACGCTTGATTTGATGATTGCATGGACTTGGAGCGAAGATTTCCACTTAAGAGAGGAAATCGAAGAGATATTGGGTATATTAGAAAGGAAGGGGTTTGGGGATACGCCAGAAAAAATCGTTCTGCAATGCTTGTCTGGTATTGTTGACAAGAGCACACGGACAAAGGACATCATTTCACTAAAGCCGGAGACAGTTAGAACTACCGTTGATACACTAAAAGAGAGCTTAGAGAAAGCTGTGGATTTCTTAGCTACTGAGTTGAATATAAAGTCCAGAGATTTCTTGCCTCATTCTCATCAAATTGTTCCTTTGACATTCTTCTTCTCGCAAGTGAATACCCCGACCCAAGAACAAAGTAGGGTTGTAAAACAGTGGTTTTGGAAAACCTCTTTCTCGAGGCGGTACTCTGGTTCGACGGATACGAAGATGAACGACGACATATCCTTTTTTGAAGAGATCGTTAATCATGACTATTCAGGTATTAGTAGGTATTCATATTCTGTTGATGAAAACCTCTTAGTCAATCAACCATTTAGCAAGAGCAATCCTTTTACAAGGGCATTTTTGTTGTTACTAGCTCAAAATGAACCACTGAACTTGGTAAATGGAAACAAGATTGATCTGGGCGATGCCCTTTCCCAATATAACTCAAAGGAGTATCATCATATTTTTCCCAGAGCTTTTTTGAAAGAAAGGGGTGTCGAGAATAACCGAATCAACTCACTTTGCAATTTCTGTTTTCTGCCTTCCGATTCAAATAGAATAATCTTGAAAAGACCGCCATCCGACTACATATTTGGTGAATTGCATGGTGATGCATATGCCACGAGATTGACCTCCAATCTGATGCCACTTAGGAAGGAATTATATTCAAAGGATCAATACGATAATTTCTTGAAACAGCGTGCACAAACAATCTTACAATATCTTGACAATAAAATAGTCAGTTAGCTCAAGATTTCCAATTGAGTTTGCTTATTTCGGCAATATTGCCACCCAACAAGGCGCTGCAGCTGACCGCTATTCCGCTGCGCTCCATTGCGGCGGGTGAACTTCATCGTTATACCAAGAATTTATCTAAAGGACACAGACATGCCGATTGTTTTTATAAGATATCGGCAAAGTGATAATTCGTAGTGATGTGCCTCAAGAGGATGTGTTAGCTGTTCTTCGGGAGCTAGCGGAGCCTTGACCTCTTAGCTCAATTGAAAGCAAGCTCTTTTATAGGCTATAATGGACAATTCGGAAAAGGAGACTATCCTTGCTTAAAAGCCATAACTGTGGGGAACTGAGGAAAAACCATGCCGGACAGGAGGTAACTTTAGCTGGCTGGGTTCACCGGCGTCGTGACCATGGCGGGAAGGTATTCATTGATCTGCGTGACCGGGAAGGTATAGTCCAAGTAGTGTTCAATCCCCAGGTATCACAGGAGGCATACGAGATAGCTGGCTCGCTCCGTAGCGAGTACGTAATTCAGGTTACCGGAGAAGTTGCTCCCCGCCCTGAAGGGACGAGGAATCCCAAATTGGATACTGGAGATATTGAAGTCATGGCAAAAGAGGCTGTCGTCCTTAATCCATCGAAAACGCCACCGTTTTACATCAGTGAGGATGAAGATGTTGGAGAATCACTTTGCCTCAAAAACCGCTACCTGTACCTGAGAAGGCCGAGGATGAAGGACAACCTTCTATTACGCCACAAGATGATAAAGTTTATCCGTGATTTCCTCGACGGCAAGGGATTTGTTGAAATTGAAACACCTATTTTGATTAAGAGCACGCCAGAGGGAGCCCGGGACTACCTTGTACCCAGCCGTATCAATCCCGGCAAGTTTTATGCTCTTCCTCAATCTCCACAGCAGCTCAAACAACTTCTCATGGTAGCCGGGTTTGACAAGTACTTCCAGATAGCTCGTTGCTTCAGGGATGAGGACCTCCGGGCAGATCGCCAGCCTGAGTTCACCCAGCTTGACATGGAAATGAGTTTCATCGAAGTAAAGGACATATTGCAGCTCATGGAGGAACTTTTCACCTCGCTTGTGAAGACTGTTAAACCTGATATGCGATTACTAGAGCCCTTTCCCTACCTCTCCTATAAAGAGGCAATGGAGAGGTATGGCACAGATAAACCGGATATCAGGTTTGGCCTGGAGCTCAAGGATATATCTGATATCGCCGCCAATACCGACTTTCAGGTTTTCCGTTCGGCCCTCGATAATAAGGGCAAAGTGAAGGGAATATGCGTCCCCGGCTGTGGTCATTATACTCGCCATCAACTTGATGAATTGATAAATTTAGCGAAGAGTTGTGGTGCCCAGGGTTTGATGACCATGGCTTTTACAGGAGAGGCAATAGCTTTGGATGAGGTAAAATCGGCGGCTGCTAAATATTTAACTCCTCGCCAATTGGAAGAAATAGCCGGTAGATTCGAAGCAAAGCCTGGTGACCTTTTACTTATCGTGGCTGATAAACTGGAGGTAGTCAACAAGACACTGGATGAGTTGCGCCGCGAGATAGCACAGCGACTTAATCTAGCTGATGCTGACCTACTGGCTTTTGCCTTCGTAGTTGATTTTCCTTTTTTGGAGAGGAATGAGGCTGAGAATCGTTGGGAACCCATGCACCATCCGTTTACTGCTCCTCGATGGGAAGATCTGTTGCTTCTTGATACAGAACCAGCTAAGGTTTATGGTCAACATTATGATGTAGTGTGTAATGGTTGTGAACTTGGCAGCGGCAGTATCAGAATTCACAATCGTCAGCTTCAAGAAAAAATATTTAGCCTCCTTGGTTATAGTGAAGAAGAAACGGCAAGCCGATTTGGAGGTCTCTTAGAGGCACTGGAGTACGGAGCACCGCCCCATGGCGGTATTGCCATAGGACTAGACCGTTTGGTGATGTTATTTGTCGGGGAGTGGAGCATAAGGGAGGTTATTGCTTTCCCGAAAAATCAGAACGCCGTTGATATGATGTTAGATAGCCCCTCTTATGTTGATAAGCGCCAGCTTGACGAGCTAAACCTTAAGCTAAAGCACGAGGTTCTTCACTCACAATGACAAGGAATGAGACATGAAAGTAAGCACAGAAAGTTTGGGGAATTGCCAGACAGCCCTTACTATTGAGGCTGAAGCCAGTGAGTTAGATAAATCACTGGACGAGGCTTATCATCACCTGGTTAATGAGGTATCCATACCTGGTTTCCGCAAAGGAAAAGCACCGCGAGCCGTTCTGGTGCAGCACATAGGAAAGAAGAATTTGTTGGAAGAGGCATTGGAGTATCTTATACCACAGCTTTATAAACAGGCGATCGAGTCTCAGGAAATCGAACCCATCGCCAGATCAGAAATAGAAATTGTTCAAACTGAGCCTTTGGTTTTCAAAGCCATAGTGTCTCTCAAACCTGAAGTTAAGCTTGGCGATTACCATAGCATAAGGCTGGAGCCCGACCCCGTAATAAAAATCGCCAAGAAAGAAGTTACTGCTGCCATGGAAGAGTTCCGGGAAAGACAAGGGGCATGGGTGCCTGTAGACCGCCCTGTTGAGCTGGGTGATTTAGTTACCATGGACATCGAAGCCAATGTGGACGGGAAACCCTGGTTAAATCATAAAGGCGTATTATATGAGGTGGATAAAGATTCGCGTTCACCTGTGCCTGGATTTGCCTCTCATTTGCAGGGCGCTGAGAAAAATAAAGAAAGTACCTTCAGCTTGACTATTCCTGATGACTATCCCATTAAAGAAATGTGTGGCAAAGAGGGCGCTTTCAAAGTCACTGTTACCGAAATAAAGGAGAAACAGTTGCCAGAGCTTGATGATGAATTGGCTCGGGGTGCCGGCTATGATAACCTGGCGGATATGAGGAAGAAGGTGGCTGCTGATTTAAGAGCCAAAGCTGAGGCTAAGAATCGTTTGGAGTCGAGGCAAAATGCGCTTGACGCTTTGGTGGAAATCAGCGAGGTAAACTATCCCCCTATTTTGGAGGACGAGGAAATTACCGGACTTCTTAGAGACGAGGCACAGCGCTTGGGCTTTAGAGAGCTAGAGGATTACCTGAAGAAGACTGGTAAAACAGAAGAAGAACTTAAACAAGAACTGCGTCCTATAGCGAAAAAGCGGCTTATTCAGGGTCTTGTCTTAGGAAAATTAGCTGAAGAGGAAAAGATTGAAATTAGTTCCTCAGAGGTAGATAATAAGGTAGATGAGATTACCAATGATGCTGAGGATAAGGAAAAAACAAGGCAGTTCCTCTCACTGCCCCAAGTTAGGCAATCAATTGAACAATCTCTGCATACTC
>JBAUEM010000058.1:0-3715 GCA_049678605.1 Dehalococcoidia bacterium
GTCTTAAAAAGTCGGCGAGAGGCGCAGGAACCTAGAAACTGGGCATAACGCTCGGTAGGAAGAATGGTTTTACAGCGGACATATCCTATAGGTCACATAAGGGCGGAATGTGTGATGCACCGAATCGTCGTTGCATTTTTTTGACTTCTGTACAATTGGTGTACTGCTAGCGCGTAATCTGGCACAGTGGAGAGGGATAACAGGGCACTCAGATGGAAACAACATACCGATGTTTGTCCAACAGTACATAAAATTCGAAGTTAAATAATTCGTAGTTTGATTTAGCCGGTATCTCTATCTATAATGACCTTGTTATTAGTTTGATAGAAATGTGAAGAAGGATAAAAATGACTTACACAAGCGATGAAGTAGGGCAAATATTGAATCAATTTAAGGAAACTCAATTTGTTGCATTGGCCACCATCGATGGAATACGACCAAGAGCAAGGCCAATGACACTGATATATTTGGACCGTAGGTTCTGGATGGTGACCTCTACTTCCAGTAACAAAGTTATACAAATTAAGCAGAATGCAAATGTAGAGTTTGCCTATCAATTCAATGAGAATAGCGAGGACTGTTGTATACGAATACTAGGAAAAGCTAAAATCGTTAAAGATAAGAAGACAAAAACCAGCATCGCAAAACGGATTGGTTTTTTTAACAATTATTGGTCTAGCCCCGAAGACCCTGACTACACCTTATTAGAAATTTTACCCGATGAACTGCAATATGTCACCCCCTCAGACATGAAACAATTCCGGCTATAGTCATTTTCATCTTGCGTATTAACGTTCTCAAATTCATTTTTTACAAAGGGATTATCTCACTATGTCAGTTAAGAAACCGCTATTTTTATACTATAATCCTAAACGGCAATCCTATATATGGTTGAAAAGTGATGCCGATGTTTGTTAAATGGTAAGAATTTAGTATTTCGTCACCTAATTGTACTTTATAACGTATTGTGTGTATTGTGGGACTCTACGTTAAGGGCGTGAGGGAAGTCTCAAGCGCCTGGACCTTTGACAATAGCCAACCCTCATGTTAGATTTCACTGAAGTTAATAAAGAGATTAGCCTGCGTTATTATCGTTTTTCTACAGCTATAATCAAACCAATATCTTAACAGTGAGTGTAGGAAGGAAGTGGATATGACAAAACCAAAAACCGCTAGTTACGGTTCCTGGAAATCCCCAATAACATCAGACCTTATTGCCGCTGGAGCGATTAGGCTTGATGTGCAGGTCGAACTTGAGGGTGATTACGTATACTGGGTTGAAACGCGTCCAACAGAGGAGGGACGATATGTCATTGTACGCTGGTCACTAGACGGACAAGTGACCGATATTACTCCAAAACCGTACAATGTTAGAACCAGAGTACACGAATACGGCGGTGGTGCCTTCATAATAGATGATGGTACGGTCTATTTCTCCAATTTCGCTGACCAACGCCTTTACCGTCAGGACACAAGTGCCAAGCCACGTGCAATTACTCATGAGGGAGACGTGCGGTATGCTGACGGCGCTATTGACCATCGCCGGGGACGTATAGTCTGTGTATGCGAAGATCATACGGTAGATGATAACGAACCGGTTAACAGCCTGGTGGGAATAAGCCTTGACGGTACTCGTCACATTCAACAACTGGTTTCCGGAAATGATTTCTACTCATCACCTCGTATCAGTCCCGATGGCTCTCACCTGGCCTGGCTCACCTGGAATCACCCAAACATGCCGTGGGATTCTACAGAGTTGTGGGTCGGCGAGATTACGGAGAACGGCTCAATCAGCCACGCAGTGCTAGTGGCTGGCGGCAGTGATGAATCCGTCTGCCAGCCAAAATACGATCCGGGCGGCACTCTATACTTCATTTCTGAGAGGACTGGCTGGTGGAATCTTTACCGGTGGAGGGAAGGACACGTTGAGCCGCTATGCGAAATGGATGCCGAGTTTGGGGCACCGCAGTGGGTTTTTAGGCTGTCAAACTATGGATTTGAATCGGTTGAACGGCTTATCTGCACCTACATGAAGGATGGGATATCGTACCTTGCAAGCCTTGATACAACGACACGTCATTTTGAGGCAATTGATATTCCTTATACTTCGATTACGTCTCTTCAATCAGCTCCCGGGTATGTTGTTCTTCTTGCGGGCTCACCAGATGAAGCTATGGCCATTGTCCGGCTTGAATTGGCAACAGGGAAGATAGACGTGCTTCGCCGTTCGACTGATGTCGCCATCGAACCAGGGTATCTATCGGTACCTCAAGCCATTGAATTCCCGACCGAACACGGGTTGACAGCCTATGCCTTGTACTACAAGCCGAAGAATCGTGACTTCGTAGCACCTCCCGGCGAGCAGCCACCGCTGCTTGTTATTAGCCACGGCGGACCGACTGGTGCAACCTCTAGCACGTTAAACCTTGCGATACAGTACTGGACCAGCCGTGGTTTTGCTGTTGCTGACGTAAACTACGGCGGAAGTAGCGGTTACGGAAGGGCATACCGTCAGAGGCTGGATGGGCAATGGGGTATTGTCGATGTAGATGATTGTATAAACTGCGCACGATACCTTATTGAGCATGGCGAGGTAGATGGTGAACGAACTGCTATTAGAGGAGGAAGTGCTGGCGGTTATACTACTCTTGCCGCATTGACCTTTCGAAGACTCTTTAAAGCCGGAGCGAGTTACTATGGCGTGAGCGACCTGGAAGCACTGGAAAAAGACACGCACAAGTTTGAGTCACGTTACTCGGATAGGATTGTCGGTCCGTATCCTGACCGCCGTGATTTGTACTTAGAGCGTTCGCCAATCAACTTTGTGGACCATCTATCATGCCCGGTAATCTTTTTCCAGGGAAATGAGGATAGAGTTGTCCCACCCAGCCAAGCAGAGGTGATGGTAAACGCCCTCCGCCAGAAAGGAGTACCCGTAGCGTATATCTTGTTTGAGGGTGAGCAACACGGCTTCCGGAGGGCACAAAACATTAAGCGTGCGCTTGATGCCGAACTCTACTTCTACTCCAGAATATTCGGCTTGGAATTGGCCGACCCAATCGAGCCGGTTCTAATTGAGAACTTAAGATAGGCATCGTTCTCAGTCATGATTTACGGCTACCTTTGTGTGTCAAAATGCACCTCCTAAGGGGCACTGCACGTTTTAGCGGATTGTGTCCCCTTCTTCTGTTGGCATAACCGAAATGTTGCGAATTGTCATCCCAAGAAGTACGCTTGGAAGGTAGATAATCTGTAATACGCTTTACTATGATCAGCGAAAGCATAATCGTGGCTTTGAGAATTCTCTCTGAGCAGCTGGGAAGTCAGAATTTAAGTTGGGTGCTAGTCGGCAGCGTTAGCCTAGCTTTGCAGGAGGTGAATGTCACACTTGGAGACATTGATATACTCACCGATAAGGTTAGCGCATATAGGATAAACCGGCTGTTTAAAGACTGCGAGGTCAAGCCAGTCGAATATTGCCGATCGGACACCGTACAGTCGCATCTGGGTGAGTTCGTCATCAACGACGTGAAGGTTGAGGTGATGGGTGATTACCAGGATAAAGTGAAAGGAAAGTGGCAAGATTTTAACTCTCGGCTAACCTCGCCAGTCATAGTTCAATTCGAGGAAATGCAGCTGCCACTTTCCTCCTTAGCGAACCAACTCTACTCTTACGAATCATCGGGACAGAAACAGGACAAGGCCAAGATTACGG
>JBAUEM010000059.1:0-33650 GCA_049678605.1 Dehalococcoidia bacterium
AGCTCCTATTCAGCGTCTTGCTGACGTTATCGCCAGCTACTTTGTGCCGGCAGTGATTGGTATTGCCATAGTGACCTTCGTAGTCTGGTATTTTGTGGGACCAGCTCCAGCCCTCACTTTCGCCTTCCTCAATTTTGTCGCCGTGCTTGTTATCGCTTGCCCTTGTGCCTTGGGACTGGCTACTCCAACTGCGATTATGGTCGGCACGGGCAAGGGAGCCGAGCATGGGATTCTCATCAGGAATGGTGAGGCTCTGGAGAGGGCTCACCAGATAAACACTGTCCTCCTGGATAAGACAGGCACCCTGACCCGTGGCGAGCCTGTGGTGACTGACATAATCTCTGCGAATTCTTTCTCCCAGGAAGAGGTTCTTCAGCTAGCTGCCTCCGCCGAGCACACCTCAGAGCACCCACTTGGTGAGGCTGTGGTCAAGGCTGCTCTGGAGAAGAAGCTAGAGTTATCTCCGTCCTCAGATTTTAATGCCATCCCGGGGCAGGGTATAGAGGCCATGGTGGATGGAAAGAAGCTTTTATTGGGCAACCTCACGTTAATGAAAGAACGAGGCTTTTCCCTAAACGTGCTGGAGAAAGAAGCTGCTGAACTCCTTGAAGGAGGTAAGACGGTAATGTTCCTGGGGCGAGATAGCCAGGTAGCAGGAATCATTGCCTTGGCCGATACTTTAAAACCAGGCGCCAGAGAAGCGCTCCAAGCGCTGCACAAGATGGGTATTGAAACAGCTATGCTCACCGGAGACAACCGGCGCACGGCAGAAGCTATTGCTCGAGAGGCGGGTATTGACAGTGTCCTGGCTGAGGTGCTACCTGAGCATAAGGCTGGGGAGGTCAAGAAATTGCAGGAAGAGGGGAAGGTGGTGGCAATGGTGGGGGATGGCATTAACGATGCTCCAGCATTAGCCCAGGCAGATATCGGCATTGCTATTGGTACAGGTACCGATGTTGCTGTGGAAACCGGAGATATTACCCTGATTAGCGGTGACTTGACGGGAGTGGCAACCGCCATATCGCTGAGCAAGCGGACCATGAGGACTATCAGACAGAACCTCTTTTGGGCTTTTGCCTACAATACTGCTCTAATCCCGATTGCAGCCGGAGTATTGTATCTTGTCTTCGGGAAGACTGGCGTACCTTCCGGGCTCCATTTCATTCTAGGTGAGTATGGCTTCCTGAATCCTATCATGGCTGCCGCAGCCATGGCGGCTAGCTCCATCACAGTGGTATCCAATTCACTGCGTTTAAGAAGGTTTAAACCGGTCAGGCTTGGCATTTAATGAAAGGAGGTATTCAATGGCAATAGATCCAGTTTGTAAGATGGACGTAGAGGAAGCTAAGGCAGCAGCTACTTCCGAGTACAAGGGAAAGAAATACTACTTCTGCGCTGTTGGTTGCAAGCAGGCTTTCGACCAGAACCCTGAGAAATACCTCGCCAAGGGGAAGAATTAAATTTACAGGGAGAGAGAAGCTAGCTAGCAGTGCCTACCCTCAAGGGAAATTCAGGAAGGTAGTCTGGCTAAGTGGGCAAAAATTTGCTTAATAGCTCGGATTTATGAATGGAGGCACCTTATGGGTGAGTTTGTAGAGGTATCTAAAATAGATGAACTGAAAAACGGGACGATGAAGGCAGTAAGTGCAGCAGGGCGCGAAATCCTCCTGGCCAGGGTTGGCGATAGGTATTATGCCGCTGATAATCTATGTCCTCATATGAAGGGGAATTTATCGCAGGGCAAACTGGAAGGGACTGTAATCACTTGTCCCCTGCACGGCTCTCAATTTGATATCAGTAATGGTCGGGTAGTCCGTTGGTTAAAAGGGGGTCTAATGTCGAAGGTGAGCAGAGCACTCAAGCTTTTCAAAGACCTTACGGTGTACAATGTGAAGGTTGAAGATGGGAGAGTCTTGGTAGAGGTTTAGCGCCGGCTTGGCGAAGGGAGCTTGAGGAGGAATACTATCGTGACGAAGTTAGCTTGCGCGGCAGATGAAATAATAACGCTAGCACCTGGCGAGGTCCAAGCAATATTAGATAAGGACAAGAAGGGTGAGTTTCTCCTTCTAGAGAGGCCCGGCAAGAATAATTGGAGGAGGTCAAGCTATGGCTGAATTATCTTTACCATTTGAGTCCAGATATTTTCCTATGAGGAAATTCCTCAACATGTACCAGGAGTCCCTGGAGAAGCCAGAGGAGTTCTGGGCGGAGCAGGCACGTCAGCTGGATTGGTTTAAAACATGGGACAAGGTGCTGGAATGGAAGCCGCCCTTTGCTAAATGGTTTGTAGGGGGGAGATTAAACGCATCACATATATGTGTGGACCGTCATGCTAAGACCTGGCGAAGGAGTAAGGTGGCTATATACTGGGAAGGTGAGCCGGGAGACAGTAGGGTCTTAAGCTATTCCACACTATATCGTGAAGTTAACAGATGCGCCTCAGTCTTAAAGAACTGTGGTGTAGGTGTCGGGGACAAGGTTGTCTTATATTTGCCGATGATACCGGAGCTGCCCATTTTTATGCTGGCATGCGCCAGGATTGGGGCCGTTCACACAGTGATTTTCTCTGGTTTCGGTGCTCAAGCATTGGCTGACAGGGTCAATGATATACAAGCCAAGTTACTAGTAACTGCCGACGGAGGATTCCGGAGGGGGAAGATAATCCCGCTAAAGAGTATAGCCGATGAGGCCTTAACAAAGTGCCCCTCGGTGGAGAAGGTTATTGTGGTTAAAAGGGCTGGTGTTTCGGTAACCATGAAGTCGCCAAGGGAATCGTGGCTGGATGACCTGCTTGAAGAGGCAGCACTCTTCGTGGAACCAGAGCCGGTAGAATCGAATCATCCTCTTTATATACTGTACACCTCGGGGACTACAGGAAAGCCTAAAGGAGTTATCCACAGTACTGGCGGCTATCTGGTACACAATTGTTCTGCTTATAAGTGGGTCTTCGGCCTTCGAGAGGAATCGGTCTACTGGTGCACTGCTGATATTGGCTGGGTTACAGGGCATAGCCAGATAGTGTATGCCCCATTAGCACATGGGGCGGCCACAGTCATTTACGAAGGGGCTCCAGACTATCCTACGATTGAAAGATGGTGGGATATTATCGAGAAATATGGGGTCACCATATTTTATACCTCGCCGACAGCCATCAGGAGGTTCATGGGATATGGAGAGGAGATGCTAAACACGCATGACCTTAAAAGTCTGGAACTCCTGGGGAGCGTGGGGGAGCCCATTAATTCTGAGGCCTGGCTCTGGTTTTACCAGCATGTCGGTGGTGAAAGATGTCCCATTGCTGATACCTGGGGACAGACTGAAACCGGTAGCGCCCTGATTTCACCTAGCCCGGGCATAGACTGTATGCCTCTGAAACCAGGCTCAGTAACATTACCGCTGCCGGGGGTGGAGGCTGATATAGTCGACGAGGATGGCAAGCCAGTGCCGCCGGAGCAGAGAGGTTTCTTGGTAATAAAGAAGCCCTGGCCTGGGATGCTCCTTGGCATACACAGAGACCCGGAACGCTACCGGGGAGCCTATTGGTCGCGGTTTCCCGGTGTTTACTATACCGGTGACTATGCCGTAAGGGACAAAGATGGATACTTCTGGATCTTGGGGAGGGCTGATGATGTACTTAAAGTGGCCGGGCATAGAATAGGTACTGCTGAATTAGAGGACGCTGCTATCTCACATCCTCAAATAGCTGAAGCAGCAGTTGTGGGCAAAGTTCATCCGGTGAAGGGCGAGAGCATCGTCATCTTTGCCAGGCTCAAAGAAGGTGTTGCCCCTTCTCCAGAACTGAAAAAGGACCTCGCTGGTCACATACGAAGAGTGGTAGGGCCTGTAGCAGTTCCTGATGAGGTTTATTTCGTCGCCAAGCTACCCAAGACAAGGAGCGGCACAGTTATGCGGAGGGTTTTGAAGGCCGTGGCCAATAATACCAGCATAGGAGACCTCACGACTCTGGAAGACGAAAGCTCCGTGGAGGAAATAATCAAGGCCTATCAAGAGCTCAAAGAAGGGAAGGTAAAGAAGAAGTAAGATGTCGCCAGATATTCATGTAGTTGCCCAATTTGTTGGGCAGAGGGGTGTGGTCGGAGATTGTGCTTGGTAAATCAGGCGACTACAAAATGAATCATTGGAAGAAGTCAAGCCATGGCTGAATTATCTTTGCCATTTGAGTCCAGATATTTTCCTATGAGGAAATTCCTCAACATGTACCAGGAGTCCCTGGAGAAGCCAGAGGAGTTCTGGGCGGCACAGGCACGTCAGCTGGATTGGTTTAAGACCTGGGACAAGGTGCTGGAATGGGAGCCGCCCTTTGCCAGATGGTTTGTAGGTGGGAGACTGAATGCATCGCATATATGTGTGGACCGTCATGTCAATACCTGGCGAAGGAGTAAGATAGCTATATACTGGGAAGGTGAGCCGGGAGACAGTAGGGGCTTAAGCTATTCCACGTTATATCGTGAAGTCAACAGGTTTGCATCTGTCTTAAGGAATAACGGCATAGGCAAAGGGGACAAGGTTGTCTTATATCTGCCCATGATTCCCGAGTTGCCTATTTTCATGCTGGCATGTGCCAGGATTGGG
Source organism: Dehalococcoidia bacterium (assembly GCA_049678605.1). Classification (GTDB taxonomy): domain Bacteria; phylum Chloroflexota; class Dehalococcoidia; order GIF9; family AB-539-J10; genus RBG-13-51-36. The sequence continues at coordinate 4,594 of JBAUEM010000059.1, forward strand.
GCCGTTCATACAGTGATTTTTTCCGGTTTCAGTGCTCAAGCATTGGCTGACAGGGTCAATGATATACAAGCGAAGTTATTAGTAACTGCTGACGGGGGATTTCGGAGGGGGAAGGTAGTCCCGCTAAAGAACATAGTCGATGAGGCCTTAACAAAGTGCCCCTCGGTGGAGAAGGTTATTGTGGTTAAAAGAACTGGTTCTCCGGTCACCATGAAATCGCCAAAGGAATCGTGGCTGGATGACCTGCTTGAAGAGGCGGCACTCTTCGTGGAACCAGAGCCGGTAGAATCAAATCACCCTCTTTATATACTGTACACCTCGGGTACCACGGGCAAGCCTAAAGGAATTGTCCACAGTACTGGTGGCTATCTGGTACACAATTGTTCTGCTTATAAGTGGGTCTTTGACATTCGAGAGGAGTCGGTCTACTGGTGCACTGCTGATATTGGCTGGGTTACCGGGCATAGCCAGATAGTGTATGCCCCGCTGGCACATGGGGCAGCCATGGTACTTTATGAAGGGGCTCCAGACTATCCTACGATTGAAAGATGGTGGGATATTATCGAGAAATATGGAGTTACCATATTTTATACCTCGCCGACAGCTATCAGGATGTTCATGGGATATGGAGAGGAAATGCTAAAAAGGCATGACTTTAGCAGCCTGGAACTCCTGGGGAGTGTGGGAGAGCCCATTAATCCCGAGGCCTGGCTCTGGTTTTACCGCTATGTCGGTGGTGAAAGATGCCCCATTGTTGATACCTGGTGGCAGACTGAAACCGGTGGCGTCATGATTTCACCTTGCCCTGGCATAGAGTGTGTGCCTCTGAAGCCTGGCTCAGCAACTTTACCGCTGCCGGGGGTAGAGGCTGATGTAGTTGGTGAGGATGGCAAGCCAGTGCCGCCGGAGCATAGAGGTTTCCTGGTCATAAAGAGACCCTGGCCCGGGATGCTCCTTGGCGTACACGGAGACCCGGAACGCTACAAGGAAGCCTATTGGTCACGGTTCCCCGGCGTTTACTATACCGGCGACTACGCCGTAAAGGACAAAGATGGATACTTCTGGGTCTTGGGGAGGGCTGATGAGGTACTTAAAGTGGCCGGGCATAGACTAGGTACTGCTGAATTAGAGGACGCTGCCGTCTCACATCCTCAAGTAGTTGAGGCAGCGGTTGTGGGCAAAGAAGACCCGGTGAAAGGCGAGAGCATCGTCATCTTTGCCAGGCTCAAAGAAGATGTTGACCCTTCTCCGGACCTGAAAAAAGACGTTGCTGGTCACATACGAAGAGTGATAGGGCCTATAGCAGTTCCTGATGAAGTTTATTTCGTCGCCAAGCTACCCAGGACGAGGAGCGGCAAAATTATGCGGCGGGTTTTGAAGGCCGTGGCTAATAATACCAGCATAGGAGACCTCACAACTCTGGAAGACAAAAGCTCCGTGGAGGAGATAATCAAGGCCTATCAAGAGCTCAAAGAAGAGAAGGAAAAGAAGAAGTAAGATGTCGCCAGATATTGATTTCCCATTGAACAGAAAATCAAAATTAAACAGCGTAGTTATAGACCAGGAGGTGTAAAATGGAAAAGAACCTTGGGGCAGAGCTTGAGATCAACAATGTATCTTTCGAACTCAACCCCTTCGTCGAGGAGTTCTTGACTCGAACTGTAGTCGGTGCAGTCTCTTCCTTGAAAGGAACTGAAAACATAAGGGACCTGGAACTTTATCTGGAGCAGGGCGATGTCAAGCTCACCGTCAATGGGAATGAACTTTCCCTTACCCCTTTCCCCACGGATATTATTACCAGCACAATAACCGGTTTGGTCTCTTCATTAAAAGGTGTAGGTAAGATAGACAGTTTGAGGGTCAAGGTTAGGGCAGTATAGTCAATTATTGATACAAAAGTCACATACAACAAGGGTGTTAATTTATGAAAATTGAGTGGTAAATCAAAGTGGTTTCTGGTGCAGATGAATAAGACAGGAGTGAGAAAGGAGGGCAAAGATGACAGAGCAACTATGTCCGGTTTGTGGTTGCACCATCGTGGGAGCGGGCTATGGGAAAGAGGGCGTTAAGTATTGTTGTGAGCCCTGTGCCACCGGTAGTGGGCCTTGCAAGTGTGGATGTTGCCACCCCGTTGAAAAGGAGAAGGGAAAGCATTAGATCGCTCTAGAATATAGTGGTGTTGCTCAGTAGCAGGGAGTTTTAAATGCCTAACCATCTGATAAACGAGACTTCTCCCTATTTGCGTCAACATGTGCATAACCCGGTGGACTGGTACCCATGGGGTCCAGAGGCATTCGAGAGAGCTCAAAGGGAAAATAAACCCATCTTTTTATCTATAGGGTATTCAACATGCCATTGGTGCCACGTGATGGCACATGAGTCTTTTGAGCATCCTGAAGTAGCTAGGCTTATGAACGAGACTTTCGTTTCCATAAAGGTAGATCGTGAGGAACGTCCTGATATAGACAATGTTTACATGAGCGCCTGTCAGGTGATGACAGGCAGTGGGGGTTGGCCTCTTAGTATCATCATGACGCCAGATAAGAAACCTTTCTTCGCCGCCACTTATATCCCTAGGGAGGGTCGATTTGGGCTGATTGGAATGATGGAGCTAATCCCACACATTAGAGAGCTTTGGGCAACGCGGCGAGGCGAAGCCTTAAGTCTGTCCAATGAAATCGCTACCGTACTTCAACAGACCTCGCAGGACACACCCGGTGAAGAACTAAATGAAGCGACACTGGAGCTCACATATGAGCAGCTTGCCAAACGCTTTGATGGACAGCACGCTGGTTTCAGCAGCGCCCCGAAGTTTCCCACCCCGCACAATCTCCTCTTCTTGCTCCGTTACTGGAAACGTAGCGGTAACAAGAGAGCATTGGAGATGGTTGAAGAAACCCTTCAGGCAATGCGGCGTGGCGGCATCTATGACCACGTTGGATTTGGCTTCCACCGCTATTCCACAGACTCGCAATGGCTTGTTCCCCATTTTGAGAAAATGCTTTACGACCAAGCTATGTTAGCTATGGCCTACACCGAGGCTTATCAGACGACGGGAAAAGAAGATTATGGAAAGACAGCACGGGAGATTTTCACCTATGTTCTGCGGGATATGACAGCGACAGAAGGTGGGTTTGGCTCAGCTGAAGATGCTGATAGCGAGGGAGAGGAAGGGAAGTTTTACCTTTGGACGCGGGAGGAAGTTCGAAAGGCACTTGGCAAGGAGGAAGCAGATTTCGTCGCCAAAGTATTCAACATTGAAAAAGACGGCAATTTCGCGGAGCAAGCCACTGGAAGGAGGAACGGTGTTAACATTTTGCATTTAAGAAAGACGCTTGGAGAGCTCGCCTCCGACTTGAATTTGTCTCAACAAGACCTTCAGGCGCATCTGGAAGTGATACGGCAGAAATTATTTGCTTACCGCGAAAAACGTGTCCATCCTATGAAGGACGACAAGATTTTGACTGATTGGAACGGTCTCATGATCGCTGCATTGGCGAAAGGGGCCCAAGCCTTTGATGAGCCTGAGTATGCTGAAGCGGCCTGCCGTGCTGCAGATTTCATCCTTGGGAATATGCGCAAACCAGATGGCCGGCTTTTGCACCGCTATCGAGATGGCCAGGCTGGCGTAGAAGCTAATCTAGATGACTACGCTTTTCTAGTTTGGGGCCTAATAGAACTGTATGAGGCCATTTTCGACGCAAGGCATCTTGAAGTTGCTCTCGAACTGACTAGTGATATGGTAAGGCATTTCTGGGACGAAGGTGGTGGTGGGCTTTATCTCACGCCTGACGATGGCGAAAGCTTGTTTGTCAGAAAGAAGGAGATTTATGATGGCGCTATTCCATCGGGAAATTCTGTGGCAATGCTGAACTTGCTTCGTCTAGGGCGTATGACTGCGACCTCCGATTTGGAGGAGAAAGCAGCGAGAATCGGTAGTGCTTTTTCCGGAAGCGTCAAACAATCACCATCGGCGCATACTCAACTCATGGTTGCCCTGGATTTCGGAATTGGGCCTTGTTATGAAGTGGTTATCGCCGGCAAGGCACAGGCGGAAGATACCAAAGCTATGTTTAAGGCATTAAGAACGCATTTCTTGCCCACCAAAGTTGTGCTTCTCAATCCCAGTGAACGAGAATTGCCTGAAATAGCTCAGCTTGCCGCATTTACCAGAAATCAATCGAGCATCGGGGGCAAGGCCACGGCTTACATCTGCCTGAAGTACAACTGCAAGTTGCCAACCACAGATATAAACACAATGCTGGAGTTGCTCAATGTCAGATAACCATTTTAGAAATGAAGTAACTTGGGTGGGTATGGGCGACCACAAACGGGCAAAACGTCAGATAATATTTAGGGTGTTTAAAAATGTAGCGCGAGGCTAAAGGGTCGCGCTACAGAATTTGGGGGTGAAGAATTTCCTGGATAGTCAAGACAAATTTGAATCCAAAGCTAGAGCAAAATTAAACAGCGTAGTTATAGACCAGGAGGTGTAAAATGGAAAAGAACCTTGGGACAGAGCTTGCGGTCAACAATGTATCCGTCGAACTCAACCCCTTCGCCGAGGAGTTTTTAACTCGAACTGTGGTCGGTGCAGTCTCTTGCTTGAAAGGAGCTGAAAACATACGGGATCTGGAACTTTATCTGGAGCGGGGCGATGTCAAGCTCGTCGTCAATGGGAGTGAACTTCCCCTTACCCCTTTCCCCAGCGATATTATCACCAACACAATAACCGGTTTGGTCTCTTCATTAAAGGGGGTGGGTAAAATAGACAGTTTGAGGGTTAACGTTAAGGCACAATAGTCAATTATTGACGCAAAAGTCACATACAACACTCACAAAAACAACAGCAAAACCAGTGATGGTTCGGCCAAGGGTATCCCCGTATCTCGACTAGAATGTTGTCTCATTTTTAAGCACCCAACTGGGCGAGATACGTTGCCTTGCTTCGATTTTCTCAATGGATATGCTAAGCTGATTATGATACACCAGATGTAATCCTGCTATTTTTGATTTCGGTATCGGCATGGTAAAGCTTACGTTCTACGGAGGCGTCGAGGAAATCGGAGGCAATAAAATCCTCCTTGAAGATGATAAGGGGAAGCTTTTCCTGGACTTTGGCTATCCCTATAGTAAGTATCGAATCTTCTACGAGGAATATTTAAAGCCTCGACCCGGAGCAGGACTCCTCGACCTGTTAATAATGGGGCTGCTTCCCCAGCTTGAGGGCATTTACCGCACTGACCTGGAGACAGAAAACCTGTGGCAGCAGTTTCGCCGAGCAGAGCACTATCGCAAACTTGAAGATATAGATGGAATTCTGTTAACCCACGCCCATCTCGACCACTCCGGCCACATATCTTTCCTGAGAGAGGACATCCCGGTATATGCCACCGCGACCACAGCATTTATCGCCAAGGCAGTACAGGACTCGGGCATATCATCCTTCGACCAGCAGGTGTGCTATTTCACACCCCGTGTGGAGGAATGTTTGAAGGGATGGAGGCAGGGGGCTTACGTTGCCAGCAGCAGTGGTGACTGTCAACGTCGCTTCTGCGTTGCTGATAAGCTCGAGCTGAGTGAGGAGGCCGAGGATTTTTGGGAGAAAGCTGCCCGACAAAAGAAACTTGTCTCACAACCGCTGGACGATATCGTTCACTGTAGCTTTAATCTGCGTTGCTTCCCCGTAGACCACTCCATTCCCGGTGCCTGTGCCTGGGGTATTGAAACAAGCTCTGGTTGGGTGATTTACAGCGGCGACCTGCGACTTCATGGCAGGCACGGCAAACTTACCGAGTCAATGATAAAACAGGCAGCTCAGTTACATCCTAAGGCATTAATCCTGGAAGGCACTAATGTCGACAAGGCCGCGAATGTTTTCGAGCAGGAAGTATATGAAAATGCCTTCAAAGCTATTAACGATGCCAGGGGTCTGGTCATTGCCGATTTTCCTCCCAGAGATGTAAATCGCTTGCTTACCTTCTTGCAGGTTGCCAGAGACACAAAAAGGAAGTTAACCATTTTGCCCAGGGATGCTTACCTTTTAAAGACCATGCGCCTTCTCGACCGAGAGATACCTGACTTAACCGAAGAAGACGCTCTGGTCATCTACCAGAAGACAACGGCTGCGAGAAGTCCTGCTTCATGGTTACGAAAGACCTACCAGGAATGCTCCAGCAAAATTGTCTTGGCTAAGGATGTTAGTTCTAATCAGGGTGATTTCATCCTCTGCTTCAGCTTCTGGGATTTGAATGAGCTGCCCAGCATACAGCCCCGGTCAGGCAGCCTTTATGTTTTTAGCTCTAGCGAACCTCACAACGAGGAACAGGAGATGGACTTCCGGCGTTTGCACCACTGGCTCGAGCGCTTCCAATTACGGGCATTCGGCCTCCCTATCGAAAAGAACGGCGAATGGGAAATACCCGAGGAAGAGAAAGGGCTGCATGCTTCGGGCCACGCTTGTGGTCCCGACCTGTTGAGAGTTGCTCGTGAGATTCAACCAGAGGTGCTTATACCGGTACACTCTGAGAAGCCCGAATTCTACGTGGATAATCTGAGTAACAGCGGGATAAAAGTCATCCTGCCCACCGAAGATGGAACAGTTGAAATATGACCACCGAGCCCAGTGCTAGCAAGCCTCCTATGGCTGTCTTCTAGGCTGGATTAGCGTTGACGATTACGGTGCTCATTACCACAGCGGGCAATAGCCCAACCCTCACTATTGGCTTCAGGCTGGGATGCTCAGTTATGAATTCGGCTATTGGTGGGCTGACCTTGTAGTAAAGCTTCAACAAACCCTTCCCCAACGGGTTGGTGAGCAGGTATTTGTCTCTGAACTCACGCAGAATTCCTATTTCCTCTGCCATTGGGGCGGCGTAAGCTGCGGTGGCGATGAAGCACCGTGGTGCTAGGGGCAGTTCTTAAACATCATAAAGAACATTCACACCTCTCTCCCCAAGTTGAGGTATGTATGTGTTGAGAGAATAACTGCTTAACGGATTACCTCGAAGGTCAATCCCATCCCCTTCTGAAAGCCCTTCATTCTCCACCAGGAGTTCGATGTCAGCTATTTGATTGTCGCGGAGACCAATGGAGATTTTTATCCCTTCTCTTTCATCCAGCCACGGATCGTCCTCCTCAACTTCGCCAATCTTAATCAAACCGGAAAGGGGCGATATGTCGGTGATATTATTGTTATCGAGCCAGACGATTCTCAAATCAGTGAGATTGGACAGAGCGCTTATATCGGTTATCTGGTTGCCGTCAAGTGCGAGCTGCTTTAGCTTACTAAGGTTGGAAAAGGAAGATATATCGCTTATCTGGTTATCCCCGAGACCGAGCTCTGTCAGGCTGGTGAGGTTAGCAAGCGGGGATATATTGCTTATCTGGTTCTCACTGAGAGACAGCGTTGTCAGGCTGGTGAGGTCGGCAAGGGGGGATATATCGCTTATCTGGTTCCCACTAAGAGACAGCGTTGTCAGGCTGGTGAGGTTAGCAAGGGGGGATATATTACTTATCTGGTTCTCCGTAAGGGACAGCGTTGTCAGGCTGGTGAGGTTAGCAAGGGGGGATATATCGCTTATCTGGTTATGCTCAAGACCCAGCCCTGTCAGGCTGGTGAGGTTAGCAAGGGGGGATATATTGCTTATCTGGTTCTTACTAAGAGACAGCGTTGTCAGGCTGGTGAGGTAAGCAAGGGGGGATATATCGCTTATCTGGTTCTCCCCAAGAGACAGCCATGTCAGGTTGTTGAGACTAGCAAGGGGGAGTGTATTGCTTATCTGGTTACCCCAAAGACCCAGCACTGCCAGGTTGGTGAGGTTAGCAAGCGGGGATATGTCGCTTATCTGGTTACCCCAAAGCTCGAGCCATGTCAGGTTGGTGAGGTTAGCAAGCGGGGATATATCGCTTATCTGGTTATCCGCAAGAATCAGCACTCTCAGGCTGGTGAGGTTAGCAGGCAGGGATATATCGCTTATCTCGTTCGCCGCAAGAATCAGAACTGCCAGGTTGGTACAATAGTCAAGCCCCCTTAGGTCTTGGATTCCTCTAGCAGAAGCATCGAGATTCTCCAACCAGGCAAGCTCCGAGGCATAGATGTCTCCCTCTGGTTTAATCAGGGCTTCCCTGATGGCAGCCTCCAGGCCGGCATCGGGGATGGTGACCACTGGGTCGTGGTTCCCACAGCCTAGTGGACCTGCTGCGGCACACAATCCCAGAACCAGCATCAACGTCATCACCACCGGGAAGCATTTCCCGGCTCTTAACTTAGCCATCCCTGCCATCCTTCAGTTAACTTGGTTACGGGCGACACTAATAATCTACAGCCATGCTGGCTCGCTACACCATCAACTTTGTGTGTGCGAGACTCCGCATGTCCATTCTTAACACCTAACCGGGAATTGGCAACCCCTTTTTGTGCGGTGAGTTATTGGCATTTTGTAGAGTTTAGTTTTCCCAAAACTCTAGCTTATGGTCTTATGGTGCTATTGTATAACGCCCTGGTACTATTATATCACCCCCATAATGTTAAGTCTTTTCCCGAGATTTTCCACAATTTCGTCCGCATTCGGCAAATAGTCAGCATATTATGAGTGATAGGAGCTGGGCGCTGACTCTCATACCTTGCCTGCACGATTCAGTGCCCGGGAAGCAAGGCCAAGTCAAGTGACTGGTTATCCGCAGCTGCACTGCCAGACAAACTTGGCTGTTATGGAATAGGCAGCGTTCATGGTGATGGTGGTTATGGCGGCGTTGACATCGGCGATGGTGCCCACATCACCAATCCAGTTGACAAACCGGTAGCCAGCACCAGCCTCAGCCGCCAGGTCGAGCACCGTTCCCTCGTCATAGGTAAAAGTCCCCTCTCCAGGGGTGGTTACCGACCCTCCTTCTGTGCTGGAGATGGTGAGGTCATACTGCTTGACAAAGTTGGCTGTTATGGAGTAGTCTCCGTTCATGGTGATGGTGGTTATGGCGGCGTTGACATTGGCGATGGTGCCCACATCGCCAGTCCAGTTTTCAAACAGGTAGCCTTCATCAGCCTCGGCCACCAGGTCGAGCACCGTTCCTCCGTCATAGGTAAAAGTCCCCTCTCCAGGGGTGGTTACCGGCCCTCCTTCCGTGCTGGAGATAGTGAGGTCGTACTCAGGTATCTCTTCAAAGTTAGCCGTTATGGAGTAGTCTCCGTTCATGGTGATGGTGGTTATGGCGGCGTTGACATCAGCGATGGTGCCCACATCGCCAGTCCAGTTGACAAACCGGTAGCCAGCATCTGGAGTCGCCACCAGGTTAACCCCATCACCTTCGTATATCTCCAACTGTTCTTCACAATAGGTATAAGTGCCTTCTCCAGGCGTGGTGACCGAACCACCCTCCGTGCTGCTGATAGTCAAAGCATACTCGGTTGTAGGGGTGGTGCAAGCAATGCTATTACCTAAAACCATACATAGTAGGACTGTGATTAAAGCGACTGCAATCGATTTGTGTTTCATTTCCCCTCCTTTGTAATACTTCGGCCCTTCACAGAGTAAAAGTTCGGTTTTCCCAAAATCTCTAGCGTATAGTAATATTATGCCACTCCCCCCGCACTGTCAAGACCCAAAAGGGCTATAATGTCGTCTGTGATTATAGATTTTCATACCCATATATTCCCCCCCTGGCTAAGGGAAAGGCGTGACGAATATATCAAGCGTGATCCTTGCTTTTCTTTGCTTTATTCCCAGCCGAAAGCTAAGATAGCAACGGTGGAGGAACTGCTTGCCAGCATGGATGAAGCCGGCATTGGTTTGTCCGTCGTTCTTAACATCGGTTGGTTAAGCCATGAGCTCTGTGTGAAAACAAACGATTACATTTTAGATTCAGTATCACGCTATCCGACAAGGCTTGTCGGCTTTTGTGCGATTCAACCCGGGGCAGGAGATGCTGCCATAGCTGAGCTGGAGCGATGTGCTAAAGCTGGGGCTAAGGGAATTGGCGAATTAAGGTCTGATGTGCAGGGCTTCGATCTCGCTGATGAGACAACAATGAAGCCTCTGGTTGATGCCGCGCTAAAGCATGACTTGATTTTTCTGACCCACTCTTCTGAGCCAGTGGGGCATGAGTACTCCGGCAAGGGTAGTATCACCCCTGACATCCTCTACTCCTTTATCAAGGTTTTCCCGAATTTAAAGCTTGTTTGTGCTCACTGGGGTGGGGGGTTGCCTTTTTATGCCCTGATGCCCGAAGTAGCCAAGGCTCTCGCTAATGTCTTCTTTGATACCGCGGCTACCGTTTTCCTTTATAAGCCCGAGATTTTTGAGCAGGTGAGTCACATCATCGGCAGTGATAAAATCCTTTTTGGCACTGACTATCCTCTTATGCACCAGAACCGAGTGCTTGCCCAAATCCAATCTTCACAGCTTCCTGAGGAAGATAAAGCTAGAATCTTGGGGACTAACGCCCAAAAACTGCTATGCTTGGATGAAAGGAGCAGAAGTGTCACATAATCCTGAGCAAATTCGTTCCTTTATTGCCATTGAACTGCCTGAGGAGGCTAAGGAAGGATTAGCCAGGCTGAGAAAAGAATTGGATAGAGATGAACATAAGTTCGTCAAGTGGGTAGACCCTGGGGGAATTCACCTGACCTTAAAGTTTCTGGGCAATATTCCTTCCAAGCGGGTAACAGAGATAACCGAAGCTATAAAAGAAGCTGCACAGGGGATTTCTCCATTCCATTTAGAGATTTCAGGCCTGGGGGCTTTCCCCAGTCTAAGGCAAGCTCGGGTCCTTTGGGTCGGCATCGGTGGGGAGGTGGACAAGCTATCCAGGTTACAGCAAAACATCGACTCCGCGCTCGCCGCCTTGGGATTTGCCAAGGAGGAACGCTCCTTTGTGCCACATTTGACTCTGGCTCGCATCAGGCAAGGAGCATCACCACTGGAAAGAAGGAGCTTTGGCGAACTTGTGGGCTCTACCATCTTTGAAGATAAGTATCATGTCGAAGTCGAGGCTATCAACTTAATGAGAAGCCAACTGACGCCCGCCGGGGCTATTTATACCTGCCTGTCGGCGGTTGGGTTGGGCCATTAGGAAATTCTAAAGAAAATATAAAAAATTTGGGTTTATTCGGGAAGTGGCCTTGCAAACGAATTTTTTATAGTGTATACTTATTGCCTTTGATATAGGCAAATAAATTTAATTGTGGAGGTGGAACTTGGAAAACGGTTCGTTACCTAAGTGCCAAAAATGCGGAAAGGGGGATTTAGTGCCTCTGTCTGACTTTGGTAGTCAAGGGGCACCGATTCACTACAAGGCCTGGGTGTGTACCAATCCTGATTGTGGTTACAATTTAAAGATCAGGAATGGTGAAGTATACCTTGATGAGCCTATTCTTAGTGGAGAACTTCATACCCGCACACGCCGGGAATACACTCCTTAGCAGAGGATTTGCTTCGCTCAGGTAAATTAATTGAGCTGGCGGTTGACTCTTTTTTCCCGCGTCGATGCGTTGGCTGTGGGAAAGTAGGCGGTTTTCTTTGTCCTGAATGTCTCGGAAAACTGCCAAGGCTATTACCCCCGCTTTGCCCCCACTGTGGCAGATCTCAGGCTAGCGGTATCGTATGTCCAGACTGTCGGCGAAGACAAACTGAGATTGACGGCATCCGTTCTCCATTTAGGTTTGACGAGGTAATACGGAAAGCCATTCATCAGCTAAAGTATCGAAATTTGAAGGCAATCTCTCCCCGTCTGGCTGAATTACTGGCTGATTATCTTGGGTCAAATCCCTTGCCTGGCGAAGCCTTGCTTTGCGCACCTCTTCATCCACGGCGATTGAGAGAGAGGGGTTATAATCAGTCCAGCCTTCTCGCTAGGGAGTTGGGTAGGCGCATTGATTTGCCGGTGATTGAGGATTGCCTCGTTCGGGTTAAGCAGGCACAACCTCAGGTGAGGGCAGTTGATGTGGAAGAGCGCCGAAGGAATGTAGCCGATGCTTTTGTGTGCCGTGATGAAAAGGTAAGCGGTAAACAAATTATCCTTATAGACGATGTATGTACCTCTGGAGCCACGCTGGAGTCCTGTGCCGCAGCTCTCAAGAGCAAGGGCGCTGCGTCTGTTTGGGGCTTAACGTTAGCGAGGGAGATTTACAACTGAAGGAGGAGAAATGAAGCTACAGATTGTCGCTAAGAATAATGTGGAGGTCTCTGAAACATTGGAGGCATATGTTGAGAAGAAGATTGGCAAACTAAGTCGTTACTTACCTACCATCGGTGAAGGCAAGGTGGAGATTTCCCACGAAGGTGCAAAGCTGCCTGAGCAGCGATTCAGTGTCCAGGTTACCCTTGACAGCAAAGGTGTCTTAATTAGAGCTCAGGAAGAGTCTAAGGATATTCGTACAGCCATTGACAAAATAGTGGATGTGCTGTCTAAGCGAATCGAGCGATACAAAGGTAAATTATATGATAAGGGCAGAGGCATTTCTTTTGCTCGGCAAGGAGCGGCAATCGAGGCGGAGGAAATCGAGGCTCCCAAAAGAGTGGTAAAGAGTAAACGCTTCTTAGTCAAACCCATGCCTGTAGATGAAGCTATAAGCCAGATGGAGCTTTTGGGGCATGATTTCTTTCTTTTCATAGAAGCCGATACTGAGAGGCTCAATCTGCTATACCGTCGTGAGGATGGCAACTACGGCCTGATCGAGCCAGAGCAGGGGTGATAGAACCAACTGCCATTCTCGTATAAGCATAATCTACAAGTGTCTCAGGAAAAGTGCGTGGTAAGAATTTTAGGCTTGACTGGATTTTCTCTATGAGCCAACATATTCGTGGCTAGGCTTAGGTAGCACCAATGCCCCAGGGGGATACCCCCTGTTAATATGTGAACAACCAGCTTTGCCTTGTAAACGAATTAGCTTTGACTTCCTGATTGACAGTCATGGTTGTTCACAGCACGATAAAGCCGTCAGAGCGTGTCGGTTAAATGACCCCCTTTTTTCCCATTATTTTTTGATTTCCCAATATCTCCCTAGTATGCCACTCCCGACCCAACAGGCTATCGCTATGATCAAGCCCACCCAGAAGCCATACGCAGGGGTAAACAATCCCACCAAAAACACTATCAATCCCACCAGACCAATAAGGCTGACAAAAGCAATCTTTGCATTTTTAGACATGTTGCAACCTCCTGTTAATTTATGTTACCAATTCTCCGAGTCAGTATCCATATTATACATTATGCCAGCTGTTATTTATGTCTTACCTCCAGAAGAAAATACCCATTCCTGCTAGATTTTCTCAGAAAGTTATTCTCAATCTTCAAGGCTAATGACCTGTTTATAGAGTTGAAGGGCGTTATTAAAGGTAAGAGACTTTGTATAGCGTTCGACCATTGCAATAGTCTCCCAACCACCGAGACTCTGAACCACCCTTGTTGATAGTCCTGACTTGACTAGATGAACTGCAAAGCCTCTTCTAAAGCTATGAGGATTGCAATGGATACCTGTTTCTCTAGATAGTATCTTAAGGACTGTCTGTATTCCCTCTGAGGTTAGTCCAAAGCTATCATATTCACTGAACCAATCCTTCACGATGCCATCACCAGCCAAAGCTTTACGATAACGATTACCTTTACCCAACACTATGACTGTTCCTTCACCCCAGTTGAAATCTTTGGCTCTAACCCTTGCTGCTTCACTCACTCTCACACCTGAATGCCAAAGGAAGCTAATCAATGCTACATCTCTATCGTTTTGACAATACTCTAAGAGAACTTGGAGCTGTTCCTCTGTTATTGCAGACAGGAGCTTCTTTTGAACTTTGGGAGGTGAGACCCGCTCCATAGGATTCTCCGATATGTAGCCATTACGCTGCAACCATCTAAACAGGATTTTAAGGCTCTGATAGAACCTGAGCTTAGCATTCCCACATGTAAGAGACTTTAGATATGAGCCAACACCATCGGGACTCAAGGGGTAGCCGACAAAGTTGGTGAGCGTATATCGGTAGAACTCTATTGTTTTCTTGCTTAATCCTTCAGGACGGGAAGAGATGAACTTCTCCAGCAGCTCGGTTGTGAACTTTTGAACCTGGGAGCTTGTGAACTTTTTAGCTATATACTTGGTGGAGCTGATGGGATTCGAACCCACTACCTTCTGACTGCCAGTCAGACGCTCTCCCGATTGAGCTACAGCCCCGCTTGGTTCAAGAATATAACAAAACAGCTTGGGAAACTCAAGTTAAAGGTCCAAGCCCAGCCATTGTAGTATGGAGCGCAAACCGAAGTATCCCAGGTAAGCTAGTACCATGCTTTTGACTGTCCTCCCTGCCCAAGTGGCGAGGAAAAATCTTACCCAACCAAAGCGAACCATGCCCAGAAATACGGCGAAGGGATAAAAAAAAGGACTCAATACAGCTGACACGAAGAAAATGGATTTAGAACCGTGGCGGTCAATAATATTGCTGAAGCGAAGGTAAAGGCCGCTGTTACTATCTCGGAATAATCTCCTGCCAGCGTATCCAGTGAAATAAGCACCAGTAGCACCTATAGCTTCACCAATTCCAGCTACGGCGCCGACTATGGCAGGATTTAATACTCCACCCAGTGTGAATGTAAGAACAATGCCGAAGCCGGGCAAAATGAAGGTCCCGTTAGTGAGAACGTTGATGAAAAAGCAACCAAAATAGCCCCACTCTGCTATCTCTTCGATGTAGCTTCGATGCTGAATGATAAAAAGAGATAAAGCTATGGTAACTGCTAGAGATATGCCACCTATTATGGCTTCACGCTTAGTCGGTTTCCTCATAAATTTTGCCTATTATACAGTAAAAGTATACGAATAAAGCCAAACTTTTTGAGTTTGGTTTGTTCACTGTGCCGAGATTATAGCTATTTCAATAAAGAAAACATAACCAAAGCTGAGCGCAAAGTCAACGACCTAGAGGCTTTGTGACTGTCGACCTTGGTCAATGAGAGTCCCGGGCGATATCAAAAAATCAGACCGCTGCTATTTTATAGTGTGGTTGTTCTCCTTATTTCTTATTTCATACCCTTTCTAGAGCCTCCTAGTGCCCTCTGAGGCGATTTTCCATGGCTGGGGACAAACCTGAATCATTGTAGCATGGCCACATAGCTATTTATAGGCACCCCCAGAGAATCCGCCACAGGTTTGCATTTGGCCATGAGGCAATAGAAAACCTTCCCTTCCGGGGGAAGCTCGGACAAAGCCTCATAATGCCCCATTCCTTTGGCGAATATGAGGTCTGCTGACTCAAATTCTCGTTTGAACTGGGCTGAAGCTAAAGAAAAAACTATTCCTGGTGAAGCTATGCCCGTGCTTATAACCTTCCCAAACTCACCTTCCAAGCCAGACCTCCTCACATCTTCCATGGTCAAATCGTCTTGAACAGGCGAGGGCTTTACCACATAGATAACCTGGGCGAATTGCTTCATCCACTTGACTAAAGGGAGGTCGAAGTAGAGCTCCCCGGCATTATCCGCCAGATATAAAACTTTGCCGGCATCTTTTAGCTTTGCTTCCAATTGCTCCGAGTCATCTACAGCAAAGCTCACAGGTTCCCTGATATCATCCTTAATAGAACCAGGCTCCCTGAAGAAATCAATAGCATTCGCTGCCGCGGCCAGCTTAAGACAACCCCGAAATTCATCCTTATGGAGATTGCTTCGCTTCCTGCCCCGCCTTCGGCTCGCAGCTTCAGCTCGCAATGACAGCTCGGGGTATAATTCCCTGACGAGCGTCATCTCCCTTTCCTTCATTACCCTATAGGGGTCAGAATTGTGGGTCACTTCTCTTACCACCTTGTGAATCTTGGTGGCAATCACAATAGATAATTGGCTATAAGAAAACTCATCATCCAATATCTTCATCGCTTCTTTCATTGCCCTTTGCTTCAGCGAAGCATCGCCAGTGGCTAGCTCTGCAGCTTGGTAGATTAATCTGTGTAAGCATTCATAGCAATCTGGCATTAGTTTCATTCGAGCTCCCTTAACTCAAATTTGAGCAGCTTATGCCACTGTATTATAATAATATCGGGTATGTTTGAGAAACTAGAATTAATACAAAAGCGCTATGACGAGCTAAGCCAACTCCTGGCTCGAGCAGAGATAGCCACTGACCGCAGGCGGCTTCAAGAGCTAAGCAAGGAGAAGGCTGCTCTTGAAGATATTGTTGGCATGTACCATCAGTATAAATCCAAGGACAAAGAGCTGACGGAACTTGAAGCTCTGCTTAATTCCCATGCCGAAGCGGAAATGACGGCCTTAATCAAGGAAGAAATGAACAAACTCAAAGAACAGCAAGGTGATCTCCTGAGCCGGCTCAAGCTTTCCCTGATGCCCAAAGACCCCGATGCTGATAGAGATGTTATTGTGGAGATAAGAGCTGGTACTGGTGGGGGGGAGGCAGGCCTTTTTGCCGCAGACTTATTCCGCATGTATAGCCGATATGCCCAGGCCAAGGGCTGGCAGGTAGGGGTCATCGATAGCAACCAAAGTGAAGTTGGAGGTTTCAAGGAGCTAATATTTGAAATCAAAGGTAAAGGTGCTTTCAGCCGCTTTAAACACGAACGTGGTGTCCATCGAGTGCAAAGAGTGCCAATCACCGAGGCTTCGGGACGAATTCATACCTCGACAGCTACAGTAGCAGTCCTGCCCGAGGCAGAAGAGATTGAGCTCAAGGTCAATCCTGATGACCTCAAAATGGAATTTTTCCATAGCCGGGGAGCAGGAGGGCAAAATGTAAATAAAGTAACTACGGCGGTTCGCATTACCCACTTACCCACAGGTATAGTAGCCGTCTGCCAGGATGAAAGGTCTCAAATAAGAAACAGGATGAAGGCCATGGCGGTGCTTCGGGCCAGGCTGCTTGACCTGGAACAACGGAAACAATCTGAAAGCATAGATAAAGAGCGGCGAATGCAAGTAGGCAGCGGTCAACGGGCGGAAAAGATTCGCACCTACAATTTCCCCCAGAACCGGGTTACCGACCACCGAATCAGCTCAGGTTTTCACAATCTTCAACAGATTTTAGATGGAGAGCTGGATGAAATCATTGAAGCCCTGTCCAGCAAAGAGCAGGTTGAACAGTTAAAAGCGGCTCTTACGTGATTTTACGCGAAGCTTTACAATCGGCTACCCAAACATTACGCAGGGCAGGAATTGCTGATGCCTCTGTTGAGGCTGAGCTTTTGCTAGGCCACGTCTTGGGAATGTCTAAAACACAGCTTTACACAGAACCAGAGAGGGTTTTAACTTCAGTGGAAACAGAGCATCTATGCCATCTTGTCCGGCGTCGCCTTGACCACGAGCCTACTGCTTATATTTTAGGGCATTGCGAATTTTACGGAATCGACTTCAGCATTGACTGTCACACTTTTATCCCCAGACCAGAAACAGAACTTCTCGTGGAAAAAGCTGTGGAACTTGCCCATCGCATTTCCCACTCGGGAAAGCAAATTGCCATAGCCGACGTCGGCACAGGCTGCGGAGCTATTGCCATCAGCCTTGCCTTAGCGTTACCTCAAGCTAAGATTTATGCCACGGATATTTCAGCTTCGGCTCTACAGGTAGCCGAGATAAATTGCCAGCGCCACGGGGTTAACGGTCAGGTGGAACTTTTGCAAGGGAATTTGCTTGAGCCATTGCCTCAACCCGTAGATATGATAGTAGCCAATTTACCTTATATCAAAGATTGTGAATTTAAAGATTTGAGCCCAGAGATAATAAATTTTGAGCCCACGATGGCCTTAGCTGGTGGTGAGGATGGGTTGGACAAAATACAACAAATGCTAGAACAGATACTGGGAAAACCGAGCACCCACCGCGGTGGGTGCTCGGCCTGTTTTCTTTTGGAAATAGGCCAGGGGCAGGGTGGAATGGTAACTTCGTTAATAAATAGCTATTTCCCACAGGCCAGTATCGAGCTAATTTCCGACCTGGGCGGTATCGAAAGGGTGGTAGAGGTCATATTATGGGAAGGGCCAAGATAATGGGAGAGATAGAACTGTTAGCTCAGCTTATCATAGAGTCTAAGAAGGTCATCGTGTTCACCGGGGCTGGAGTAAGCACGGAGTCAGGTATCCCCGATTTCCGCAGCCCTGGAGGAATCTGGAGCAGATATGACCCTGAGGACTTCACCATTCAAAAGTTCCTCAGCAGCCCGGCCGCTCGCAAAGCTGTTTGGAAGATGTCCGCCGAAAGTGGACTTCTTACTGAAGCCGAACCAAATCCCGCCCACTATGCCATCGCTGAGCTCTACCAGTTGAGCAAATTAGATTGCGTCATCACTCAAAATATCGACAACCTGCACCAAAAGGCCGGAGTCCCTGGAGATAAGGTATTTGAGCTTCATGGTAATATGCGGTGGGTGGTGTGCTTAAGCTGCCGTAGACGCTTTCCAATGCCCGAAGTATTACAAAAAATAAAGGAGGGGATAGAGGTTCCCGATTGCCCTGACTGTCAGGGTATCCTGAAGCCAGGTGCAGTGTTATTCGGAGAGGCATTACCAGAGGAGACATTATGGGAAGCTACCCGCCGCTCGCAGAACTGCGACCTTTTTATTGTCATTGGTTCCACTCTTGTCATTTACCCCGCTGCCTATATGCCAACATACGCCAGAGAGGCTGGAGCCAGGTTAGCTATCGTTAATTTAACTCCAACCCCGCTGGACCACTACGCCACAGTGGTAATCCAAGGCGAGGCTGGCGAAATAATGCCCAAGGTGATGGAAAGGGTGAGGCTTTCCTAGTTATCAGGTTTGAGCTAAACCAGTTGCTGAATGCTCATTCTTTCTTCCTAGTCCGCTATTTTTTGGATACGCTTGATATCCACTGCCTTGCCAGTATTTTCATCCACTTCGACCAGAATTGCATCGAAGTTGACTTTTCCTCTTCCAACCGATAACCGAGTAGGCATCTGGGTAAGGAAGCGGTCGATTACAGAATTCGGGTCATCCCCGATAACCGAATCTATAGGGCCAACCATGCCTATGTCGGTGACATAAGCAGTGCCTCCGGGCAATATGTGAGCATCAATAGTGCCCACATGGGTATGGGTGCCCAACACAGCGCTGACTCGTCCATCGAGATATTTACCCATGGCCACTTTCTCCGAGGTTGCCTCAGCATGAAAGTCAACAATAATAGGGATTGATTTATGTTCGAACTCAGCCAGTAGCTGGTCCATGGCTCGAAAGGGACAATCAAAATGGCCTATGAAAACACGCCCGACGAGGTTAACTATCAGGACATTTTTTTTAAGCAAATAGCCACGACCAGGATTTGCCGGTGGATAATTCAATGGGCGGAGAAGAGGGGGTCCGCTATCCAGGTAAGGAATAATCTCCTTGTAAGCCCAGATATGATTGCCTGTGGTTATGACATCAATTCCAGAATCAAAAAGCTCTTCTGCTGTACCTGGGGTCAGCCCTACCCCACCGGCAGCATTCTCGCCATTGCCTACTACGAGGTCAATATTATGTTCATAACACAAGCCTGGTAGGATTTCCTTCACCGCCGTCCGACCAGGCTTGCCGATGATGTCGCCTATTGCCAGTATTCTCAATTCTACTTAGCGTAATCTATCGCTGTAGTCTCCCTTATCACTACTACTCTTATCTGGCCAGGATAGGTCAGGCTCTCCTCTATCTTCTTAGAAATATCCCGAGCCAATCTCACTGCTGCTAAATCATCAACTTTCTCTGGTTTTACCATGACACGCACTTCGCGCCCAGCTTGAATAGCAAAAGACTTTTCCACGCCAGGAAAATCGGCTGCTATGTCCTCTAAGTCCTTAACGCGCTTCAAATATTGTCCCAAGGACTCACGCCTTGCACCAGGCCGCGAACCACTTATGGCATCGGCAGCAGCAACAATAAAGCCCATAACAGTACTAGTCTCTGCCTCGCCATGATGTTCAGCAATGGCTTGAACCACATCTGGATTTTTATCCCACTGCTTAACCAGGTTAGCACCTATCAGAGCATGCGGACCCTCCGTTTGATGATCTACCGCCTTTCCAATATCATGAAGCAGGCCGGCTTTCCTGGCGACATTGCCATTAACCCCAATCTCGCTAGCCAACATCCCCGCCAGGTGAGAAACCTCGAGACTGTGAAGTAAAACATTCTGACCATAACTGGTACGAAATTTAAGCTGGCCAAGTAGCTTAATCAGTTCAGGATGTAAGCCTGTTACTCCAGCTTCGTAAGCAGCTCGTTCACCCTCACTACGGGCAGTAGCTTCAACCTCTGTTTTGGTTTTGTCTACTATTTCCTTAATCCGGGCTGGATGAATACGCCCATCAAGGATGAGCTTGCTTAGGGCAAGGCGAGCTACTTCACGCCTTACAGGGTCGAAGCTGGAGATAGTAACTGTCTCCGGAGTATCGTCAATGATAAGATCAACACCAGTAGCTTGCTCCAGAGCTCGGATATTGCGTCCTTCACGCCCAATGAGGCGCCCCTTCATCTCGTCACTAGGCAGGGGAACAGCGGATATTGTAGTTTCCGAAACAACATCAGTAGCACACCTTTGAATAGCTGTGGCCAGAATATCCCGAACCCTTTCATCAGCCTCTTCCTTTATTTGCGCCTCCCACACCCTAACTTGTTGCGAGGTCTCTTCTTCAACCTCTTGTTTTAGCATTTGAAACAAGAGAGTTTTTGCTTCTTCACTAGATGTGCCAGAGATGGATTCTAACTTTGCCAGCTGATTTTCTCTTATTGTCTGAAGTTCAGCCGTTGTACTCTCAATATCTTTTTTCCGGCTATCTAAATCACGCTCACGCCGCTCTACAGCTTCTAACTTCCGCTCCAGCGCCTCTTCTTTCTGGTTAGCACGCTTTTCTATTCGTTGTATTTCGAGGCGACGTTCCTTGCTTTCCGCCTCGGCAGCCTTGCCAACCTTGATAGCTTCTTCTCTAGCTGCACGGAGTAGCTCATTATACTTGGTTGTTGCTTCACCTAATAAGTTCTGTGCCTCTTTTCTTGTTTTTTGAATCTCCCGCTTGGCTACTATCTGCCTGATAAAGTACCCAATAAGGATGCCCAAAACAAGAGCAAGGCCACCTATCATTAATGTATAGTCCATCTTTCCTCTTTATTTCGTTGTTATAATAAACACAAAACATTGCGTATTAATAATAACCTTTTATCGGGTTGGCGTCAACTAACTATGCTGGCAAGCAATCCCTTGACCCGTTTGCCTTGCATCTCTTAGCGCACTGGGAGAGGTGCTATATTACCGTTGCACAAAACTCGGTTTTGTGCAACCTCGGTGTATCCAACAAAAACTCAAATTGTGTGATCACAATAGAAAGGCTGGGTATTATGACCGATACACAGCCTTCTAGAAGTCATAAGGCTTCTATCGTTATGCCTTCCCAATCCTGAACATCTTAGTCCCACACACGAGGCATGTCCCCTGAGTCGCCGGTCTCCCGTTTTTCATGGTTATTGTCTTGGGATCTTTTATTTCTCTTTTAGCACGACACTTTAGGCAGTATGCTTGCATTGATTCACCTCTCTCTTGCTTGCGGAATAGGTCATCCACTCTGACATTCATCGCCTGAAGTCCTTTAGGTCCCCTTTCCAAGTCGAACTCGACACTATTGCCCTCTTTCAGCGCATCAAAATCTTCTCCAGCCAAAGCGGAGCGGTGGAAAAAGACGTCCTTGCTATCTTCAGCGGCGATGAACCCAAAACCTCTTTCCCGGATGAGCCTCCTTATCTTCCCTTTCAAGCGCCTATCCTCCTTTTTGTTGAAGCCTATACTAGCTGCCGCTGTAATGTCAATTGCCCGCGCTAATTGCACTTGTTGGCTTTTTGTTCATCTCAATGTGAATTGTATTCCTTACTTTGGAGCTTGCACCCTTTGTTTAGACTCGACCCCTTGCGCAGCAGCTGACATAGAGTAAGTTTCTATGCACACCGTGTCCATTGTGGTATAATATTTATAGTTCCAAATGGCAAGCGCCATTTGGCGGCGGCCTTGGTGGTAGGGTTGGCACTAGCTCTTTGAACCAAAGTCTGGTGCTCTCCCGCAAAAGCACCATATACTAAGTCCCTATGCTAGAGGCCCCTTTTGGAGATAAGCTTGAAGATTGCTTTCATTGCGCATCATGTTAACTTTGAAGCAGGGCCAGCAACCGTCACCGCTCACCTAGTCGAAAGGCTTTGTGAGGACCATCAGGTTTCGGTTTTTTCTAATACTATAAATGGAATTGACTTACTCAAAGTTAAGCACTATAAGGTGCCAGCACTCAGATGTCCCAAGTCTTTGGCACACATTACCTTCTTGATATCCAGTACCTTACTCCTTGCCGCTCTTTCCCTCCTCAGAAAAACAGACTTTGACATCATCCATTCGACAGGGTATGACTCTGCCTTTTCTTCAAACGTTATCACCTCTCATTTCTGTGAGAGGGAGTGCCGCCGTCTCGAAGAAGCTAACATAATTAAGATACCATGCAGGAGTGTCTGGCAAAAACTGAAAGCCTTGGACCACAGGCTGTATCGCAGCCTGCTATGCTTTGTTGAGAGGCTGATAATTAGCCGCAGCAGCTCTAAAGCGTGTATTGTAGTTTCTCAGGCTATGCAAAAAGAGTTTGCCCGTCATTACGGTGATGCCGCCAAAAACATCATCGTAATCCCTAATGGAGTAGATACTCTCAGATTCCACCCGACTAATCGGCTGCTCTATAGAGGCCAGATCAGGCAAGAGCATGGTGTATCCCGTAGTGACCTAGTACTGATGTTCGCCGGAGGTGACTGGGAGAGAAAAGGAGTGCTTCATATCATGGAAGCACTTTCGCTCGTTCAGAGGCCGGATGTCAAACTTTTTATCTGTGGTAGCGGTGACGAGAAATTCTACGGCCAGCTTGCGGAGCTAAAGCGGGTGAGGGACAGGATAATCTTTGTCCCCCACAGCAGCAATCTTTGGGAATACTATGCTGCTAGCGATATATTCGTTCTTCCTACCATATATGAGCCCTTTGGTCTGGTCATCGTCGAGGCTATGGCCAGCGGCTTGCCTGTAATCACCAGCAGGGTTGCCGGAGCTGCCGATCTCATAATCGATGGGGTAAATGGCCTCCTACTTAGAGCCCCCTCCGATGTCAACGGCCTGGCAGCAAAAATCGAGTTGCTGCTTTCAAATGCTGGACTTAGAAAGACCATGGGTGAGCGTGCCAGGGAAACCGCAGAAAAATTATCATGGGATCAGGTAGCTCAGAAAACCTTGGAGGTCTATAATACTGTATTAAATCGGCCGGACTTAGAAAGGCTACGGCTGAGCGTGCCCGAGAGACTGCCGAGAGACTTTCACGGAATCCGGCATCTCAGAAAACCCTAGAGGTCTATAATAGTGTATTAAAGCGAGAGAGGAGGGTAGTGCAACAACTAACATGCCTAGAGACTTACCCATTGGCAATGGTAACCTGCTCATCAATTTCGATATTGATTACAACCTCCGTGATATCTACTATCCCTATATCGGCAAGGAGAACCATAGCGAAGGTTGTGTATCACGTACTGGCATCTGGGTTGATGGCAACTTCACCTGGATTGACAGCCCCCAGTGGCAGAAGGAAATGGTCTATGAAAGCGATAGTCTGGTCACCAAAGTTACGGCCACTAATCCTGAGATAGGGCTTACCCTCACCTATTCTGACCTCGTGGACTTTCACCGGGACATCTTCTTTAGACGAGTTAATATCGTCAATCACCGAGACTACCCCCGCGACGTACGTCTATTCTTCCATTATGCGCTACGGATTCTGGGCAGGGAAATAAGCGATACTATCTACTACCACCCAGAACTGAGGGCATTGGTGATGTATAAAGAGCAGCGTTACTTCCTGGCAGGTGGACAGGTAAATGGAAGAGTTGGCCTCGACGACTGGACAACCGGAAGCATAAAATCAGAGGATAAACAAAGTGCACGGTGCGATGCCGAAGACGGCAAATTGGAGAAGGTGCCTCTTACCTGCGGCTTCGCTGAGGGCGTCATCGGGCTCTATGAGAAGGCTGTGCCCGCTGGAGGAAGCTCAACCATTTACCACTGGCTGGCGGCCAGTACCCACTTCCACGGAGTCGAGGAACTCAACGCTCTGGTCAAGGAACGTGGACCTGAGTCATTCATCATACGCACCCGTGATTACTGGCGAGCATGGGTGAATAAGGAATCGCTGGACTTTGCCGGCCTGCCGGCCTCTATATTGGACCTGTACCGCCGCAGCTTGCTCACCATGCGCGTGCAGATCGATAACCGTGGTGCTATCATCGCCAGCACTGACTCGGACATTACCGACGTCCTGGGGGACACCTATTCTTATGTGTGGGGTCGTGATGGCGCCTTCGTAGCTAAGGCCTTCGACATGGCCAACTATGATGAAGTCAGCCACAAGTTCTTCGATTTTTGCGCCAATGTCATTACCAGTGAAGGCTATCTCCTTCACAAGTACACCTCTAACGGGTATCTGGCGGGCCAGTGGATGCCCTGGGCAGACGAGGAGGGCAAGCTGCAACTGCCAATTGAAGAGGATGAGACTGCTTTGGTGCTATATAGTCTTTGGCACCACTACCATAAGTTCCACAATGTAGAGCACATCCGTTCCCTTTATCAAAAGCTGATTAAGAACGCTGCCGACTTTATGGCTAGCTATAGAGAGCCTCATACGAACCTTCCGGCACCTTCATATGACCTTTGGGAGGAACGCCGTGGTATCCACTCTTTTACGGTGGCTGCGGTCTGGGCAGGCTTACAAGCTGCGGCCAACTTCACGGAAACGTTTGGTGAGGTAGCACTTACAAAACAATACCGCCAGGCTGCTGCTGAGATAAAAGAGGCCGCTATTGAGTATCTTTTTGACAAGAAGTTGGGGCGCTTCCTGCGCTCAATCACGGTTGACGCTGACGGTGTGGTGGAACCGGACTACACTATTGATAGCAGTATTTGCGGTCCTTTTCTCTTCGGCATGCTCCAGGCTACTGATCCCTTTATTGAGAGCACGATGACAGTACTTATGGACAGGCTTTGTTGCAAAACCGAGGTGGGAGGCATTGCCCGTTACGAGAACGACCGCTACCAGCAAGCCAGCCAGGACATAGCCAATATTCCCGGTAACCCCTGGTTTATCTGCACGATGTGGGTAGCACAGTACCACACTGCCAGAGCTCAATCGGTAGATGACCTAAAGCCGGCCCTCCAAATCCTCACCTGGGCTCAGCACTGCGCTCTCCATAGTGGTGTTCTTGATGAGCAGGTTCATCCGCATAATCATGCTCCGCTCAGTGTCTCACCGCTGACCTGGAGCCACGCCGCTGTTGTGATAGCAATCCACGAATACATCGACAAGTACCGTGAACTACAAGCACAGCTACACCATAGGCAAAAAGGTACATAGTCCGCTTATCCGGTCTTTGAATCTCCTGTTGAACAATCTGACGAAATGCGCAGTTTTCCAGTCGCTTTTAAGCGCTAAGGGATAAATTCGATTCCGCCTTTGGTAATCTGGCTCAGAAGACGCCGAAAGGCAAAGAGCTAATTCTCAATGCATTCCTGAAATGGCTTAGCAATTGCCTGACCACCCCACGGGTTCGAGGAAGTTAAGCGAACAATTTGGCTTGTTGTTGAATAGCTCGCTATAGAACATCCAGTATATCTTCTGGGCTAGTCAAAACTTTCATCTTACTCTCTTCTTCGATGATGTCTCTAGCTCTGCGAAAATCATCATCAAAACTGGCTATGTAGGTGCATCCTAGATGCCGCGCAAGCAAAATGTGCAGGATGTCAGATGTCCCTAGCTGAAGATAAGCGTAGGCAAACGGCTCTTGCCAAGCTTGGTCAAGCGTTAACTCGAAATTCACTATGTCGGCTTGCAGCAGGCCTCTCAAACCATGGCACTCTGCGAAGCTTCTGTTTAGCCAAGTATCACTCATCAGGATTTCTAATCCGGTAGAATATCCCTTTTCCCTCCTTTTTTGCTTTTCTATCTCGTCATGTCTTAATTCAAGGAGCTTCTTTAGGTAATCACCAATTTCCTTTTTACTTTTTCTCTGGATGATATGCACACCAGCAGCTTCGTTAGCATATTGTTTGAAGGCGGCTTCTGCCTTCCATGCCATTAACTCCAACAATGCTAGTGGGCTAATTACAGCACTCAATTTCGATAGCCCGAAAATAAGTTTCTTCCTGATTTCTACTACTCTCTGGAGCCTCTTATCTGCTTTCAATAGCTCTCTGACAACTACCAGACTCTTGGGCTCATTTTCGCTGATAATCTTCTCAATGGGGTCTTCTGTCCAATCAGTCTCCAGCCCTTCGGTCATCCAATAATCTATGAGAACCGACGAACCAAAATAGATCGCAGGCAAATACTTAGCTCTTAATCTACCGATTCTAGTGACATGCATTCCATTTCCGCCCTGCTTATTCTAAGCACATAACCAGTATACCCATTGAGAAAAGCTAAGTTCAGCTACCTTTTGCTTGATGCACTTTGTGACGCTTTGTGTACCTCTGCCGGTCTTACATATCTTTTCCATGCAACAGTGTCCGTGATGTAACATCCTGATTGATTGTGCAACGCTGGAGGAGGTGACTGTTACCTCGTCCTTCCTTTTCACGTATGGCTGACCACTAGATATTGAACTCCAATAGGATTGTGGTTACCATCTTCAGGTGGCTACCACAGGTATGGCAATTTCGTTATTCCTCTGATTGAAGTTTCCGCCAGCGGGGCTCCGCCTCTTTGCAACCACCAAATGAGAATGTTACCCATTGGTCTTGTTCATCAACTCTCTTACTGCCCACCGCACCTGATCTCCTCCAATAGCCGGCGAATAGGGGGTATCAAGCTGGGCCAACTTATCAAGGGGAATCTTGCACTCTATTGCCAGGGCTAGCTCATCGATTGCTCCTCTTATTGGTGCCTCAGAGATGACCTGTGCTCCCACTAGGTTTCCAGCCCCACGTTCAGCAATCAGTTTACAGTAGATGGGTTCCCTCCCGTATTTTGGCCGTGTCGAGAGGGTCGTGGTGATGTGTGAGACCACGTCTAGTCCCTTCTCCCGAGCGAGCCTCTCTGTGAATCCCACGGAGCCTACCTGATAACCGAATATTTCGATAATGAACGTCATAGTAGTGCCCTGGTAGGGAATGGTATTTCCCAAGACTAGATTCGTGGCTGCTACCTCACCAGTTATGCCCGCAGTGGTTACCATTAGGCGACGTGTTTTGGAGCCCATGATTACATCCCAGTTCTCCATACAATCCCCCACCGCATAGATATCCGGGTCGCTGGTTTGAAGGTATTGGTTCACTGCTATGGCACCCGTGCTGCCTATTTGGAGGCCTTCTTTCCGTGCCAGTTCCACATTTGGCTTGACTCCAGTAGCAAAGAAGATAAAGTCTACCTCCAATTCTCGACCAGGCAGAATAAGGCGTTTCCTTGCTGATTCACTTCTTATACTATTAATCATAGCAGGCAGAATCAATTCTACCCCTTTCTGTCGCAGTACTCCTTCAACCCTGCCCGTCATATCCTTATCCAAGCTTGCTGGCAAGATGTTCTCCATGATGTCTAAGAGATAAAGACTACGGTAACCCTTTGCCATAAGCGCCAAGGTTATCTCTATCCCGATCGCTCCTGCTCCGATGACGGCAGCACTGGCATACATTGGAATGACCGCGCCCAGAGTCCTGGCGTCAGCAATGTTAGTGCTTAGGGTAAATTCGTTTCTTCCGTCCAGTCCTGGTATAGGAGGGATGGAGGGAATAGCACCCAAGCTAAGGATAGCTTTGTCATAAGCGTAACTCTTTCCTTCAGCGATGATACGCTTCTCCTCTCTAAGAATATCAGTGACCTCGGTGTCGACATGTAAGTTTATCTGCCCTTCCTTAAAAAAGTCCCCAGGATAAAAGATATCCTCCCAGGTAACGATATTGCCCCGGAGCACAAAAGGTAATTCACAGGGCGCGTATCCGACTTCAGACTGTTTTGTGAAAATTTCTATCTGAGCTTCTTTATCTAGCTGTCGAATTCGTCCCGATGCGCTTCTACCGCCAGCACCACCACCAATAATACAAACTTTCATCCCTGCACTCATTTCTCTTAGTCACAATAATTCTGCGATTTGGCTACCAAATTGTGGTTAATATTATAAACCGCATCATTTCGCATAGCAAGGGCAACAAGATGACGAGCTGTGTGACATATCAAATTACCATTGAACAAAACTGACTAAAGTGCAATCTCCTTGAAGCCAAAGCCACTAGCGTCCCGCAGAGAATAGTTGAGACATGACTTTTCGTTGCCAAGAGATACCTCCTCTCCGACCAGAACGGGTGAGAGATTCAAGAGACACGGGCAGAGCTGGTCTACTGAAGGAGTGAGCAATCGGCTCTTTGTCAAACTACGGACGTTGTGCTACAATGAGAGCGACTGGGAGACAGTCTGGCAAGGCAAGCAAGCCAAGGGCTGAATTTCCCCCAACAAATTAACACAACCACAAATTCCGGGCAACAACTTCAGCAGGTCTTCCTCAAGCAAGAGAAATAACAATGGCTAAAGGAAGAGGCATCAACCTAGATAGTGATGATATATTGGCTGAAAGCTTACTCAGCGATGAAGCCGGAGTTGAAGATGTCAGCGCCATAGTCGAGGAAGTTGAAGAGAAAGAAGAAATCGAAGAATTCCCTCCCGATGAAGCTGAAGAGAGCAAGCCTCCGGCAGCACTAGGGGAATACGAGGTAATTGACGACTCAACTCGTATGTATCTTCAGGAAGTCGGCAGGGTGCCGCTGCTTACAGCTCACGAAGAGAAGGTACTATCCCGGAAGATAGAGCTGGGTAGATACGTAGAAAGGCTCAAGGATAACCACTTCAGGAAATACAAGGAATTCCCTTTACCCGTTGACATAGTTATTCACGTAATTTCTCAATTATTCAAGGCATATCCCGTTGTTCAGATTATTGAAGAGCGTATTGGTATCGATCCCTCCAGCAATGTGGTAGAGACGATCAAGAATCCTGAATTTCGCTCCGCCATCGACGTTGTTATAGATCCA
>JBAUEM010000060.1:0-4036 GCA_049678605.1 Dehalococcoidia bacterium
AATTACGCGTCTTCGCTCCTTACATCGATGTTGATCACAAAGGAGTGGGTGCTATGGGGACAATGGGCCGAGGCTCTTTTTGAGAGTTCTCGGCCCGCGCTTTTTGGGGGAATAGAACAGACTTGGGATGGGCGTATTGGGGCATTCATTTGGGTGTCGCGGGATTCCAATTTGACTGAGAAGAGCTGAACCCACTTATGGCGCGAGCTGCTGTACGTGTTGAAGAGACTTTATTCCCAAATGAGAACTGCTGACATACACCATAGTCCCCAAAATGCAAGTTCCGATTATGCGGTTGTCAAAGTGCGGTGAAAGGTAATGCTAAGAGGGCGACAACATCGGCATTGACGACGAACTTGATATCTTGAGAGGAGGTCAAAGCTGCAAGGAGGAGAATGATGAGTTCTCACAAATGAGAGAGGAGAGTGAAATATCAGCGATGTGAGCAACGCAACGGAGAGTTTCGCAACGATTTGCACGAACAAGGGAGAGAGAAATGAAGACGTTCAGAAACCTGGTACTCCTGGGTTTGGTGGTTGCGCTCTTGGTATCTTGTGCGGCGCCGAAAGTAGTCGAGGTCACAAGGGTGATCAAGGAGGTGGTTAAAGAGACCGTGATCGTGGCGGGGACGCCCGAGGTAGTGGAGAGAGAGGTAACCAAGATCGTCAAGGAGGAGGTGACCAAGGTCGTCGAGAAAGTGGTGAAGGAGACCGTCGTCGTCGAGAAAGTGGTGAAGGAGACCGTCGTTGTCGAGCCAGCTCCCGAAGATGTCAACAAGCTCTTCGCCACCGTAGAGGACTACGAGTCAGCCACTGGCGAGACCATCGATAGCTTTGGCGAGGCGCCAATGCTGGCGGCTATGGTGGCCAGCGGGGAACTGCCCCCGGTGAAAGAGCGCCTGCCAAAAGAGCCGGCGGTGGTACGCCCGAAGGTCATCGGTCAATACAGTGACGAGCTCCGTACGCTTGGTTTCGCTGAGGAAGCCGGCGCCTTTTCGGGGTTGACCGAGGATTCGATGCAGGGGCTGTTCACCTTACATACCTCCCTGAAGTTTCGCCCCCAGATGCACCCCAATGTGGCCAAGGGTTGGGAGCTCGCGGAAGATGGCAAGAGCATCACCATCTACCTGCGCGAGGGCATGAAATGGTCCGACGGCGATGACTTTAACGCCGCCGACTTTGCCTTCTGGTACGAGGACCTGGTGCAAGATCCCGAGCTTAACCCGACGATCCCCAAAGCCTGGTTGCCCGGTGGTGAGCTGATGGGCTTCAACGTGATCGATGAGTATACCGTGCAATACACCTTCGGCATACCCTACTGGCGGGCGATTGAGGTGTTTTCTGGCGGGGATATCTATGAGCCAGAGCACTTCTTGAAGCAGTACATGCCCAAGTACAATGACGACGCCGAGGCGCTGGCCAAGGAAGAGGGCTTCGAGACGTGGCAGATGGCGTTTGATTTTCACTCTGCCATCACCTCTGATAACTACGACCGCGACGTCACGGCGCCCCAAGTCAACCCCTGGATCATCAAGGAAATAAAGCCGGATTTGGCGATCTGGGAGCGCAACCCCTACTTCTGGCGGGTGGACACGGCCGGCAACCAGTTGCCCTACGCGGACACGCTCATGATTATCATGTCCGCCGACGTCAAAACAGTAGGCCCGCTCAAAGTCATGGCCGGCGAGCTTGACGTGGGGGGTGCGATTACTGGGCTTGCTTTGACAGACTATCCCGTGTTGAAGGCCAAGGAAGAGCAAGGTAACTTCAGGGCCTACCTCTGGCCAAGAATCGACCAGTCACATGCGTGGGGCTTTGCCCTGAACTACACCCACAAGGATCCGGTTCTGCGCGAGCTCTTCAACGACATTCGCTTCCGACAGGCTCTCTCGCTGGCCATCGACCGCGACGAGATCAGCGAGAAGGTCTTCCTTGGCCTGACCGAGCCCTGGACCGCCCCGGTCTCAGCCGTCTGGACCGGCTATGAGGACTGGATGGGGACCTACTATGCGGAACATGATGTGGCACGGGCCAACGCGCTGCTGGACGAGATGGGTCTCGAATGGGATGATGCCCACGAGTACCGCTTGCGACCCGACGGTGAAACCCTCTTCCTCCTAGGTGAGTATTGCCAGGAATGGCTGGCTTACTCGGAGGATATAATGGAGTTGGTCGCGCTTCACTGGAAGGACATCGGTGTGAAGTTCGAACCCAAGTTCGTGTTCGAGGACATCCTGCAAACAGCCTTTGTAGCCAACGAGACGACTATGATGCTCTCGAACTCGGACGGTGGAAGTGAGATAGAGCCGGGGCGTAGCGACTATCCCATACGGCTCATCCCGCCGTGGCACTGGGGGTGGGCCGACTGCTGCCCGTTTGCCGCTCACCCGTGGCGAGACTGGCTGGATAGCGACGGCGAAAAAGGTATCGAACCGCCGGAGGAAATCAAGCGGGCCTACCAGTTGACCATGGAATGGCTCGACACGCCATACGGTACCGACGAATACGAACGGCTGATCAACGAGGTCATCAGGATCAATGTTGAGAACCTGTATTACTTCGGTACGGTCAGCTCGCCGCCGAACGTTCAAATCAATAGCAATCGGCTGGGAAACGCAGCCGGGGAGGGTAGCCCCCAAGCCGGGTTGCATCACTACTATGAGGAGGCGTGGTTCATCCGCCAATAGCCAATAGCAGTCTAGGGCGTAGGGGCGCATATGCCCCGGCTGTGCCGGGATCTGCAATGATGCGCTCCTACCAGAAGCTAGCCTGCAGTTTCAAAGATCTTTACAGCAGTTGCTACGAGCGTTTGCACACACCCAAGGACGAAAAGGGTTTGTAGTGGCGATTTCAGTCGTCCAGCACGGCCAGCGACTGAAGTCGCTACTACGAACAGGCTATTCTCGGAGTGGTCTGCACGCGCAGGCCGGGTCTCACCAGGCCAATCGCCTGGATAGCGGGACCGATGGTTTGCGTCAATCTGGCTGTGCGCTGTGCGCTCTTATGATAAAGGAGTGATCTGGCGATGTTACGTTATTTCTTCCGTCGCTTTTTGTACATGCTTATGACCGTGTGGGTGCTCAGTGTTGTGAGTTTTCTGATTATCCAGCTCCCTGCTGGCGATTTTGTCACTAACTTGGCGAGCCAGTACGCCCAGCAGGGACGGCAGGTCGACCAAGCGAGATTGGATAACCTGAGGCTGCGCTTTGGCCTGGATCGACCGGTATACGTGCAGTACTTTAGTTGGGCCACGAATCTCCTGCGCGGGGACTTGGGTTGGTCTTTTCGGCAGCGGCAGTCGGTCGAAAAGGTAATTGGTGACCGCATTGGACTTACGGCGGCGATCTCCATCGCCACACTGCTCCTCACCTATCTCGTGGCGGTCCCCATCGGCATCTATTCGGCTACCCACCAGTATTCGATAGGCGATTATTTTTCCATGTTTGTGGGTTTCCTCGGCATGGCCATGCCCAATTTCCTGCTGGCGCTTATCCTGATGTACATCCTTCTCAACGCAGGCCAAAGCGTGGGGGGGCTCTTCTCCCCTGACTATATGCGTGCGGCGTGGAGTCTGGGCAAATTCATCGATCTTCTCAAGCATCTCCCCCTGCCCATTCTCATCGTCGGTACGGCAGGCACGGCAGGACTGATTCGGGTGATGCGGGCTTCGTTGCTGGATGAACTCGGCAAACAATACGTGATCACCGCCCGTGCCAAGGGGCTGCGTGAAACCAAGCTCATATTCAAGTACCCGGTGCGGGTGGCGCTCAACCCCATCGCCAGCACGATCGGTTGGGAATTGCCGTACATCGTTTCCGGGGGGGTCATCACCGAGATGGTGCTGAACCTACCGACAACCCGTCCAATGCTGTTTAGTGCCCTGCTTACTGAGGATATGCTACTGGCGTCGAGCCTGCTGTTCTTTTTGAATGTCCTGACCGTAATCGGGACTTTTATCTCCGATATTGTGCTGGTCATAGTGGATCCCCGCATACGGTTCACCGAAAGGGAGGCCTGAGTTATGTCTGAAGCCATCT
>JBAUEM010000061.1:0-38593 GCA_049678605.1 Dehalococcoidia bacterium
CGATAACCGCTCTTGCTATGATCTCCGTGTTCATAACCATGTTTAAAGATTTCGATACCATTCCCGCCGTCTTAAGAATTCTTGTGTTTGCCATACCTTTTTCCCACCCCATGATGGCTATGCGGGCTCTTATGCTGGATAATTATTCGCTGGTAATCGGCGGTATTGCCTATACAGCAGTTTTCACCGTAATAATGATAGCGGTAGCGGTTCGCATTTTCAATTCAGATAGGTTGCTGACCGGAAGCGTTCGAAAAAGGCTAGCTTTGCGAAAACTGGTGTGGGGATTTCGGCGGTAATAAATCGGCCAGCACAAAAACAACTTTCCTGTGCACTAAGTTGCGTTGAAGTCCGAGGGTGTTTGGGTAAATTCCTGATTACGAAGAGGCTCCAGAAAGAACTTCTTTAAGAAAACTGACTGCCAGTGTCGCGGGATAACTGGTGAGGGTTCTTAGGAGCAATGAGATAAAAGTGGGTCCACATGATAACTATAGACGGTGCAGCCAGGTCGGGAAGTGGAACCATAGTTCGCTATTCTGTGGCGCTGGCTAGCCTGCTGGGTAAGGAAATAAGGATAGAAAATATCAGGGCGGGGAGGGATAAGCCAGGGCTAAGGGCGCAGCATCTTAAAGTGGTGCAGGCTTGCCAGGAGATGTGCCATGGCATGGTGAACAATGCTGCGGTGGGCTCTAAGGAGATTACCTACACACCAAGAGAAAGGTTCAAGGGAGGGGAGTATAGCTGGGACATAGGGACGGCGGGCTCAACCATCATGATGGCCCAGACGCTTTTGCCTTTGGCTTGCTTTGCCCGAAAGCCCTCCAAATTCAGGCTGGAAGGCGGGCTGTTTCAGGATTTTGCCCCTTCGGCTTATCATATGAAGTTTGTTTTGCTTCCGTTTCTAAAGCGGATGGGTGTCCGGGCTGAACTTGACATAATCCGTCCTGGCTATGTGCCAAGAGGCGGCGGGATTATAGAAGTTAGAGTTGAGCCGGCGGGGAAATTGAAGCCGTTAAATCTTACCGAGCAAGGGGAGATTTTCAGTATCAAAGGCATAGCGCTTTCCTCGCATTTGAAAGAAAAGAGGGTAAGCCAGAGGATGGCAGCGGAATGCCAGAGGGTATTAAGCTCTTATGGGTATAAAGCAGAAATTGAGAAAATCGAGGACGAAAGCTCCCTTCAAGAAGGAGCAGCCCTGACGATATATGCCGAGACGAGCTTGGGTAACCGGATGGGTTCCGACAGGGCAGGGAGGCCAAGCAGAAGCTCGGAGTCCATAGGAAGATATGTGGCTGAGAGGTTTATAGAAGATGTTAAAACTGGCGCCGCAGTTGATAGATATATCGCAGACCAGCTCATAATCTATGCTGGCTTAGCCGAGGGGTTTACAAGGTATTCGGTTCCTCGCATTGCTGAACATGTGGAGACAAACCTATGGCTGGTCGAGGAGTTTCTTGGCGCCAGAACAAAGATCGAAGGCAATTTCTTAGAGATAAAAGGGGTTGGCTTCGCCTAAATGGAAGACCTGGTCGAGCGGGCAGCAAAGGATTTGGCGGAAAGCAAATATGCCATTGCATTAACCGGGGCGGGCATGTCAACCGAATCAGACATACCTGATTTCAGGGGACCGAAGGGGATCTGGACCACGAATAAAGAGGCAGAGGCTAAGGCTTATCAAAGATACGAGCTTTTCCTGAACAACCCCAGGGCATACTGGGAGGAAATGCTGGGATTTCAGGGGACATACGGAACGTTTTATGAACAAATTAGGCAGGCTAAGCCAAATCCAGGTCACTATGCTCTAGCTGAGCTCGAAGCTCTGGGAATACTAAAGTGCGTAATCACGCAAAACATTGATGGTCTACATAAGAAGGCGGGAAGCAAGAGGGTTTTAGAATATCATGGCAGCACCCATGCGCTGAGGTGTATTTCCTGCGGCTCAAGGTTTACCAGAGAAGAAGTCTCCCTGGCTGAACTTCCGCCTCGCTGCAAGTGTGGTGCTGCCCTGAAATATGATGTGGTTCACTTCAAGGAGCCAATACCTTTAGACGTCATGGAGGAATCGGAAAAAGAAGCTTCGAGATGTGACTTTATGCTTATCTGCGGAACATCAGCAGTGGTTTATCCTTTTGCCAATCTGCCCAGAATGGCAAGATTTCATTCGGGTAGAGTAGTCACGGGCCTGGATGTAATTGGACATAAGGCTAATGTGAAGATAATAGAGGTGAATGCTGACCCTACGCCGCTCACCCACGAAGGCATATCAGACTATTTAATTCAGGGAAGGACAGGTGAGATATTGCCCCTGATAGTGGAAGAGGTTAAGAAAGCTCGGTTCCATCACGAGCACTGAGCCTAAAGCTCCCGTTGCTCCTCTTCTAACCTACATCACTCTCTTTAGCCTGGGGTTAGGAGTGATGCCGGGCATTCTGCCTCTCTTGGCGATGGGTTTGCCTTCTATTTCGTGAAGGTCAGCGGTGAAGTCAATGGGCTTGGCATCGCTGATATAGCTGCCAACAGCGAAAATATCCACAGGCGCCCCTTCATTGATAAAATATCTGATTCGTTCTGGGTCAAGTCCACCGCTGGCAACTATTTTCACGTCTTTAAATCCCTCGAGGTCCAGCCAGGCTCTAACTTCTTTGACCAGGTCAGCAGTAACTCGACCTCTTTCTGAAGGCGTATCTAATCTTACGCCTTGTAACTTTCCTCGCATCGCTTTAGCCACAGTTACACTTTCTCTGACCTCGTCCTCAAAAGTATCCACCAGGGCAATGCGTGGCACTTCGGAAGGCATATGTTTGTCAAAAGTAAGAGTGGCTTTAGCAGTGCTGTCCATAATAATGATGAGGGCGTGGGGAATAGTCCCTGTGGGTTGGATGCCGGCAAGTTTTGCTCCAGCGGTACTGGCGCAGCCGGTGCAGCCTCCGACTATAGCGGAGTATTCCATAATGCCGACCACTGAGGGGTGGACATGGCGAGCCCCAAAGCTGATGACAGGAATGCCTCGGGCAGCATCAACGCATTCTCGGGCAGCGGTGGCCCAGCCGCTGCAGTGGGAGAGTATGCCCAGATAAGCTGTTTCATAAGTTCCGTAGCTTTGATAAGGGGCTTTTATGCGCAGGACTACTTCTTTTCTGTCGAAAGGCTCGCCTTGAGATAGCGACCATACTTCACAATTATCCTCGGGAAGAACTTTGGCGAGCAAAGCTTTAACCTCTTCTATGCCGCACAAGATACCAGCTCGGCGAGAAAATATCTCCATAGTTGCTACGGGATTAATCCCCTCTTTCTTAAGTATTTCAACGGTGCGGGGAAAATAGATGTCGGCAGTTTCCCCGTTCAACCATGAATCGGTAATTTCGAAACGAGGCGGAGAAATCTTAACTAAGGGTTTAACAAGCTTGGCTCCAAGCACCCTCTCCATATAGTCCAGGGCGAAGAAGTGAGCTTTTTTGTCGAAGGAAGCAACACAATCAACGGGGACTTCAACTTCATAGTCTCTGTTTCTGGCATCAATTACTGCGTTCAGAACACAAATATGGGTGGTTACGCCGCAGACGACTATGGTTTCGGGCTTGATTGCCTCCAGTTTCTTGTCTAAAGAAGTGTTGTAGAAACTGCTAAAAGTTCCTTTGGGTATTATTTCACCGGGATATTGCGAAAGCTCGGGTATGAGTTCAGCTTCCTCAGTACCTTCAATGCAATGGGGGGGGAACATTTTGAATTCCGGGTCGTCGGGTATATGGTGGTCACATAAATAGAAGATTATCGAGCCCTGTTCTAACTCGCGCTCCAGCAATTTCTGGATATTGGGTATGATACTACGGGCCTCGATGCCGCAATAAAGTGGATAACCTTCCTCGAGAAAGCCACGTAACATATCTGATACAATTACTACTCTAGCCATGGCATCACCAAAACATTTCTCACTTCATTCATCTCTATAAACTCTAAGCACTAATTTCTAAATAACAGATTCCAACTCCCAGTTCCTAAATATTTAGAGCTAAAGGATTTTGTGTTTGCCCAAGTCAGTGTCTAAAATGGCGAACACCGGTAAATACCATGGCTACATTGTACTTGTCTGCCAGCTCAATTACCTCTTTATCTCTTACCGAGCCACCGGGCTGGATAATGGCGGTAACTCCGTGCTTGATTGCCAATTCCGGGCCATCGGTGAAGGGGAAGAAGGCGTCTGAGGCAAGGACGCTGCCTTTAGCTCGCGCGCCAGCTCTTTTCAAAGCTAGCTCAACGCTTACCACTCGGCTCGGCTGTCCTGCTCCCATGCCTAACAACGTTTTGTCCTTGGCGATAACTATGGCATTGGATTTTATGCACTTAACCGCCTTCCAGGCAAAGAGCAGGTCTGATAACTCGGCATCTGAAGGCTGGCGCTTGCTTACCGTGCGGGGCTGAAGCTCCGACTCGGTTAACAGGTCTGGCGCTTGCGCTAGGAAACCACCTCTGATGTAACGGAAATCGAAGCACGATTCGGAGGGTGAAGGATGATGATAGGGGGCAACTTTAACAAGGCGCAGACTTTGTTTCCTTCCCAGTAATTCCAAGGCCTCCTTCTGATATTCCGGAGCAACAATGGCGTCGTAATGAGTCTTATCTATTTCCCTGGCGGTGGCTAGATCTATGCTTCGGTTACTGGCAACTATGCCGCCAAAGGAAGCTACAGGGTCGCCCGTTAAAGCCCGTCGATAAGCCTCGGCTAAATCATTATGGGAGGCAAGTCCGCAGGAATTAGTGTGTTTCATTATGGCAATGGTGGGAGCAGTAAAATCGCTCAGCGCGCTTAAAGCAGCATCTAAATCGAGGAGGTTATTGAAGGAAATTTCGGGCCCGCCAAGCTGTTCCAGCGATGCCAGGCCGTCTTGCCTTCGTCTCACGTTTTGCTCAAGGTAAAAGGTAGCTTGCTGATGGGGATTCTCGCCATAGCGAAGGTTACGGCTCTTCTTTAAGGCTATGGTCATCTCTTCGGGGAAGGCTTCTTTGTTAAGGTATTGGGCGATGGCCGTATCATAAAGAGCAACATGCTGGAAAGCTTTCTGGGCTAACCACTTCCTATATTCCGAATCTACATTGCCCTGGCGCAGCTTTTGCAAGATTGTATCGTAATCCCCGGGGTCGACTATTACCAGGACAGAGGGGAAATTTTTGGCTGCGGAGCGAAGCATGCTTGGTCCGCCAATATCGATGTTCTCTAGTGCCTCGTCTAAGGAAACCCCGGCCTTGCTCACTGTTTCCACAAAGGGATAGAGGTTGACCACTACCATGTCAATGGGCTCAATGCGGTTCTTGGTTAGCTCGGATAGGTGCTGGGGAAGGTCACGTCGGGCTAGGATGCCTCCATGCACCGCGGGATGCAAAGTCTTCACCCGGCCGTCGAGGATTTCAGGAAAGCCAGTAAGCTCTGAGACGCTATGTATTTTTACTCCAGCAGCCTCTAAAGACTTCTTGGTTCCACCGGTGCTGAATATGTCAATGCCCAGTTCTTTTAGACCTCGGGCAAAATCAACCACGCCTGATTTATCCGAAACACTAATTATGGCACGCACAGAACCTCCTTTAATTTATTATTACTCTTTCCCCTTCTTCTGTCTTGATTATCTCGCCGATAAATTTAGCCTGGGGCAAGATACTGATAATCTTGTCTACCTGCCGGGGGGAACAAACAATGGTCATGCCTATCCCCATGTTGAAAACTCGATACATTTCCGCTTCTTCTATATCGCCTTTTTCTTGGATAAGCTTGAAAATTGGCGGTGTATCCCAGGAATCTTTATGAAGATGAGCGGCAAGGCATTGGGGTAGGATGCGAGGTATGTTGCCCGCAAAGCCACCACCGGTAATATGAGCTATACCTTTAATCAATGGCAAGGCTGGCTTAAGTTGCGGATAGTAGCAACGGTGGACCTGGAGCAATTCTTCACCGAGGTTTTTTCCTAGTTCAGGATAAAATTTGTTTAAGCACGAAGGGTTAGCATCTATGCCAAAGACTCTTCGCACTAATGAATAACCATTGGTATGTAGACCGGAGGAAGACAGGCCAAGGATAACGTCATCTGGAGCGATGGAACTGCCGTCGATGATATTCTTTTTTTCCACCACTCCGACAATGAAACCTACCAGGTCATAGCTATCCTGGGAGTATATGCCGGGCATCTCGGCGGTTTCACCGCCGATTAACGAACAGCCAGCTTCTCGGCAGGCCTGGACTATACCCGAAATGACGGCTTCTATTTGCTCAGGCCTAAGTTTGCTCGTGGCAATATAGTCGAGGAAGAAAAGGGGCTCGGCGCCACAACAAAGGATATCGTTCACGCAGTGGTTGACGATGTCCATGCCCACGGTATCGTTTTTGCCCGAAAGCGAGGCTATTTTGAGCTTGGTGCCTACTCCATCAGTGCTGGAGACCAGAACCGGCTCGTCATATCCTTTGAGCTGGAACATACTGCCGAAAAATCCTGAGCCGATGACTTCGGGTCGAAAAGTAGCTCGAGCTTGCTGGGCAACGCTTTTCTTTACTTTATTGGCAAGAGAAACATCTACACCAGCAAGGGCGTAAGCTTCCTTAGAGGTGGATTTCACTGAGTTCCTCCTCGGGGAGTAGTTCCAGAGCTAGTTTGTCCATCTCTATTTGAACTGGAATGGGATATACTCCAGTGAAGCAAGCAAGGCAGAAAATATCTCTGGGCAGGTCTACAGCTCGAATTAGTCCAGCGAGGCTCAGGTATCCCAGCGAATCGGCACCAAGGTACCCCCTGATTTCCGGGACAGTTTTCTTCGCGGCAATGAGTTCCCATCTGGTCGCCATATCTACCCCGAAGAAGCAGGGGTAGCGGATAGGAGGGGCGCAGATGCGGAGATGAACCTCTGCAGCACCTGCTTTTTTGAGCAGACTAACCACATGAGGAGTAGTGGTGCCACGAACAATACTGTCGTCGACGACTACTAACCTTTTCCCAGCAATTATGCGGGAAAGGGGATTGAATTTTAATTGGACACCAAGCTCCCGTATTCTTTGGTCAGGTTCAATAAAGGTACGTCCTACGTAGCGGTTTTTTAACAGGCCTTCGCAATACGGGATACCCGAGGCATTAGAATAGCCAATGCCGGCGGCAGTAGCTGAATCAGGAACACCCATGACGAAATCGGCATCAACAGGATATTCTTCAGCCAATATTCTACCCATAGCTTCCCTTGTCTGGTAGAGTAGTTTGCCTTGGATGATGCTGTCGGGACGGGCGAAGTAAATGTATTCAAAGATGCATAAGGCCTTTTTACCATCTTCCTTCTTAAAACTCTTCACTCCCTGGCTATCAATGACTACAATTTCCCCGGGTTCGATTTCCCTTATGAATTGGGCACCTATATGGTCTAGGGCGCAACTTTCGGAGGCGATGCTCCATCCGCCGTCAATGGCTCCGAGACAAAGAGGACGAACGCCGAAGGGGTCACGAACTCCGATCAGCTTATCTTCGGTTAAGATTACCAGGGAATAAGCTCCTTGGAGGCGATGCATGGCGTATTCTATTTTTTCCTGCCAGTTCTGGCCAGGGGAGGCCAAAATCAGGTTGGCAATGACTTCGGAATCAATGCTAGTGTGAAAATGATAGCCGCGCTCCTGGAGTTCATCGCGGAGCAGTTTGGAGTTGATGATATTGCCATTATGTGCCAGGGCAATGGTCAACCCCTCTGATTGCGCTGTGATGGGCTGGGCATTCGCGGGTCTGCTTGAGCCTGTAGTGGAGTAGCGGTTATGCCCGATGCTAATATGTCCTTTGAGCAAAGCGAGGTCGGTTTCCGTGAATGCCTGGGAAACCAAGCCCATACGGGTATGTACTTTTATTTCGTTGCCATCGGTGACAGCGATGCCGGCACTTTCTTGACCACGATGCTGTAAAGCAAAGAGGGCAAAAAAAGCCGTCTGAGCTACATTTATGCCCGGGGCGTAAACTCCAAAAACACCGCAACTTTCGTGCATAAAAAGTTGCCTTTACTAGCCAATTATAAAGCATCCCGCTCTTTTGGTCAATTTCTATACAAGATTTTTTTGTCGTGATATGATATACGACATTACTAAGTTAAGGAGTCTATAACAGTGGACAAGGAAAAAAAAGGGGAAATC
Organism: Dehalococcoidia bacterium; assembly: GCA_049678605.1. Taxonomy (GTDB): domain Bacteria; phylum Chloroflexota; class Dehalococcoidia; order GIF9; family AB-539-J10; genus RBG-13-51-36. The sequence goes on from JBAUEM010000061.1 coordinate 8,141, forward strand.
ATCACCCAATTTAGACTTAAGGAGAATGATAGTGGGTCTGCCGATGTTCAGGTGGCTTTGCTTAGCGAGAGGATAAATCGGTTAACGGAGCATCTTAAGTTGTATCCCCAGGATCGGCACACCCGACATGCGCTCCACGGGGTGATAGGGAAGCGGAGGCGTTTTTTGGGCTACTTGAACAGGACGGCGCCCGAGCGGTATCATTCTCTTATTGCCAGATTGGGTTTGAAGGAATAATATGTCTGATGTTTTAGAGCGTTCAGTAGCTGGTAGGGCGCTTAGCATTCAGATAGGGAAATTCGCTCAGCAAGCCCATGGTGCTGTTGCTGTTCAGTATGGCAACACGGTTGTCTTGGTTACTGCCTGTGTAAGCTCTGAGCCCCGAGAGGGAATTGATTTTGTGCCTCTAACAGTGGATTATGAAGAGAGGCTCTATGCCGCGGGTAAAATACCGGGCAGCTTCATCAGGCGAGAAGGACGTCCTACGGAGGAAGCAGTTATAACTAGTCGGCTCATCGATCGCTCCCTGCGCCCTCTTCTTTCCAAGGAGTTTCATAATGATGTTCAAGTTGTGGCGACAGTGCTATCTGTTGACCAAGAAAATGACCCAGATATTTGCGCCCTTATTGGCGCTTCAGCAGCCTTGACATTATCGGATATCCCGTTCTTTGGTCCTATATCAGCAATACATGTTGGCTACATAGATGATGCTTTAGTTGTGAATCCCACCCTGCCCCAAATGGAAGATAGCTTGCTTGACTTGCTTGTTGCTAGCAGGAAAGAAAACGTTGTAATGGTGGAAGCAGGTGCCAGGGAAGTTTCCGAAGAAATAGTGCTAGAGGCAATTAAGCTGGGACACAAGGTGAATCAGGAGGTCATTGAGCTTCAGGAAGAGCTAAGGCGAATTTGCGGCAAAGCCAAGATAGAAATCAAATCTAAGGAACTTGCTCCTGAACTTTCATCTCAAATCGCTTCCATACTTGGTGAGAAATTAAGCCAGGTTCTAGAGGAAACAGAGAAACTGCAAAGAGAGAAGGCTTTGACGTCTCTCAAGGAAGAAACAAGGGACAAGTTGGTTGATTCTTTTTCTGAAGATGAAATCAATTTTACTTTTGAAACCCAGCTTAGAGCTGCGGTGAGGGAAAAAATATTGCAGACGAGGCGACACTTGGACGGCCGCCAAACTAAAGAAATTCGTCCTATTAGCTGTGAAGTCGGTATCCTTCCTCGCACCCATGGCTCAGGATTATTTGCCCGTGGGGAAACACAGGTGTTGACTATTACAACTTTGGGGCCTACAAGGCGGGAGCAGTTATTGGATGGCTTAGGTCTGGAGGAAACTAAACGCTTTATGCATCATTATAATTTCCCTCCATTTTCTACTGGTGAAGTGAAACGAATAGGAACAACAGGGAGGCGCGAGATTGGGCATGGCGTTTTAGTGGAACGGGCTATTGCACCAGTATTGCCGTCAGAGGAGGATTTCCCTTACACCATACGTCTGGTTTCCGAGGTGCTTAGTTCTTACGGAAGCACATCTATGGCTAGCGCTTGTGCCTCGGCCCTCTCCTTGATGGATGCTGGTGTACCTATCAAGGCGTCTGTGGCTGGGATAGCCATGGGTTTAGTTACCGGAAAGGATGAGGACTATGTTGTTCTAACTGACATTGTGGGTGTGGAAGATGCCTATGGTGACATGGATTTCAAAGTTGCTGGCACAGCTCGTGGGCTCACGGCTTTGCAGCTTGATATTAAGCTGCAGGGGATAGATTATGGCATCCTAGCTGAAGCCTTAAGTCAGGCTCGTGAGGCAAGGTTGGAGATACTGGGGAAAATGGGTTTGGCTATTAGTGCTAGTCGTTCTGAACTTAGTCCCTATGCTCCCAGGATGCATAAAATGACGATCGATCAGAGTAAGATTGGGAGCGTCATTGGTCCTGGGGGTAGGGTTATAAGGTCTATTATAGATGAAACCAAGACAACTATAGATATAAAGAATGATGGTACGGTTATCGTTGGCTCTCCAAACGAAGAGGCAGCCCAGAAAGCAATCAAAATAATAGAGGATTTAACCCGGGAAGTGGAGCAAGGAGAGGTTTACACTGGAAAAGTGACCAGGCTGTTCAATTTTGGTGCCATGGTAGAAATCTTGCCGGGGAAGGAGGGCCTCGTCCATATCAGCGAGCTTGCTAACCACCATGTACCCCAGGTCGAAGATGTGGTTAAAGTGGGTGATGAGATAATGGTGAAAGTCATCGGGATTGACAACTCTGGTAGAATAAATTTATCGCGCAAAGCAGTAGTTGAAGGACTTTCCCGTCTTCCTGGTGCCCGGGTTGAGGATTCCTCGGCTCCCGGACATCCTCGGAAGAAATTTGTTCACCCACATGGTGAAGACGAACGACGCGGCAATTACAAGACATAAATTACTTCACCGCTGGAGGGAGAGAAAGGAACATGACTTCCCTTTTGGAACCCATAAGAGTAGTTATTAATGGCGCTTTAGGCAGGATGGGGCAAGAGATAACTAAAGCCGTGGTTTGCGAGCCCGGGTTAAAGGCAGTGGGTGCTGTGGAAAAGGAAGTGACTCAGAAATATCTTCCTTTAGCTGAGGCTGTCGAACTGATACCCTTTTCTTCCGATTTAGACTCGCTTTTAAAGAGCTGCAACGCTGATGTGGTGGTAGATTTCACTAATGCCGAGGTTTCCATGGCAGCCGCTCGCATTGCTATTAAACAAAAAGTTAATATGGTTATAGGCACCACAGGCCTTTCTGAAGAGAATTTGGCAGAAATTGGACAATTATGCCAGGCCAATAAGGTAGGGGCAGTAGTGGCACCCAATTTTTCTCTGGGGGCAGCACTTTCGATACATCTATCAAAATTTGCTGCTAAGTTTTTCAACCACGCCGAAATTATCGAAATGCATCATGATAAAAAGGCTGATGCTCCTTCAGGGACTGCTATAGCTACAGCCAGAGCAATGTCGCAAACGCATGGTAAACCATTCATTTATCCTGAAGTTACACGTGAAGTACTCAGCAATACCAGAGGAGGACAGATGGATGGCATAGCTATCCATAGCTTGAGGTTGCCGGGATTTATGGCTGGGCAAGAAATTATATTTAGCGGAGCGGGTGAAACTCTAAGCTTACGTCACAATACTATAAGTCGGGAGTGTTACCTGCCTGGCGTCATCCTGGCAATTAAGGAAGTGAAAAAACGCAAAGGGCTAACTTACGGGTTGGATGCTTTGCTAAAGCTGTAGGAAAAGTCATGGAAGGATTCGATGTAGCTATTGTTGACGCTACCGACATTGTAGGGCAAGAAATTGTTAAGGTACTTGAGCAGCGTAAATTCCCCGTAGCTTCCATCCAATTACTAATCCCTGAGCATTCTTCAGGGGTGAAACTCCTCTTTAATCATCAAAGAATTGAAGTTAGGAAAGCGAAACCAGAGGCGTTTCGCAATGTTGATATTGCCTTTTTCTCTGCTGGTGCTGATATTAGTCGGAGGTTATCGCCTTGGGCTGCTGAAGCTGGAACAGTGGTCATCGATAATAGTACTGCTTTCAGGATGGACCCTGTAGTGCCTCTGGTAGTCCCAGAGGTCAATCCTGAGGATATAGAATGGCATAAGGGGATAATTGCCAGTCCGAATTGCTCCACAATCCAAATGGTGGTAGCGCTTTATCCCTTGCACAGGCTCAATCCCATAAGGCGCATTGTGGTAAGCACCTACCAGGCAGTGTCGAGTAGTGGCGCTGCTGCCATGCAAGAACTGGCAAATCAATCGCGGTTAGCTTTGGAAGGGCGCCGTATTTGTCCTCACGTCTACTCTCATCAAATAGCCTTTAATGTACTGCCAGAAATAGATGTCTTTTTGGATAATGGATATACTAAGGAAGAACAGAAAATGGTGGAAGAAACGCGGAAGATACTGCATGCTGAAGACATAGCTATTTCGGCTAGTTGCGTCCGAGTTCCCGTTTACTTTGGGCATAGTGAAGCAGTTAACGTAGAATTCAGTTCGCCCATCACCTCTGAAGAAGCAAGGAGGATTTTGGCTCAAGCTCCTGGAGTCAGGGTACTTGATGACCCCACCGTCAGTTTTTACCCTCAACCCTGGGCTGCTAGTGGGTCAGATCATGTATTTGTAGGCCGAATTAGAAAAGATATCTCGCATACCAACGGACTTGTTATGTGGATAGTGGCTGATAATCTGCGTAAAGGGGCAGCGCTAAATGCTGTACAAATTGCTGAGGAGGGGATAGAGAGGGGTTGGATAAGCCTTAAAAGGAGTTTAGCTAGTTTAAATGAATAGGCCAGGGGTTCTCAAAAGCTCTTTGAATTTAGGGGGTAAAAATAGGCTGGGTCGCTTATTAACAGCTATGGTTACGCCTTTTGATGCTCAGGGCGAGGTTGACTATCAACAAGCTAGGAGGCTGGCACTAGCTTTACTGGATTCGGGTAGTGATGGGGTGGTGGTCTCGGGTACCACTGGCGAGTCTCCTGCTCTGAGCAGGAAAGAGAAACTACGGCTTTTCGCTGAAACGAAATCAGCGTTGGGTAACCGTGGAACAGTAGTAGCTGGCACAGGCAGCTATAATACAAAAGAAAGCCAAGAATTAACTAAGGAAGCGGAGAAAACTGGTGTCGATGCTTGTCTCTTGGTAGTTCCCTATTATAATCGGCCACCCCAGCAAGGCTTGTGGGAGCATTTTAAAGCCATTGCCCAGAGTACTACCTTGCCTTGCATCCTCTATAATGTGCCATCACGTACGGTTACCAACCTCGCTGCCGATACGGTAATCAAGCTGAGCCAAATTGATAATATTGTGGGCGTGAAGGAAGCCAGTGGCAATCTTGGGCAGATAGCTGAGATTATTCATAGAGCAAAAGAGGATTTCTTAGTTTACAGCGGCAATGACAGTGATACTTTCCCCATACTCGCTTTGGGCGGCTATGGCGTGATTAGCGTCGCCTCTCATCTAGTAGGAATCCAGATAAAGGACATGATGGAGAAGTTCCTTGACGGTAAGCCTCAAGAAGCAGCCAAGATCCACCGACACTTATTACCTCTGGTAAATGCCCTGTTCATCGTTTCCAATCCTATGCCTGTCAAGTGGGCTCTGAATTATGTAGGTTTTTCAGTGGGTAAACCTCGCTTGCCTCTAATTGAGCCTGATGAGAAAGCAGCCAATCTTATACAGGCGACACTAAAGAACTATAAGGTAGATTTGCCTATCCCCAAGGGCTGATGGCTGATGGGTTATCGGGTGAAGAAGTCTTTAACCAATATTATTTGCCTCCTATCTGCTCCTACGGAAACGAGGCTGATGGGGCAGGAAAGGAGGTCTTCAAGCCGGGACATATAATTGCGAGCTCCCACCGGCAGCTTTTCAAAATTTCGAATTCCACTTATTGATTCTTGCCAACCATCCAATTCTTCGTAGATAGGTTGGCATTTTTCCAATATGGCTACATCTCTAGGGAAAGAAGTTAGGACCTCGTCATTAAGTTTGTAGGCGGTGCATATTTTAATTGAGGGGAAACCATCGTAGATATCGAGGTGAGTTAGAGCTATATCACTAAGGCCATTTATTTGAACGCTGAAACGACCTGCCACAGCATCAAACCAACCGCATCTTCGTGGCCTTCCCGTGGTAGCACCATACTCATGAGCCTTTTCCCGGATAAAGTCACCGATTTCGTCCTTGAGCTCTGTGGGTATGGGTCCGGCCCCGACTCTGGTGCTGTATGCTTTAAACACACCCACCACACGATCGATTTGCCTCGGGCCCAGGCCTGCTCCAATACAGCCTGCCCCAGCCAACGGGGAAGAAGAGGTCACATAGGGGTAGGTGCCAAAGTCAGGGTCAAGTAAAGCTCCCTGGGCACCTTCTAATAAAACAAACTCTCCTTTTGTCGCCGCTTCGCGAATTATGGAACTAGTTTCCCGGATAAAAGGAGCTAGCTGCTCCCCATAATGACAGTATTGGTCATAAGTTTCTTCCAATGATAGGGGTGAGACCTGGTATACTTTTGTTAAAATAATATTCTTGAACTCAAGAGCTGCACTCAAGCGGCCCCAAAATGTATCCTTATCTAATAAATCTCCAACACGAATTCCCAAACGGGCTACTTTATCGGCAAAAACAGGACCAATTCCTCTGCGGGTAGTACCCAACGCTCCTTTACTACGCCTTTCCTCTTCCAGTGCGTCGAGAAGAGTATGATAGGGCATGATCAGGTGAGCACGGTCACTAATAAAGAGGCGACTTGTATCGACACCATGATTGCGCAGGTCGTCTATTTCTGCAAGAAGCACTGCTGGGTTAATAGCTACGCCATTGCCAATAATGCAGGTTACCTGGGGGTTAAAAATGCCCGAAGGGACAAGATGCAGCCGGAACTCGCCATAAGGGTTGATCACAGTGTGGCCAGCATTATCTCCCCCGGAGAAACGAGCTACTATCTGCGCTTTCTCAGCTAAAAGGTCAATTATCTTTCCTTTACCTTCGTCACCCCACTGCCCTCCCACAATAACTATAACAGCCACTTAATCACCTTTAATTTTTCCTTGCTTCCATAGGTAAACTAACCTTTGAACTACAGTGATAAAGACGAAGACCACCAGAACACATAAAGCAATAAAAACCTGATTTATCAGCAAACCTATTGCTAATACTATAACCCGTTCTGCTCTGGTAAACAAGCCAACCTGACATTGCCAGCCGAGTCCTTCTGCCCTGGCCCTTATATAGCTGACCAGGAAGGAACCGATCAAAACAACAAAAATAAGTACGATTTTTAAGCTGGCGTCTTCTTGTGGTACATACCAAATCAGGAGACCGCAGAGTATCGCAGCTTCAGAAATGCGGTCAACCGTTGAATCCAGAATAGCGCCAAACTTTGTAGTTTGCTTGGTGAAGCGAGCTAAGGCTCCGTCGAGGAGGTCAAATAAGCCTGAAACCAAAACTAAAACCCCGCCAAGAAGAAAGTGCCCCGTAGCGATAGCATAGGCCGCAACTATATTCAGAGCCAGATTGATAAGGGTAAGAGCATTGGGCGTTATCCCGCTTTTACTCAAAATCCCGACTATGGGATCGGTAATACGATAGGCTAAATTCCGTCGAATATCTATTAAATTCATTCAGCTCTTCCAGCTAGTTTACTATCCCTTTCTTTTGAAGAAGATTGACTACTCCTTGCATTTGCTCTTCGTCATTCCACTCGCCGATTTCGCAAACCTTTACTATTCCCGGAGGTAAATATTTGGCCACCATTTCCCAATTCATGTCTCCCTTTCCTGGGGCATGGTGATCGGAAATGCCAAGAATGTCGTGCAAGTGGATGCCGACCATCCTGTCTTTGAACCGTGAAAGCCATTCTTCATGCAAACTAAATCCAAGCTGCTGTTGCACTTCAGCATGCCCTGCGTCATGCCAGTAGCCCACCAGGCTTTCTGATACTTCGTTAAGTAGCTCTGCCATTTCGTCCATATTTGGTATCTCGTTAAGATGGAATCTGGTCTCAAGTCCCAGCATTATACCCTTTTGCCGACTATATTCACTAAGCTCTTGAAGACTTTTTCTCGCTGCATCAAGGTAAGGAAGAGCTTGGGAAATGCGTTGGTAAACTAGCTCTTCTTTAGCCTGGCTATATTCTTTGGTTTGAGCGTAGCCTCCAGCGTGAAGCTTATACAGCCTATCTTGTAAACTCAGGTCAATTGGCACTTCACCCATATGAAGAACAATAGCCCTGGCCCTCACATTTGCCGCAAGGTCTATCGTTTGCTTGGTAAAGCTAACGGCCTCCATTCGCTCGCTCTCGTCCAGAGAACTTAAGGAAAGGCTACTTATGGGGATTCCTCTGGATGACAATACTGCCGGGCAGGGAGAATGAATGCTTGAAATAGGAACTGCGGCCTCGATAAGTTCGCTAAGCATTTGTGGGGAAATTGAGGCATTTGCTTCTATGTGAGTAAAGCCCAATTCTTTAGCTTTGGTGGCAAATTCTGCCATGTGGCTAAATCTACCTTTAGCCCACATGGTGGAGAGGGAAACCTCAGGCAATTTGCCACCTTTATCAAACGTAGTAAGCTCCACTAACTAAGGTCACATATAGATTTATTTTTAAGATGCGTTGTTTGAAGTTAGCACTTTTGGCACAAAGGCGGTTTATCCCTCAATTCCAGCCGAATCTAGCTCAGGCAAAGAGATGGGACCTTCTTGCCCTTGTCCTGTGATAAATGCCTCGGTTTTTACACGAGCTTCCTCGTCAGAATATTGAATTGGTGGGGACTTCATAAAATAGGCTGAAGGCCCCACTATAGTCCCGCTTAAGCCACGGTCCAGGGCTAATTTACAGCATCTTATGGCATCAATAACTACCCCGGCTGAATTAGGGCTATCCCATACCTCCATCTTCAGCTCTAGATTCAGAGGCACATCGCCGAAGGTGCGACCTTCCATCTTCAGGTAGCAAAATTTGCGGTCGGCTAGCCAGGGCACATAATCGCTGGGACCAACGTGGATGTTATCAGGATCAAGAGCGTAGTCTAACTGCGAAGTAACGGCATTGGTCTTGGAAATCTTCTTAGATTCCAGGCGGTCTCGTTCTAGCATATTGTAGAAATCGGTATTGCCACCAAAGTTCAGTTGGTAGGTTCGTTCTAACTTGACGCCGCGGTCGCGGAAAAGCCTGGTTAATATCCTATGGGTAATGGTAGCACCAACCTGGGACTTAATATCATCGCCAATAACGGGTAGTCCGCGCTCGGCAAATCGATTTTGCCAATAAGTCTCACGAGCAATAAAAACAGGTATACAATTGATGAAGCCGCAGCCAGCGGCTAGCACTTGCTCTACATACCATTTAGTTGCCTCTTCGCTCCCTACAGGCAGATAATTAATCACTACGTCAGTTTTGGTCTTCTTGAGTATATCTACAATGTTAGCAGTCGGACCTGGCGCCTTGGTGATAATTTGAGACAAATACTTGCCCAGTCCATCGTGGGTCATACCCCGCTCAACTCGGATGCCTGTCTTAGGCACATCACAAAATTTAATTGTGTTGTTTGGTTTAGTGAAAATAGCCTGAGCTAAATCCTTGCCTACTTTGTTTTTATCAATATCAAATGCAGCCACGAAGTTGATATCAGCTATATGATAGCCTCCCAGGTTGACATGCATTAAACCGGGGACAAACTCATCTTCCTTAGCGTCCTTGTAGTAGTGAATTCCTTGCACTAAGGAAGAGGCACAATTACCAACACCTATGATGGCTACATTTATTGTTCCCATTCTCGCCTCCATTTCATAAATGCGGAAAACTTGCTATGGGAATTAGGCCTTACCCATTCTAAATACCTTGGTTCCGTGCACAGGGCAGATCCCCTTTATATACCAATTTACATATTTATAGGTACTAATGTCAATACCTTCGAAGCGATATCAGCGAAAACCGAATAGAGCTATTCAGTGGTGGTTAGTTCCCCCATCAATTTGAGCAACCTTGCTCCTCGCTCGATGGAATCATCATAATGAAAGCTGAGTTGCGGTGTATATTTCAATTTTAAGTGGGACGCAAGTTCCTTGCGCAAGAATCCTGAAGCTTTGTTAAAGCCTGCCAGCATCTCCTCTTTATTATTTATTTCGCTGCCCAAGGTGCTAACAAATATCTTGGCATGCTTAAGATCGGGTGAAAGCGCGACTTCTGTTACTGAGATAAGCTTGCTCAGTCTGGGGTCATTAACCTCACGCTCAAGCAGTCTGCTGATTTCCCGCTGGATCAGTTTACTTGTTCGTTCACTTCGCCTGCTCATTTGAATCTCCTATCTGGGAAGTATAATTAGCCTGTTCTTTCCTTTCGGTAAAATTCAATAATATCGCCAATTTGAAAATCGACAATCGCCTCTATACCCAAGCCACATTCGAGGCCAGCGGAGACTTCGGCGACGTCCTCTTTAAAACGCTTTAAGCTGGAGACCCGAGAGTCGCAAATAACTTTTTTTTGGTGCAATATTTTAACTTGGGCATCTCTCCATACCTTTCCTTCCATAACATAAACTCCGACTATTTTTCCCAGCTTACTGCTGGGGAAGACAGCCCTTACTTCAGCGCGCCCGCCGAGCACTTCAGCGTAAGTTGGCTCAAGCATCCCCTTCAGTGTCCTGTCCATGTCTTCTATCAGCTTGTAGATTACATCATAGTGTTGGATGCCCACCGCTTCCACATTAGCTAGCTGTGTTGCTCCAGGTGAGGTAGGAGTGTTAAAACCGATGATAATACCTTTTGAGGCTGAGGCCAAAAGCACATCACTCTCGGTGATGCTCCCGCTAGCAGCATGGATGACTCTAGCTTTTGTCTTCTCTGTGCCCAACCTTTCTACGGAAGTTTTTATGGGTTCAATGCTGCCCTCAACATCTGTCTTCAAAACTATGGTGAGTTCTTTTATTTGCCCGCCACTTATTTGGCTGGAAAGAGCACTTAAACTTAGGGTGGGACGTAGCCTAGGATATTTTTGTTTTTCAACAATGCTTCGTGCTTCATGCTCATCGGGAAGGACAATAAAAAGGTCTCCCGATTTTGCCACCTCATTTAAGCCGAGGACTTTCACTGGAGTGGACGGTTCAGCTTTGTGAACTTGCTTTCCTGTATCGTCAAACATGGCTTTTATTTTCCCCCAAGCACCGCCAGCTACCACAACATCGCCTCGTCCAAGTGTGCCCTTCTGGACAAGAAAGGTAGCTAAAGGACCTTTAGTTTTGTCCAGCTTGGCCTCAATGATTACCCCTTCTGCGGCACTATCAGGATCAGCTTTTAGTTCTAATATGTCAGCAACTAAGAATAGGTTTTCCAATAAATCCGATATTCCTTGTCCTTGCTTGGCTGATATGGGTACACAAACAGTATCGCCACCCCACTCCTCAACAACCAAACCCGAATCGGTAAGCTGCTGTTTTACACGTTCGGGATTAGCATCAGGTTTATCAATCTTATTGATGGCCACCATTATGGGCACCTTGGCAGCCTTGGCGTGGTTTATAGCTTCCACAGTCTGGGGCATAACACCGTCATCAGCGGCAACCACCAAAATTACAATATCAGTTGCTTGTGCCCCTCGGGCTCTCATGCCAGTGAAAGCCTCGTGTCCCGGTGTATCCAAAAAGGTGATTTTGCGTCCATCCACTAAGGCCTCGTAGGCACCAATATGTTGGGTAATTGCTCCTGCCTCTTGAGCAGTTACATTAGTCTTTCTGATGACATCAAGGAGGGTAGTTTTGCCGTGGTCAACATGTCCCATGACAGTAACCACTGGAGGGCGAACTGACAGGTTTCCTTTTCCTCTGCCTTTTCGGGAAGGCAAAGCTTTAGGCTCTTTTGCTGCTTTAGCAGTATAGCCAAAGTCTGCAACTGTTATGCTTGCAGTATCAAAGTCGAGGGTCTGGTTAATATTGGCCATGATGCCTTTGCGCATGAGCTGTTTAATTACCTTTACAGGCTCTACTTTTAATACGTCGGCTAGCTGCTTCACAGTTATGGAAGGCGGAAGCTCAACTCGGGGGAGGTCTTCCTTCAATCCCGGTTTGTTATCATCCAAATTTAGCTTTCCTCCAACAAGTTATGGATATACTCAATTAAAATTTGGCGATTGTCATCACTAAGCTTTGTTCGCAAGGCATATTCTAAACGATTTTTCTTTAGCACCAATTCCCAACAAACTTTCTTAGGGCATAGGTAAGCACCCCTGCCCGGCTTCTTTCCAGATATATCTACCCCAGCAACTCCGTTCTCAGCACGCACTAAGCGAATCAAGGCTTTCTTTTCCTTAATCTGGTGACAAGCTATACAAGTACGCTGAGGTAGATGCTTACTCTTCGATCTCATCATCTACCAAATGGTCATCTTGCTTTTTATACTTTATCACCTTTCCCTTTCTTTTGCCTTTAACTCCGTTTTTTACCTTGTCTGGTATTTCCGCTTTTAACGCCTTCACTAAGATATCTTCAGCAAAGCGAATATGTTTTTCTTCGAGCTTCTCAGGTGGAGCTTCTGGAATGCTTGGAAATTCAACCGACTCTTCCACTCCAATCTCCTCAGCTAGCTCTGCTTCAAGTGGCTCCCCTTCCATAACTTCGGGGGAAATGGCTTCCGCTGCTGTTTCTGGCTCTTGTGTAACGGCCCTTTCCGCCTCAATAGCAGAGACGCTCTTGATATCGATCCGCCAACCTGTGAGTTTCGCTGCTAGCCTGGCATTCTGTCCCTCTTTGCCTATGGCTAAAGAGAGTTGCTTATCAGGGACAACCACAGTAGCTGCGTTTCTTTCTTCATCGATTTTGATGCTTGCTACTTGAGCTGGGCTAAGGGCGTTAGAAATAAACACCCCAGGGTCGGCATGCCACTGGATTACATCTATTTTTTCGCCCTTTAGTTCATTGATGATGCTTTGGAGTCTTATGCCCCGAGGGCCAAGACAGCAACCTACAGAGTCAACGTTTTCTTGAGTAGTTGCCACTGCCACTTTACTTCGATGTCCAACCTCGCGAGCTATGGCTTTTAACTCCACAATCCCATTGTGAATTTCAGGGATTTCCAGTTCAAAGAGGCCACGTACTAGGTTGGGATGAGAGCGCGAAACTATTATTTGAGGCTCTTTGCTCCCCTGGACTATCGCAAGAAGATAAAATTTAAGTCGCTGCCCTCTATAATAATGTTCTTTAGGAACCTGTTCACTCAAAGGAAGTATCGCCTCTGTTCTATTCAGTCTGACATAAATTCGTTTAGGTTCGATGAATTGGATTGCTCCAGTAACAACCTTTCCTTCCCTATCGGTGAACTCCTCATAAATAATGCGGTGTTCTGCCTCTCGCAATCGCTGCAGAACGACTTGTTTTGCTGCTTGAGCAGCGATACGACCAATATTCCTGGGTGTGCAGTCTATATTTACTACATCACCAACTTGTGCTGTAGCCCGCAATTTTCGAGCTTCGTCGATGGAGATTTCACGATCTGGATTGGCAACTGATTCAACTATAAACTTTTGAATATAGAAATTGATTTCGCCGGCGTTAGGGTCAACTTTTACCAAAATATCTTGTTCCAGAGAGGATGTGTCTTTTTTATATGCCGAGGCCAGTGCTGATTCCAAGGCAGCCAAGACCACTTCTTTAGGCAAGTTCCTCTCAGCCGAAAGCTGAGTAATCGCAGCCCTAAGCTCTGTTTTCATCTTCTCTTTCCTATTTAATTTCTTATATTTAATAAAAAAGTGGGTAACCCCCACCTTTAGTTTAAATTCTCCTATTTCAATTTAGCATATTTAGGTGAAACATGCAAAAGTTTGCTTAAATAGCTCATAATGGGCAATTAATCGATTGGGGAAGAGATATGTTAGCTTTGGAAGGTGTGAGAATTTGGGATTTGTCGAAGGTGATTGGCATAACTGCCAAGCTTTCAGATGTACCAGGCAAGGTGAGAACTTTATCTCCACTTCCTGGGGAACACACTAATGAAATATTATAAAAACTAGGCTATGCGCGGAAGGAGATTGAGAATTTACGACAGGAAGATGTAATATGTTAAAGGAGTTAGATTATGGCAAAGGAATGTATTTTTTGTCGAATTGTTGCTGGTGAGGTGCCTAGCGACATAGTCTATCAAGATGAAGATTTTCTGGCCTTTAGAGATATCTCGCCTCAAGCACCTACACACGTGCTCATTATACCTAAAACTCATATTGCATCTTCGGCCGAACTTACTGAGGGACAGCAAGAGCTTGTCGGACGCCTTATAATCATAGCTAAGAATCTGGCTGAGAAAGAGGGGGTAGCTGAGAGGGGTTATCGCTTAGTGATAAATTGTGGCCCTGAGGGGGGACAACTGGTGCCTCACCTTCACCTTCACCTTATTGGCGGCAGGAGGCTGGACGATAGACTCGGCTGAAGATTATAAAGACCTCAGCTTGGCTATTAATTCCTCTACAGCTTCATCTGGGGTGGATGCTCCGGCAGTAATACCGATATGGTGCTTACCCACGAGCCAGGAATTGTCGACCTCCTCTGCTGTTTCTACCAAACGAGTTTCCACCAAAGGAGAACATATTTCAACAAGGTGTCTGACATTGGCACTATTACTTCCGCCTATCACTAGCATGAGTTGACTCCTGCGAGCTAATCTTATGGCAGCTTCTTGTTGCCCCTGTGTTACTTTACATAAAGTATTAACGACGTGCATTTCCTCAATCTTAGACCCAACCATACCCATAAGCTGCCTGGTAAATTCGATAAAGGCAGATTGGGTTTGGGTTGTCTGGGAGATAATGCCCAGGCGTGACGGTGATTTTCCCGACCTGTCTATTTGCTTCATGTTGAGGGCAGCTATACCTTTGTCTCCTGTCCAACCTAGTAGTCCTTTGACCTCAGAGTGTTCTGCTTCCCCAAATATGATGACGTCAAAACCAGCCTCGGCTAATTCCCTGGCTGTGTTTTGGGCTTTGCGGACTATGGGACAAGTAGTGTCAATGATATGAATGTGACGGGCTCTGATCTCAGATAATATCACTGGGCTTGTACCATGAGTGGTGATAGCCAGGATTCTGCCTTGAACTTGGTCGAGATGGTTTATCGGCTTTATTCCTAGATTGGCCAATGCTTCCACTAGCAGGCGATTGTGCGCTAGAGGTCCCAGTGTTTCTATTTCTTCATATTTGTTAGCTGTCTCCTTCAACAGCTTGATGGCCCGTTTGACGCCAAAGCATAGGCCCAGCTTGTCAGCCTTCTCAATCTTCATGTTTTTTATAGGCGCCTTGATATTCGGGTGGCAAAAGAGCGGCGATTTCCCACATTAGTTGTGCGGTCAATAATTGCATTTGAGACTTGCTCATCCTGCTGTAGTTTGGAGGTAGCTTAAATGGCTTGCCGATGTTGACAACTATGCCAGGGCGCTTCCATAGCCAACTTATGCCCTTAATCTTGTCTGTGCCGGCGATGCCGACAGGAAGAATGGGGACATTTGTTTTTGAGGCTATAACTGCGGAGCCTGGTTTGCCTTTTCTGAGTTTGCCGTCGCGACTTCTGCCACCCTCCGGGAACATTCCCAGGATTAACCCCTTTTCCAATGCGTCTCTGGCGCTCTTAAGCATCTTTTGTTTATCAATAATCTTCCCTCCACGGCGTATGGACAAGGAGCCAGCCCAGCGAAGCCAGGGTCTCAAAAAGGGGGAACGAAAGAGTTCCTCTTTCGCCATGAAATTAATCCATCGCGGAGAGTTGAATATAAGGAAAAATGGGTCGAGGAGATGAACATGGTTGGTTATCAAAATAAGTGGACCAGTTAAAGGTATATTTTCTCTCCCTTCAACTTTCCAGGAGAAAAGAATATTGAGCAAAGGTCTGCATATAGCCAAGAGAAGCTTTTGAGAGAGGGTCATAGATTTACCGCCAGAGTATATATTTTGTCTACAACTTGCTCCAGGGTAAAGTTTTCTGTATCGATAATTATGGCATCCTCAGCGGGTTTAAGCGGCGAGATGGTTCTATGGATATCCATCTCATCTCGCTTTTTTAAATCGGCGAGGACGATTCCCATGCTCGAATTCTCTCCTCGTTCTAATAGTTCCTTGTAGCGGCGCCTGGCTCTCTCTTCGGTGGAGGCGGTGAGAAAAATCTTTAATTCCGCCCAAGGTAAGACTACCGTGCCAATGTCTCTGCCTGCCATCACTATCTTTCCTCGCTGGGCTAACCTACGCTGTTCCAGTATCAGTGTTTGGCGTACCCCCGCTATCTTCGATGCCAGGGAAACATGTGCCTCTACCTCAGGGTGAAGCAGCTTGGAGGAGACATCTTCATCATCAATGAGGGGCGAGAGATAGCATCCCTGTAAGGGAACAAAATCAAATTTAGTGGTATTGGCCAACTGACAAAGCTTCTGTTCGTCCTCTATGGAGATACCTGATTTGAGAACCTTCCAGGTAAACGCTCGATACATCATCCCTGTATCGAAGAAAACATAGCCCAATCTTCTTGCTAGCAGTGAGCCTACACTACTCTTGCCGACTGCCACAGGACCATCTATAGCAATTAGTTGTGGTTTCAAATTTCCCTCCATCATATCATTCTAGGCCAGGCTGTCAAGCTTTTAAGTCTGAGATCAATGTCGCTAAATAGAGGTACCATAGACCAGCAAATCTTAGTGGTAACTCCGTGAGCTCAAGGATTTGCCTTAGTTGCGAATTCTGTTTAAAATAACTTTCTTTATAAGGAAATTGATTCGTGAGGAGGAATTAATATGGGCACGGGTGCTGACCGGTTGAAGGAAATGAGGGACAGAGAAAGAAAGATAAAAGCCTTGGGAGGTCCGGAGCGGGTAGAAAAGCAGCATAAATCGGGGAAATTAACTGCTCGTGAAAGACTCGACCTGCTTTTTGACCCTGGCAGCTTTCACGAGCTTGATTTGTTTGTTCAGCATCGAGCCACGCTCTTTGGCATGGATAAGGTTGTCGTCCCCGCAGAAGGAGTCGTTACTGGACATGGGACGGTAAATGGTCACCCTGTATGTGTTTTTTCCCAGGACTTTACCTCCATGGGAGGGACACTGGGTGAGATGCATGCTAAAAAGATATGCAAGGTAATGGATTTAGCCATGAAGTGTGGTGTTCCCATGGTAGGCTTTAATGACTCTGGAGGGGCTCGGATTCAGGAAGGTGTTGATGCCCTTTCAGGCTATGGGCAGATATTTTTCCGGAATTCCGCAGCCTCGGGGGTTATTCCCCAGCTCTCGGCAGTTATGGGGCCTACTGCCGGAGGGGCAGTCTATTCACCTGCCATGACAGATTGGGTATTTATGGCGAAGGGAACAAGCTACATGCACATTACCGGCCCGGCGGTTATCAAACAGGTTACAGGGGAAGAGGTCACCTCTGAGGAGCTAGGCGGTGCCATGACTCATGCCACTAAAAGTGGTGTATGCCATTTTGCCTGTGATGGTGATGCCCAGGCTATTGAACTCATTAAAAAACTTCTGAGTTACCTTCCCTCAAATAATACGGAGGACCCCCCTTTAATTAAGCCTACCGATGACCCAAACCGTGTTGATCCTGCCCTTGGCAGCATCATACCAAATGAGCCTAGCAAGGTCTATGATATGAGGGGTGTTATCCAATCCATTGTGGATAACGGTGAGATACTTGAGCCTCACTATAATTATGCGCGAAATGCCATTATTTGCTTTGCCAGGCTTAATGGTAGAACAGTGGGCGTTATCGCTAATCAACCGATGCATCTTGCTGGGTGTCTTGATGTCAATGCCTCGGATAAAATCACCCGATTTATCAGGTTCTGCGATGCTTTTAATATTCCCTTGCTTACCATTGCCGATGTACCTGGTTACTTACCAGGGAAAGACCAGGAATGGCTGGGAATAATAAGACACGGAGCTAAGCTTTTGTGGGCTTACTCCGAGGCTACGGTTCCTAAGATCACCTTAATCATTCGCAAGGACTATGGAGGCTCATATCTTGCCATGTGTAGTAAAGATTTAGGCGCTGATTTTGTTTTCGCCTGGCCCACAGCGGAGATTGCAGTGATGGGTGCTGAAGGAGCGACACCAGTTATATTCCGCAAGGAGATAGAGGCTGCGCCTGATCCTGAAGCCAGGGAGCAGGAAAAGATTCAGGAATATCGTGACCTGCTATATAATCCTTACATTGCCGCCTCGCGGGGATACGTTGACGAAGTTATTTCCCCGCAGGAGAGTCGTCCCAAGATAATCAGGGCCTTGGAACTTCTCTCTGCTAAACGAGAGACGAGGCCTCCAAAGAAACATGGAAATATTCCTGTGTGAAAAAGTTTAAACGGAGGCGCAATTGAAAAACAAAAAGGGAACGATAGCTGCCATTACTGCTGCTGTGGCTGCTTATATGGAAGAGGAAGAAAAGGCTCTGAGGCCGATAATGCTTCAGCGAAGGCCAGTAATGGTCTCAAGCTCGTGGAGTAGTTGCGTGCGTGAGGAGATGATGCGAATACTCTGGCAGAGAAGAATTGTTGCTAAAGTAATGACATTTGGCTGTTATCCTGAGATGAAGCCCTAAGCGAGGCGAAGAGGCTAGCAAGGGGTCTGGATTCTTCGCCCCGACAGGTCGGGGCTCAGAATGACAGGAAGCGAAGGACTCGTAATGAGGGAAAGGAGTAATTTATGAGCGAACTAGGAAAAGGCCCAATTTTGGCCAAAGATTTAACCACCGATAAGGTTAAGACGAGGCCGAAGGCTAAGAACCCGGTAAAAATCTGTGACACCACCTTTCGTGACGGGCATCAATGCACATTGGCTACCAGGATGCGAACTGAGGATATAGAATGGATGGCACTTGAAATGAATCAATGTGGCTTCTACTCCATGGAAGTCTGGGGTGGGGCAACATTTGACGTGCCCCACCGTTTCTTGGGTGAAGACCCCTGGGACAGACCTCGCAAATTAAAGAAACTCATGCCCGATACTCCGCTACAGATGCTTTTACGGGGACAGAATTTAGTCGCTTATCGAAACCATCCCGATGATCTGGTTGATGCCTTTGTGGAACAAGCTGCTGAAGTGGGCATTGATATTTTCCGTGTTTTCGATGCTGTAAACGACGAACGCAATCATGAACGTGCTGCCAAAGCAATTAAGAAGGCGGGCAAACACTACCAAGGAGCTATATGTTATTCACTGACTCAGCCAAGGATGGGTGGGCCGGTCTATAATCTGGAATACTATGTCAAGAAAGCTCTCATCCTCCAAAGCATGGGTGCTGACTCCATTTGTATTAAGGATCAGGCCGGGCTTATTTCTCCCTATGATGCCTATGAACTAATCAAAGCTCTTAAGGAAAACTTGAAAGTACCCGTTGAGCTCCACACCCACTATACCAGCGGGCAGGCTTCCATGTCTGTGTTGAAGGCCATTGAGGCCGGGGTTGATATCATTGACACCGCTTTATCTCCCTTCGCCTTGCGCTCCTCACAACCGGCTATCGAGCCTCTGGTAGTTGCACTATACGGCACAGACAGGGATACAGGGCTTGACATTGAACAACTGTTCAAGTGTGCCCAGATGCTGGAGCAAATCGCCCCTAAATACAGAGATTTCCTGGACACATCGGCAATGTCGGTCATCGATACTGGAGTACTGCTGCACCAAATTCCTGGTGGCATGACCACGAACCTCGTGGCACAACTGAAGCAGGCCAATGCTCTGGACAGGCTGGATGAAGTGCGAGCGGAAACTGCTAAGACCAGGGCAGAACTTGGTTATCCCCCCTTGGTTACACCTACAAGCCAGATCGTTGGTGTTCAGGCGGTGCAGAATGTCCTGGTTGAACGCTATAAGATGATCCCAAAGGAAACCAAGGATTATTGCTGGGGGCTTTATGGTAAGTCGCCAGCGCCAATCAACAAGGAAATCGAGAAAATGGTGCTCAAGGGCTACGAGAGGGGTGAAGAGCCAATCGAGTGCCGGGCTGCTGATATGCTAGAGCCAGAACTGGAAAAAGCCAAGAAGGAGTCTAAAGAATTTGCCAAAAATATTCAGGATGTGCTTACCTATGCTCTTTATCCCACTACTGGCTCTCGCTTCCTGAAACATAAATATGGCATAGATAAAACTATTCCTGATGATTGGAAACCTCCCCGCGCTCCTAAGACCCTTGAGGAAGTGAAAAAAGAGGATGAGCTTATCGCCAAAGCTAAAGCTGGTAAGCTGTCGGAAAAACCGGAAAAAGTGGTGCCCGAAAGGGGGCCTGGCGTGAGAACGTTCAGTGTTTTTGTCGAAGACGAGTATTATAAAGTGGATGTGGAGGCTGTGGGGGGGTCTCCAACTATCACTGTTTCTCCGCGTGCAAGTGTCGTTGCTCCCTCGCCTACACCATCTACAACTATGAAAGCACCACCAAAGGTGGAGGAAAAGAAAGCACCACCTGCTGCAGTTGTTGAGGGGACAAAGGTACTCGCCCCCATGCCCGGTATGATTATCCGCTATTTGGTTAGTGTAGATGATAAAGTAAAGGCTGGTGATACGTTGCTTATCCTGGAGGCAATGAAGATGCAAAATACTATTTCAGCCCCCGTTGATGGAGTGGTTAAGGCGATCAACTTCGGACCTGGGGATTCAGTAAACATGGGTGATATCTTAGCTGTTATTGTTTGAATTCCTCCTCATATTTGAAGGGGCAATATAAAGGGAATCAATAATGAAGCAAGTACAATGCGCAGCAAGGTTTCTATAATTGGTGCGGGAAATGTCGGTGCCACTTGTGCTTTCAGGATTGCTGAAAAGGGGTATGCGGACATTGTGTTGCTAGACATAATTGAAGGACTTCCTCAGGGCAAGGGACTGGATATGCTGGAAGCCACCCCCATAATCGATTCGGACGTTAAGATTATAGGAACTAATAACTATGAAGAAACTGCCAATTCAGATATTGTGGTCGTCACCTCGGGTGTACCGCGTAAACCTGGGATGAGCCGGGATGACCTGGTGCTCGCCAACATGAAGATAATCCAGGAGGTCACCGAGAAAGTTGTCCAGTATTCATCTAACTGCATAATTATCATGGCGACCAATCCTTTGGATGCCATGACCCAGTTAGCTCTTCATATAAGTAAGTTCCCCCGGCATAGAGTATTTGGGCAGTCTGGCATCCTCGACAGTGCCAGGTTTCGGACTTTCATCGCTCAAGAACTCAATGTCTCAGTAAAGGATGTAGCCACCTGTGTTTTAGGCGGGCATGGTGATATGATGGTGTCAATCACCAGACTTTGTACAGTTGGTGGTGTTCCTATTACCGAACTTCTGCCTAAAGAGAAGATTGATAGCCTGGTGGAGCGCACAGTTAAGGGTGGAGGTGAAATAGTAAGCTTGCTTAAAACGGGCAGTGCCTTTTATGCTCCAGCGGCAGCCACAGCTCAAATGGTGGATGCTGTAATTCTGGATAAAAAGGAGATATTACCTTGCGCTGCCTATCTGGAGGGCGAGTATGGCATCAATGGGGTGGTTGTAGGGGTTCCTGTCAAATTGGGCAAAAACGGCATTGAGCAGATAATAGAGCTCGAGTTGACCCCTGAAGAGGATGCAGCACTGAAGAAATCAGCCAATGCCGTGCGAGAGCTAGTCAAAGTAATGAACCTATGATGAATGTTAGGTGCAATGAGAGAAATTCAGGCTGGTGACGTAACGAACACCGTAGCCCGTTTATTTGAGCATTCCTGCCATTATTTGCCCCCGGATGTGATAATTGCTCTGAAGCAAGCAAGGGAAAAAGAAAAATCCCCTGTTTGCCGTGATGTACTGGATAGAATCCTGGAAAATGTGGAAATTGCCGGAAAAGAACAAATTCCTCTTTGCCAGGACACCGGTGCCGCTGTAGTCATGCTGGAACTAGGCCAGGAAGTACACATAACCAGTGGAGACCTTTATACAGCAGTCAACGAAGGAGTACGCCAGGGGTATGATAAGGGTTATTTGCGTAAATCCATAGTGAGCCAGCCTTGTTTTGCCAGGGTAAACACCAGAGATAACACACCAGCTATGATTCATACTGATATAGTGCCCGGAGACAGGCTGAAAATCAGCGTCTTGCCCAAAGGAGGTGGCTCGGAAAATTGTTCTCGCCTGACTGTTCTAACTCCAGCTAAGGGACGCCAGGGGGTCGTAGATTTTGTCATCGACCTTGTTGACGAGGTTGGTAGCAATCCTTGTCCACCGGTTATTATCGGTGTCGGCATAGGTGGGACAGCGGACAAGGCCATGTTTATAGCCAAGAAGGCGTTGTTACGCAAAGTTGGCGAACCGAGCCCTGACCCCGAGGTTGCCGATTTAGAGAGGGAAATTCTGGGAAGAGTTAACAATCTGGGCATCGGTGCCATGGGCTATGGTGGCACAGTTACCGCCTTAGCGGTTCACGTGGAAACCTTCCCTTGCCACATTGCCAGCATGCCTGTAGCAGTCAACATGCAGTGCTGGTGCGCTCGCCGTGAAGAAGCAATCCTGTAAAGCGATTGAAAGTGTAAGGGGACTTTGAGGTAAAAATCGGGCTGAAAGCAAAGAGTAATGGTAAATATAGGTTGAGAGCTATGTCTAAGAAGGTTATGCTCCCTTTAACTGACGAAGTCTTGAAAGACCTCAAAGCCGGGGACAATCTTTTGCTTACCGGAGTTATCTATACTGCCCGTGATGCCGCTCATAAAAAGATGGTCGAAGCTCTGGACCAGGGGAAGCCCCTGCCTTTCGATATCAAAGGAGCAACCATATATTACATGAGCCCCACCCCGGCCAGGCCGGGAAGGATAATCGGCTCGGCTGGTCCCACCACCAGCGGTCGGATGGATGCTTATGCCCCTCGCCTGATTGCCGAAGGGCTGAAGGGAATGATTGGCAAGGGCTCGCGGTCGAGTGCTGTCAAGGATGCCATGGTGAAGTACAAGGCGGTCTACCTGGGGGCAATAGGGGGTGCCGGAGCCATAGTTTCCAAGAGCATCAAGAGGTCAGAAGTGATAGCCTACGAAGAACTTGGCGCTGAGGCCCTTCACCGTCTGGAGGTGGAGGACTTCCCTGTTACGGTAGTAAACGACATCTACGGCGGCGACCTCTACGAAGAAGGCAAAGCCAAATACCAGGTCAAAGCCCCCTGAATTAAGCGCAAAATCCCTTATAATACTCCCTCCTCTGGCGGGGGGGAGTTAGAGGGAGGGGGAACCCACCCGCATCACCTTTTCTGGCATGATTAGCCGATTTCCTCTCCCTTGACGGGAGAGGATTAAGGTGAGGGTGCTAAGCCGAAGGGCTCAGGACAGGTTCTAATCTCCTTTGGCAGCAGTTACGTAATGGGCAACACATACCGTCGCCACTGCTTACATGAGACCACAGCTCAATTTCCCACCTAGGAACCTTTGGCATTATACCTTCTCGCTCTTCGTCGCTCAATCAGGTTTTCAATCATCGTAATCAAGTCTTCATCCAATTCATCAGGATACTTCTGTTGAGCATACTCACGAAACTCAGGCCACTTCGGAGGCGCTGCTTCGGCTACTCTCGGTAGATGCCCAACAATGGAGAGGACCTTTTCCAGGGGCACACCAGTGTATTCAGCCAACTTGCGACAAGAGCTGGTAGAAGGAATATCTTTACCGGAAAGCCAGCGACTTACTGTAGCATGACTAATACCTAAATCGGCTGCTAGTTGACTGGGCAAGAGCTTCCGCCGCCGCATTACCCCCCTTAAGAAACGAAACTATAGGGGCATCTTCTGCGCTCATAGGTAAGTTGAATTATAGAGAACTGCACCAACACTTGTCAGTTAACTGACAAAGGCAAGCCCTCAAAATAACCGCAGCCAAGGACTATCGCTCGTCATTCATCTGCTCATCATGGTCATGTGATTAGGTGGTGTCAGCAGGACGACTCTTCCGTAGCAGTTTGTCAACGTCTCTCCGCCTTAATCTTCGGTCACCCCGAGACCCAATCCGGTATGTCTCTAATATCCCCTTATTACTCCAGCGCCTTACTGTATTGACATGAACATTGAGAAGCTCGGCTGCTTCGGCAGTGGTCAGTAGGGCATCGGGGTCACCGCGGGCTGGCTTTTTCTTTGCGGTAGTCTCCGCCTTGGCTATTTGTCTTACCCGCTCCCGGGTTAAACCTAACTTACGACCGATTTCAGCATAGGTTAAGCCCGCCTTTCGCAAGCTAGTCACCTGTGCACTTCTAGAACTATTCAGTCTTTCCGGCATTACTTCTCCGCTCCTTGCTGCGTGTGCTGAAGACATACACGATAGGACTTGCCACAGAGGACTCAGAAGTTGGTAGAGCTTCTGGGGTGAAAGTAAGGCGAGAATTACAATCAAATACCCTGACCATGAGAAAAACTTTCACTCAACACTCTGAGTTAGCTCTATTTTTGAGTCTCAACGACGTACAGGTATCTTACGCCGCTATCAATAAGGCAATAAGTATGCCTCTCCTTCTCCGCTTGATGGAGTACGGGCTTAACCAGGTCATCGGCGATTCTTGCCAAATCATCCAGTGAATTCAGGGGTATAACTGTCTCAGTTGGTTTTACCTCGGGCAGTTCCTCAACGTCCACCATCATCTGCCTATATTTCTTTCTACCCCGGGCAACCTCAGCTTCACCAGCACTAACCGGCGCCAATCTAAGTCGGGTTTGGCTCCAGCCGAAATAGCCCAGAGCCAGCAAGGCTACCACAAGACCAATAATCCAGGGTGTCCTCGAGCGACCTTCCCCGCCAGGTTCCGATGTCGTAGCCCCGCCAATGGTGCCCGACTGAGATCGGGATAGCTCTTTATCAAAGGTGAGGGTATTTTCCTCCAGCGTAGCTCCCAAGGTCTGAGTAAAGACCTCGT
The DNA here is from genome assembly GCA_049678605.1 of Dehalococcoidia bacterium. Lineage (GTDB taxonomy): Bacteria > Chloroflexota > Dehalococcoidia > GIF9 > AB-539-J10 > RBG-13-51-36. The sequence goes on from JBAUEM010000061.1 coordinate 32,534, forward strand.
TTATGGTGCCCACATCGGTCTGGACAACGGTGCGGACATCGGCTTTAAACGTCATATTGTGGGAAGTGCCGGAAACACCTGTCTCCTGTCCAATGGCATCAACCACCCTGGCGAAATACTGTATATCTATGGAAAAGGGCATGGTAAAGCTGCCATTTCTACTTGTCTTGGGCAGCACGACAAGGCTCTTAGTCCACTTTCCCGGGTTTTCTATTGTGACGGTGATCTCCACTTCCTGTGATTGCTCGCTTATCGGTCTATCGCAGAGAAAACGATAAGAAAAACTTGCCTCGATGTTGTCAATTATGTCGGGAAAGTACACCAGCCCCGGGCCCAGAGTTTGGGCAGGTGCCGGTGGCTCCGCCGTAGTAGAGGGCTCCGACCTGAGCACAGTTGTTTCATAAAGCTTGTTCGGCTTGAGAGACACCTCATAATCAAAGCGGCCTCTCGCTTCATACCTTGTTCCCTCTCTGTAACCCTCTTTGCTATCCTCAAGGTCGCTTTTCAGTTCTAATTTCTTAGCCGTAAGTATGGTTGGAAGCTCATAGCTGAAGGTGTCCTCGATAATCTGGCCTAGAGTAGTCTCGGCCATGGTAGTGACCACAGCTCTGATGATGAATTGTCTCTCGCGGCCGACAATTCCTATCTCATTCTCAATATCATTGACTATGCTGTCAAGGTGGCTGAGATTCAAAGGAAAGTCCACGCTGAACTCTTTCTTCTCATGGGTCTCTTCCAACTGCGTCATTTCCTTCTGCCACACGCCAGGGTTTTCGGCAATTATTGACACCACCACCTTACTGGTAACACCGGACAACGACTGGCTACAATCAAAACTGTAGCTGAAGGCTAGGCGAACCTCTGTCATGATGTCCCGGAAGAAAACTATCGGCGCCTCTTCCTCCTCTTCTTCCTCGGTCAGTATGACATCACCGTAAAGAATACTGGGCTTGAGGAAAACCGTGTAATCGAAATGTCCCCTGTGCTCGTATTTAGTCGCAGGCACTTCCTCGGCTGGCGCCCCCGCGGAATACCCGAGCCCAACTATTGAGGCTACCAGCAGAGCACCAGCAAGAACGAAGCAAGTTATTCTTATGCTTCTTGACCTGGCAAACGCCTTCCAGATTTTCATCAGCTTTGTACCTCTATTTTAGAGAGTAAAAACCACGGTGTCAATCCAGATTGATGTAGTTGCGAGCCCTTTCCTTCTTGTCATACTGAGCCCCGACTTGTCGGGATGTGGCAATCTCATTGCACCTCCCCCGAGATTGCTTCGGGGCTTCGCCCCTCGCAATGACAGGGAGGAAAAGTCTGGCAATGACATTATTCAAAACTGTTGTGGTCATTAGGATTTTCGATTTTGACATTGTTTAAAACTTGGGATTTTGTACTTAGGATTTGTCTTTTGCTCTTTCATAGCTATCTTACGAAGAGTCCCTTGACCGCTATGGCTGCCCAGCCCACCTTGGGAATGTTAAAAATCACTTTACCTACGACGTTGTCGGCGAGAACAGGGTCGGTATCCGGCGCCCTGTTGGCATCGCCCTGGGTTACAAAAACCATATTCCCTTCTGTTTCCTGAATCTCGACCACCCTGTGTACTGTGGTAATCCCTTCCGCTTCCCGGAACTGGATAATATCGCCTGGCTTGATAGTATCCGCTGGCGCCTTGACTACGATGACCACATCGCCGACGTCCAGAGTTGGCCTCATACTGCCGCCGATCACCGTGGTCGGGTGCACCGGGAACAACCCGACGGCGAACCAGATTACGGCTACGGCGACAATCGTGGTAACGACCCAGCCGGCCAGAGAGCCCTCACCTTCCCGTCTCGCTTGCCTGTGCCTTGGCCGGGAAGTGCGAATGGTGTTTGCCACCACCAGCCCGACGATGGGCACCACCACGCCGATAAGCCCTTTGAATGCCCAGGGCAGGTTGGGGAGGATAGGGCAGAACCACCAGAACGCCTGGAGTATCCCACGGTAGGCGATAGCAGCCAGCGGCCCGCCCAGCAGGGCCAGAAATGACGCCAGCATGTTCTCAGCCAGTACCGGCAGGACGGTCGAGTTCACATAAGCGATGGATGCAAGCTCCGGCCTGAGACCGGTGATGCGGGCTAACGGCATGGATAGCAGGGTGTAGAGCACGGCCACGAAGGCAACCGCCAGTAAGGTGTGTTTCCTGCCCAGGCGGTTGATGAGCCAGGCCCGGCTGAGCTCCATGCCTACCAGCATTGAGCCGACAAATACCAGATTGATCAGGATGCCAGTCGGAGTGAAGGAATAGGGACTTTTACCAAAGCTGGAGAAGAATCCGCCGATGACATAGAGCGCTAGCTGGAAAAAACCGATGATCAGCGCCAGCCGGATGATGGTAGTCTTGAGCCTTAATCCGCCGGCAGACCTGTACTTGGGCAGGACCAGTATTGCCCAGGCCAGGAGTCCCCAGAGTACGGGCTGAACGACGTAAGTCCTGTAGAATGAGTCGATGGGGAGACGGGCCAGTACCAGGTTTATCAAGCAATATATGGCGGCAAGCAGACCAAAAACGAGCCACAAGTTATATCTCGGGTCGTCTCTAAGGCTTATATCCATGATGGAACCATTGTGGAGGAAAAACTGAAGGCCTGTCAAGGCGCTTTAATTCCCCGACTGTCATTGCCAACTACCTTTCTCCGTCATTGCCAGGCTTCTCCTCTCTGTCATTGCGAGAAGCGAAGCGGCGAAGCAATCTCGGTGGGGCTGCTGGGGTTGAGGATTGCCACGCCCCGAGCATGTCGAACGGTGCCGAAGCAATGCCGGGTGTGTGAGGCAATGGGATTGCGTGAACTCCGCCGCTGAATGACGGCTAAGTCATTCAAACCAGCAGACCACGGCGTGGGCAACTACGTAGATATCTCCGGACAACCCGGTCACCGTATAGCTGTCTGTTGTCACATTATTCAGGGGGTCATGCTTGTATGGGTACTGGCCGGGTGAAACTGTCTCGTTGCCTTTTTTGTCGCTGGGCAGACGGTTGCTGCCCACATACAGGTGCGTCGCTGTCATCCAATTGCCTTCGTACATCTGGTAGGTAACCACCGCGGTTGAGCCGTCGTAGTCGACGGTAACCTGCCCCACCAGCCTGCCATTTGAGGTATCACAGTGAGCGGCACCCGCCCAGAATTGGAATTCGTAAGAACCTGGTTCCAGCGGGCCGTTGGTCCAGCCCCACTTTGTAAAGCCCAGGTCGAGGAAGCACGTGGCATAATCAGCATGGTAAGCATAAGCTGTGCCGCACGTTATGACCTGGCATTCGGTGGCGATTGAGACTCTGAACGTGTAGACTGCGTTCTGAGCAGCCGGTTGCTCGACATGGACATGCACCGCGCCCGTCACCTCCCCATCCTGTGGTATCAACTGCCCTGGATATATTCCACTGATACTGACATCGAGCGCACTTGGATAAGGGTTGTCAATGATAATATCTGTAATGGTTCCCAGACCCGAATCGGGACACTCCAGTGCAAAAAAGACAGTGGGGTAATAAGACGGATAGGCGTTTTCTACCAGCACGGTGATTTCCTGCTGGTCTTCTGAAATCCAGGCGGTGGTCCGTGCCACGTCCTTATCGTACCTGTCGCACTCGGTGCCCGTAGTCTGCGGTTCCGAGGGGTCGTCGCTGCTCTGGGCACCCCATCTATCGTAGCTGGTACCGCCGCCGTCATCGCCGGGGTCGATAATCCCGTAGGGACTAATGCTATCCTCAATTCCATCGTCGTTGGAGACCACCCAGGTAAAAGGGTCACAGCAGCACGGTACCACGCCTTTATTCTGCGGGCCGCCCTGCATTCTGGCGTAGCTAATGCCCACGCTGCCGAAAACCAGCACCAGCGCCAGAGCTACGATCAGCCACCTGCTCATCCTGATTTGTCTCTTCAGTCCATTCAATCTCGTCATAATCTTACCTTGTTACCAGCCTCTTTTCACTAAATATACATATTCCACTGGACAAATGAGAAGGCAACGCTAAACGAGAATGTCCCCTCACAGCTTTCCTGCACGGTAACAATCACCGCTCCGTCAAAACTGTCAGGGTAGACGCCAGCCTGCTCTATCTGAGTGCCTTCCGTCACTCCTGACACAGACACCTCCACTCCGGCCGGGATGCTCGATATCGCAATGCTCTGTATCTTTACCGGTATTGTTCCTGTATTCGTTACGGTGAAACCGCAGGTATAGGTGCCGGGCGGCGCAGCCGTAAGGGTAACGACCAGGGTATGAGGGGCACTAACAGAGCAAGTAATCTGAGGCTCTGAGCACGCACCCGGGCTCAGTACTACATCAACATAGCCCAGGTTTGCTGTCGCATCAACGGTGAGTTCGTCCGTCCAGGCGGCATAGCCGACACCCGTGATACACAGGGCGAGGAGCAGCGTTATGCACAGCATCCCCAGCCGGGAAAACCTGTTTCTTTTCCTTCTCATTTTACTAAGGTCCTCACTTTTCCTCTATGCCAGGCTGTTCGATTTCTACTTCCCGTTCAATCTTGAGGCCCTTCGCTTTTCGTCATTGCGAGCCCCGACTTGTCGGGGCACGGCAATCTCATTGCCTCCCCGCCCAGATTGCTTCGTCGCTTTCGGCTCCTCGCAACGACAAAGGAGGGAGATGCCGCAAAGGCAATTCCGCCACTTGTTTCTCCTTCCCAGGGGAAGGGGTAAAGGCCATTATAGACCTTTGCCTCTTCCCCTGCCAAGGAGAGGGGGTGGGGGTTGCCCACCCCCCTCCTGTGCTCACTCGTCTGGCTTTACGGGTGTATCGACTCGTTGTACTGTACAGCCTCCAGGATTATCTGGAAGGTCAGTTCCGCACCCTGCGGAGCGGGCTGCATGACATGAATCCAGAAGCTTATCTCGCCGCTGTCATCGCACGGGTGATACTGGTCCCCGATATGGTTGCCCCACGAGAACTCGATGTCAGGGAAACCATCCCCGTCCAGGTCAAGCTCCACGGTGGGGTATCTGCCGGCCTGTATCCAGTCTAGGATGTGCTCACCGTAGTCACTGCGTATGATGACCCGCTCGAAGTGGAGTGGTATCGTACCGCAGTTGTGGGCGTAGACGCTTACCGCTACGAAGTAGCAGGGGTAAACGTTAACCATTGTCAGCTCTATGGTGTGAGGGTCCACTATTTCGGCATTCGTGTAGCCCACATCTTTGCCTGACCACCAATAATAGGGCGGTGGTCCCGCGAACCCAGGACGGCAATTTTGGTCCATGACAGCACCAAAAGGCGGTCCGACGTCCGTTGTCGAGACACCCGTCCACTCCCAGCACAGATAGCCGGTTTCTATTGTGCCCTCGATGTACAGCGAATCCGACCACAGGGCATAGCCGACGCCCATCGTGCCCAGAGCCAGGACCAAGGCTAAACAAAGTAAACCAATCTTTTTCATTTCATCTTTCCCCCTTATCGTCTCTTTTCCCTAGTAATCGGGGGACGGGCGGGGGTTTAGCCCCGCACAGTCCTTAGTCTGGAAATTCATTGTACTGGCCGTATTCAAGCTCGATGTAGAAGTAGTACCACGAATCCTGTTCGAAACTATTGTCGAGGTGAACGGTGAGCAACCCGTACAATACATCACCTTGATGAAGCTGTACCGTTGGCCAATCAATGGGGACGCCCGCCATGTCCGTGAATGTAAGGTACTCGGGTCCCAGATCTCCGAAGAACCAAGGGTAGTCGAAGTGAATGGGCACGCTGCCGGTACACTCAATGTTCCACTCGACGGTGTAGGTAACGCTCGGATAGGCGTTATAGATATCTATATACATGGTGTCACCGGACCACCAAGCGTCTATATAGCTGAAGTCCTTCTGTTCATTATCGTAAACAGCCTCAACGCTCCATTCAGCACCGATGTAACCGGTTTCGACATAACCATCGATGTACAACCAGTCCGACCACAGGGCACCGGCCACGCCGAGAGAACCCAGCGCCAGGACCAGCGCCAGACATATAAGTAATATTTTTTTCATTTATGTTCCTCCTTTTTTAGAGTTTCTCAATTAATCATCTCAC
>JBAUEM010000062.1:0-14171 GCA_049678605.1 Dehalococcoidia bacterium
TATTTAGGTCTTCGAAAGCCAAAAAGAAGCATACTGGGAATGGAGTTAGCCGGGGAGATTGAAGCGGTAGGTAAAGACGTAGAAAGATTCAAGAAAGGCGACCAGGTTTTTGCGCTCACCGGTTTTGGTTTCGGCGCTCATGCCGAGTACAAGTGTTTGCCCGAGGAAGGGGGAGGGGCAAAAGGAGGGGTGATGGCCATAAAGCCGTCCAACATGACCCACGAGGAAGCCGCCGCTGGCGCTGCTTCCGGAGGAATTACGGCGTTGAAAACTCTTAGAAAGGCGAATATCCAGAGCGGGCAAAAAGTTCTTATCTACGGCGCTTCCGGAAGTGTAGGTAGCTATGCGGTACAGCTTGCCAGGCACTTCGGGGCGGAAGTTACCGGGGTATGCGGTACCACGAATCTAGAATTGGTGAAATCTCTGGGAGCCGATAAGGTAATTGACTACACCAAAGAGGATTTTAGCAAAAGCGGTGAGACCTACGATATTATTTTTGACGCCGTAGACAAACTTCGGTCTTCACGGGGTAAAAAGGCTCTAAAGAAGAGGGGAATCTACCTTAACGTCAACAAGGATTCCGGAGGCGAGGTAAAGACGGAAGACCTGATCTTCCTCAAAGAGCTTGTTGAAGCGGGAAAGTTAAAAACGGTAATAGATAGGAGCTATCCGCTGGAACAAATGGTCGAGGCCCACCGGTATGTTGAAAAAGGACACAAAAAGGGACATGTAGTCATAACTGTGGAACATAATAACAAAACCTAACAAATTAGGAGGAATTGAAATGAAAGATAGGAAAGTAATACTTTCAACATTATGGATATTTGCAATGTTTAATTATCTTTATGCGGATTATGCTTCATTATTAGAACCTGGGATGCTAGAGAAAATAATGACAGGATCCGTAGAGGGTATACAAATTACTCTAGCAACGTTATTGGGAGGCGTAATATTAATGGAGACTGCGATTGCTATGATTCTCCTGTCCCGGATATTGAAGTATAGAGCAAATCGCTTGGCAAACATAATCGTAGGTGCAATACATACTGCTGCTGTTTTGTTATCAATGGTTTTTGGTGGAGTGCCGCCTCCTTATTATTTATTTTTAATAATTATAGAAGTTGCGTGTACTTTGTTCATTATCTGGTATGCATGGACGTGGCGTAAACAGGAAGCATGAGCAATATTTCTTGTATGATCACAAAAAAGTATATTGTTACCTGATTGCACATAATTGCATTTTTAACCATTAGCACATTAGTCATACAAAACTCTTCCAAATGGACGGGGAAACGGGGGTTCGCTCAATTTGCATGATTTCCAAATTAAGAAACACTAGCGGTAAAATGCTAGCGTTATCAATTTCCTGGTGGAGACGGGGGAGGCCCCAACTCTATCGTACCGAAATCCTTTTAAATAGTCTCAAAAAACGTCGGGCGTTCTAGCGGATTGTTATTCTTACTCCCCATTAACATCACTTCCATCAAGTGTCCCATTTGCGATGGCGATTCACAGTACGTAGTGTTGACAACTTCGCTACCAACACCTAAGATTATCTTAAGAATAGAATATAAGGGAGACGGCTAGAACTGACATTCGGAACAAAAGTATATTTTCACCGATACAATAATAGGAGGAGGGTATCATGAAAAAAAGACACCTTACAACGAATCAGGGTGTACCCGTTACTGATAACCAGAATTCCTTGACCGTTGGCGAACGCGGCCCGGTACTGTTACAGGATGTCCAATTTATTGAGAAGATGGCTCATTTTGACAGGGAACGCATTCCCGAAAGGGTTGTCCATGCCAAAGGAGCAGGGGCCCATGGCTATTTCCAGGTTTACAGGAGTATGAAGCCTTATACCAAGGCGAAATTTCTTCAGGATCCAGCAATGAAAACCCCTGTGTTTGTACGGTTTTCGACTGTCACTGGAGGGCGGGGCTCTTCAGATACGGTAAGAGACCCCCGGGGCTTTGCCGTCAAGTTCTATACCCAGAATGGCAACTACGACTTGGTTGGCAACAATCTCCCCGTGTTTTTCATCCGGGATGCCGTCAAGTTCCCTGATATGGTACACGCCTTCAAGGGTGCGCCAGATACCAATATACCATCAGCCTCTTCAGCACATAACCGCTTTTGGGATTTTATATCCCTGACACCAGAGTCAACCCACATGATTACCTGGCTTTTTTCCGACCGCGGCACGCCGAAAAGTTACCGTATGCAGGAGGGGTTTGGCGTCAATACGTATGTTTGGGTGAACGCCGAAGGCAAAGCGGTATATGTGAAATACCACTGGAAACCGAAACTGGGGGTGCAGAACCTCGACCGTCATGAAGCGACCCGCCTGGCCGGTGCCGACCCCGACTATCTTACCCGTGACCTTCACAATGCTATCTCCAGAGGTGAGGAGGTTGAGTACGAGCTTAATGTCCAGTTGATGGATATCGCTGACGAATTGAAACAGGATTTTGACCCGTTGGACCCCACAAAGACGTGGCCTGAGGATAAGTTTGCTCTGATGCCGGTGGGTAAAATGGTGCTAAACCGTAACCCAGACAACTTCTTCGCCGAAGTGGAGCAGGCGGCTTTCTGTCCCGCAAGCATTGTTCCTGGAATCGAGTTTTCGGCGGACAAGCTGCTGCAAGGCCGAACATTCTCGTACACCGATACTCAGCGCCACCGGCTGGGGCCGAACTACCTGGAACTTCCTGTTAACCGACCCGTTGTAGAGGTCAACAACAATCAACGCGATGGCGCCATGCAGATTGGTCAGTTCAGCGGTCCGGCTAACTACGAGCCTAATAGTCTGGGTGGTGGTATGCCCGGGGAAGCTCTCGAAGAGGGTACCCCGCGTGTATACCGGATTGAAGGAGAAGTCACTCGCCAGAAGATAAGCAAAACGAATGATTTCCAACAGGCAGAAGAGAGATATCTTTCCCTCAGTAAGATGGACCAAGAACATCTGGTGGATAACCTTATCGCAGATCTTATGCACATTGATAAACCGATACAAAAGCGGGTGATCGAGAACCTGACTAAAGCCAACAAGGAGTTGGGAAGAGCTGTAGCTGAAGATCTGAAACCTTAACAGGTGGTGAGGGGACGGGACCACCATTGCGCTTAAGACGGTCTTGGCGGTTCTGTTCGACTTAATCACTTCAGGCAAATGCCACGTCGAGAAACTTCGCCAACATTTGTCATGTGCCGGAGAATTTGTAGCAAAAGGCTAAATAATAGAGCGTTTTGTCAAGCGACAGTTGGCTTCTCTATGAAAAATGATAACCATGCACCGGCAATACAAACCTGGCTTCGAATATTGCTAGTTACTGCGGGAACATTTTGTGTGGGGCTAGGAATTATCGGAATATTTGTGCCAGTATTGCCTACCACTCCTTTTCTCTTACTTGCTGCTGTATGCTACGCGAGAAGTTCGCAAAGGCTTTACGGCTGGCTCTTGAATAACAAACTGTTTGGAAGCTACATCAGGAACTATCTAGAGAAAAAAGGGATTCCACTAAGGGTAAAAGTCGTAACCATTACCCTACTATGGGTAACAATCGGAGCTTCAGTCGCATTTGCGGTGGAGACTCTTGTACTAAAATTGATTCTGGTCATAATCGCTATTGGCGTTTCCATACATATCCTATCTGTCCGAACTTTGAAGTAATGAAAGACCGGATGTTATCATGGAAGCCAGCCATCTCACCGCAGCTTAGCGATACAGCATAATGATACAGTTCGACGAATCAGTGCGAATCCCCTTTGGTGGGCCACAGTGTACAATAGCAAGAACCTTCACGCTTGCCTTTGCCTTGACCTTTTAGAAATCATAGCCAGAGATTGAGTGGAGGTCAAATTGATTGAAATGCTGAGCTTAAAATCCGAAGATAAGGGAAGGCTTAATTCCCACGCACTAAAGCGCTTCAATGATTGGCAGGATCATATTCTGAGCAAAGCACCGCAGCTACGCCAACTCAGCATAGAGCAGATTAGAACAGATCTAAATACCTATCTACATGACAGCGAGAGGGTTGAATTTAACAAATGCTTGACTGATATAACAAGGTGGCTGTCCGGCTGTATGGATACTGGAGATAGCTATTTCCCATATGCCTATGACACACGGGTTATTGACCCGATGTCCCGAGTTGAATCGTTGATAATAAGTGCATATCAAAGAGCTGAGGCGGAACGACGGAAGAAGGAATACGAAGATAGATGGTGTGCTGCATTCGTATCTATAAATCCGCCAGTTGATGACGCCAAGAAATATCTGAACGATAAGGAACAAGATGAGTTCACACTAGCCGTCGGAAAAGCTATAGATGCATACCTACAAAAGGGCGAAGCATACCTGGCTGACGTGAGCACTTTCGACTATAGCTGGTGGTTAAAGAAGATTCAAGAGCGCAAGAAGGAAGAGGCACAAAAACTGCAGGCTATACGTGCAGCCGATGAATACAATCATCGCCTTAATCAAGAAATAGTGAACTTGACCTCTCGACTTGACCATAAACAGAGAGACCTAGCAAGCTATTTCCGGGCAAAAATTCAGGATAAGCGGTATACCAATCATAACTTTCATTATGTCCTCTCTAAAGAGGATGAAATGAATTTTGATGGTACTCTGGTCAGCGTGGCCAACAAGAGATTAGAGCAACTTCGCCCGGAGGGCTTCCGTCAGTTTATCGTTCTTCCGTCTCAATACTATAGGCGCTATTACCCATTGCCGTCAGCAAGCTACAGTTTTGAAGAAGTGCCGTCTCTCGATTTCAGCTTTGATATTTTTGCCGCCGCTTATGCAGAGGTCTGGTTGGGGCCAGAGAAGAGAAGCTTCGACGAATACGAGTTTCTTTTACCATGGATAGAAGAAAGGAATGGTTTGGCCCTATTAGAGAAGCCAAGGTTTCTTGCCTATCATTACTTGATTCTTAGACCTGAGGATCTCGATGGCTATGTATTCTGGGAAAGTATCCCCCTAGTTCTCCTGAAGGGGTTACTCAACGGTGAGACAAGGCCTGACGGATGCACAATTTTGGCAGCCTCGGACAGTGTCACTACATATAGAATTCAAGGAGTTGAGGAAGAAGTTGACGTGCCAGATAAGTTCGTCGAGTATCTAAAGAGTATCGGTAGCATCGACAAGATGGTTGGCATGGGCGTTATGACTGAAAAGGTGGGCAATATCGTCAAGGCTGCACTTGGCGAGCTGGAGGTAAAACGTAAAATTCCACCAGCTAGAGAGAAGGCTGGAAGAAGAGACAGCATGAAGGAAAGGGCTTTTCGGTTATTTGACGAAGGTAAAAGACCGGGCGACTCCGAAGTGAAAGCGTTGGGCATCAAACCGAACTCAGCTTACCGTTACTATCAGGACTGGAAAAAAGCTTGCAGTCACAGCCAATCTTAGTGCGATTTTGGTGATGAATCATAGTAGTAATCATAGCGGAAAATCATGGTAGCAGTCCTAGGTAATCATAGCAGTCAATCATAGTGCCAATCATAGTAAATCATAGTAGCAATCACAGCACTTTTCCAGCTTGGTAGGGGTAGACAGAAATCGCTAGGTCGAGCTAGGGTATGAGCGTAGCCACTTCGCCTGCCGATTCTCAATGCACAACAATCCGATGAAAGGTGTAATGTTGATTTCCTTGATAGTCCCCGGCAGGTAACCGTCAAGGTAACTCAGGCAAGATAACCTCGAGCATGTTTCTGACTGTCTTGCGCAGCTCTGACATAGCCTGATCATAAAAACGAATAAACTGGTCTACAGAAAAGCCTTCGTGCACACCTCTTCGATTCTCCGATTTGCCACATCGAGGACATTGTGTGTCCATGAAAACCCTCCCCTCTGAGTTGGTTATTGCTGCACTTCTTTCTAGCTTGAGAACAACTATACGACCGTGTTTCTTTCTGCAATCAAGACAGGTTAGATTGCAAATGAAAAGATATCTGTCCTCCAGCGTGCCTGTTTGCGAATTCGCAATCCATTTCCCCAAAGCTGTTAATCGTGGTTGCCCTTCGCCTTCAATGGCTATCTGATTATCTATGAGGTCATCCAACCAGTATTTATATGCACGCCTTGAATGCGTTATTCCTTTTTCTCCGAGCACGACCTTTTTGCCCTGTTGCTCGCGAACGCGATTGAAGAGCTCTTTCCTTGGCACGGGGCCAATATTCATCACTTGGATTCGCAGATGACTTTCGTGCCAGTCAGCGTCGATACCTTGAGGGATTACCGCCATCTAATCCTCCTACTCAGTATGCCCTATAAGAGAGAATTCACGAGATTCATTCAAGCTTTTGTTAATTGGCAAATCCATTGTGCTTATAGCATATGAATGAGACGCGTAAAAACTTGCGAACCCTGTTTCCCTGGCTCGGCGGAGGTTATTTTGCCTTGAACGAAGTGGCTTTCTGTCCAACTGAGTAACAATACAGGCTTCTGTTACTTACCACCCAGCGTCAACTCCAGAAGAACACCTTAGGAACGAATCTTGAATTTGGCTACCTGTGGAGATGGTAAGAATTCCCATTCCCCCTTACAACCAGAGTCGACAGCAGCTACTTCCAGATGCAGCATCGCAATACCGCAATCCAAACGTTTAGAGACATTGAACCCTAGCCCCCTAGTCCTTACGAAGACTGTGATACTATCATCTTGTACATCAAACCTCCATGGTTGACGATTCGCAGCAGAAGGAGCGAGCCTGGCAGCTTCAAGACATATGTTTACCCAGTCGGGCCACTTCTCCCTTGGCAAGCCTCTAACCAGCTTAGAAAGTGCTAGACGATTATGTGACCGACCAAAGCCGGTCATCAACTTCTCCTCCCATGACTCAAACTCCCGCGCATAGCCCACTGGAGTTATGGCCAGTACCCGTTCTTTGTTGCTCACTTCTATAAGAGAGGCCACGATCTCCGGTCTGAAAAAGCCGGCAACCCAACACGTATTTAACCCCAAAGCTGTCGCCTCTAAGATGATTCCCTCACCTGTGTAGCCGACCTCCTCCTGGACAAATGGATCATCCATGTTTCCAATAAAAGCAATGAACGCCGGGGCGTCTTTGATCTTACCGTAGCTTCCAATAACGCCTTTGAAAACGCTCTTTGCCGATTCAGTTACAAGACGTGACCGAGCGTGGGGAAATGGAGCGAACTGGTTACAGACATTGTCCAGAGTTGCCAGGGCCTCTGGTGCTATGGGTAGATTTGGATCGAAATGTCTGCGTGACCTCCGCTTTTCGATTGCCAGGTGCCATCTTGAGAAAGGGATGTCCATATATTTCTAGTAGTTGCAGGTTAACCCATCGGCATGCAAATTTCAAATGGACGGAGTGCTACCCGAAGTCTCATCCAAGAAGATGAATGGATAGCTTGGTAACCATTTGCTAGACTAAAAGGTCCTACACAAAGTACTGTTGGCATTGTTCCGTTCGTGCGGCAACAATTTGGACTAATGTTATCTCGTGAACAAACTAGCTGCGTGTGCTCGCTTTGCGCAATGTGATTAGGCGCCTGTTGTTATCGTAAGGCAATCGTCCGGCGCATTACAGTCGCGGTTCCTCTATCCTCTGTGGCTTCTCTGTCTTCTCTAGCCGGGCCAGCTTCTTGCCTAGCTCCCTGCACTCAGCCAGGTCTTCTTCCGTTGGCTTGCGGGTGGCAAGGATGCCTTCAAAGGCTTTAATCATTTTAAGACCATCGCAGATCCTATCCACACTATCCAAAGCTTGCGCCCCGCCGCCACCCCTGCTGCCGAAGGTCACGTAAGGCTTGTTTCCTACCTTATCTCGGATGGTAGCCCAGACACGGTCAAAGCAGTCCTTAACCAGCCCTGCCATGTAGCCGAAGTAGTTAGGCGTGCCGATAGCCACAATGTCGCAGGCCAGTATATCCTCGGCGTTGGCGTCTACGGCCCTCTTTAGGACAACCGCGGCGCCCGCCGCGTTGGCGCCTTCGGACACTGCTTTGGCCATGGCCTCGGTGTTGCCGCTTTGGGAATGGTATATGATCAGTACTTTTTTCATTGAAGATATCCCTCCTGTTGTACGACGGTCTTGACTCTGTATCAGCATGAAGTGTAGTATTGACCTCCTCCAAGTGTCAAACATGTGTTAGATGGGATCTCCCATCTCCTAATGTAATAATAATCAGGCTTCGGGCGGGCCGGTATCAAAGTAGTTGATAGGCAGGACGTAGCAGTCCGCTTAAACACGACGGTCCCTACTGAGTAACAAACCGCCCTAATGTTCAATCCTGCTCACCTCGTGATATAATCAAAAAGGTATGGGCAAACTAAGGAATGATGAACAATGACAATTGTAGCCGAAGATAATGCTATTCAAATTGAGCGGCTTGAGTTAGGTTCCTTCGAAACTAACGCCTATATTGTAATATGCCAAAAAACCCGAGATAGCGTCTTGATAGATGCCCCCGCTGAGTCGGACGCAATCATAGACAGATTGAAGAGCACTCGCCCCAGATACATATTACTGACTCATAACCACATGGATCACATCGGTGCCCTTGCTGAATTACGGACTAGACTGAAAGTTCCTCTAGCTGCTCATGCTTTAGATGCAAGGAATCTCCGATCACCACCAGCGATATTACTAAATGACAGCGATATGGTTTCGTTTGGATACCTCAAGTTTGAAGTCCTTCACACACCAGGCCACACTTTGGGTAGTTTATGCTTTAGGGTTGGATGCTACTTGCTATCGGGAGATACCATCTTCCCCGGGGGACCGGGTAAGACAACGTCACCGACTGACTTCAAGCAGATAATTAAATCTATAACTGGGAAGATTTTTGCATTGCCGGACGATACTCAGATATACCCCGGGCATGGTGATTCTACCGTGTTAAAGAAGGCGAAAGACGAATTCACTGTCTTTTCCTCCCGCCCTCATAATCCTGATCTATGTGGCGATGTGCTTTGGCTTTCATCATAGCTCAGCTATAGAGGGAGGTACGCTACCGCCATATTTCTACCCGATGAAAAGCCTCAGCTAGTTCATAGTCCTTTCCTTGAGCTAACATCTTATACCGCTCCCTCAACTGCTCTTCCAGTCCTGTAGAGGGGTTACTACTTATCTGACTCTTATGGCAGCGCAGGGCAGCAATTTTGATATCAAAGGTCTCCGTAATGTCGGAGTGGTAATTTGGGTCCTCTGAGCCCCAGAGTAATACTTCCTTCACCTTATGAGGATAAAGCCCTTTCTCTAACAAATCAGGGTAGGCAAAAGAATCTCTGGCGTAGGGGAAAACGGCGTCTAGGGTAACTTGGCCGGTGATTCGGTGGTCACGATGCCAAATATAACGCCGGTAAGGGTCGGCTGTTACCACTATCTCTGGCTGGTACATCCTTATTAAGCGCACAATCTCCTTCCTGAATTCTGGCGTGTCTTCCAGACTCTGGTCAGGATGGTGCAGGAATATGACCTCTCTCACCCCCAGTAGCTTGGCGGCAGCCAGCTGTTCCTGCTTTCTGATTCTGGCCAGTTCATCCGGCTTCATATTAGGGTCGTTGGTGCCTTTATCACCGTTGGTGCATACCACATAGATGACATCCTTCCCCTCAGCTGTCCAGCGGGCTACAGTTCCAGCGACACCAAATTCAGCATCATCTGGATGTGGCGTAACCACCATCACCTGAGCTGGCTTGGGCATTAACTCAGCCTCCTTAATTCAAGATACCGAGTAGTAATTGTATAGCATTCCTCAGGCTGATACAATTAGAGCTTGACGATGCCAGCAAACGGAATCAGTAATTTACCTTATATCATTAGAAATTATCAGCCTCAAGATTTTGGTAAGTATGTCCTACTAAACATTGAGGCTGAAAAACTAGAGCCGACTGGGCGTTACATTTCAACACGAGTCATTGCTGAGCGCTTAGGTCGACCAAACTACGTTCCTGAACAAGACCTGTTTGTTGTTGAGATAGATGGGGATATTGTCGGCCGCATGAATGTCAAACCAGAGCTAGGCATTGGGCGGGTTATTCTTGACTGCTGGGTGCAACCTGAGCACCGCCGAAGAGGTCTAGCGACAAGGCTTCTCAGTTATGCTGCAAACCGTGCTAGGGAAATGGGAGCCAAAGTGGCCCATGTAAATATAAGAGAGGACAACATAGTTGCCCAAAGGGTGCTGCCCGGGCTGGATTTTAGCCTTGTCCGACGGTTCCTTGAATTAAGGTTGGATACTGCTGATGTTCGCTGCCCAAGTATTAATCAGCCTCCTCTAGAGTGCCGTTATTTACGGCGTGGCGAAGAGGACAAGCTGACTCAAATTCAGAATCGTGCCTTTGTCGGTACCTGGGGATTCAATCCCAATACTGCAGAAGAAATAGCCTATCGTACCAATTTAAGTACTTATTCCCCGGAGGATATAGTTCTCATCTGTGAGGGAGATAAAGTCATCGGCTATTGCTGGACAGGGATAATCTGTGAGGGGGAAGCTGCTAGCGAAAGGAAAGGGCCAATTTTTATGCTTGGGGTGGACCCAGATTACAGAGGGAAGGGGATAGGCAAAAGAGTGTTACTGGCTGGGCTAGCCCGCCTTAAAAGTAAGGGCCTACAGGTTGCCGAGTTGACCGTGGACAGTGAGAACAAAGTAGCTTGTGCTCTTTACAAATCCATTGGTTTTAAGGTTCAGACAAGTAATTTTTGGTATGAAAAGGTAATAAATTAGGGCACAGGGGCAAGGTAGTTAGACAACACCAGTTGGCATTCCTTAATAATTGCCTCAGCAATATTTGACCAACTAAATCTGCTTACTGATGCCCGAATTGACATGATAGATTTTGTATTTGCCCTTGGCCTGGAAAGAAGCAAGGCTATTTTGTCAGCAAGGCGGTGGGGAGCATTGTCTGTTATCACATACCCTGTCTCTCCTTGGCGAATAATGTTTTTAAGGTTACCTACGTCAGTAGCCACTACCTGCGTGCCGCAAGCTAGTGATTCCAAAGCTACCAGTCCAAAGCTTTCGTAGTAGGAAGGAACCACACAAACGTCAGCTGCACTATAAAAATAAGGCAGCTGCTCATGCTTTATCAAACCCAGAAAGGTAACTGAATCCTGTGTATTGAGATCACAGGACAGTTCCCGTAATTGTTCTATTTCATGCTGGCTATGTTCACCGCCACCGATTACTGCCAGCCTTAGGCCTTGAATATCCTGTAGATATGATATGGACTTTATTAGCTTATCTATGCCCTTTAATGGGTCAATTCTACCCACAAACAGAATAATGCTATCTTTACCAAAACCCAGATATTGCCTAGCACACTCTTTGCCCATAGGCTTAAATTGCTCCAAATTTACTCCGCAAGGCACAACACCAATTCTCTCTGGCAAAACACCATAGTGCTGGATAAGCTCTGCCTTTTCTCTCTCTGTTGGGGCGATAATATGGTGGCAGTTTTGGGCCAAGTCTCTTTCCGTCTCAATACGAAGTCCAAGCTCATTCTCTCCAACACCAATAGTATTCTTAATAACACCTAACGTGTGGAACATCATGATATGTGGAACATTCCACCGTTTTCGCAAATATTCCCCCACCAACCCAGAAAGCCAGTAATGGCTAAATATTAAATCATACTGGAGGTTGCAATGCTTCCTGAAACTCTCCAAATTACAGGTAAACTCGGGAAGATTGGAGTACTCGGCTAGTTTATGTATCTCCTCGTCTTCGCCTGCTCTAAGGTGAATAAGTCGTGCATTCTGGCCAAACTCATAGATTTGGCGGTCTTTAGGATCATGCACACGGGTATAGACATCCACTAAATGCCCGTGTTTGCCCAACTCATGAGCAAGCTCCCTGATGTAAACACTCATACCACCAGTATCTCTCGTTCCTAGATTCCCTACCGGGCAGCTATGGGCACTGAGCATAGCTATTCTCAGTTGGTTAACTGGCATCAAAGTGCTCTCCTCTCCGTTGCTGTTACTTGATAGTTATCTGGCAGCAGTACAGGGGTATTTCTTGACCACCGAGCTGATATTTGTACGCTTCTCGGCCCTTAAGAAAGTCCCATTTCTTTTTACCACGCTCAATGCTCTCTTTAAGACAGAGGACTTTGCAAAGCAATCCTACGCTTAAGGAGTTGAATTGGGGGTCATAGGCGCTATTGTATAGGTAGTGCGAGTCATTGTAGTCAAAACCCATAGTTATTGCTGCCGGTTGGGTATTCAGCTTGATGATACCGAATCTTAACAGCTCAATCTCGGCCATAGCCTTAGCCAGTGACCTGAAGAATGATTCCATCTTGGAATTCATGAAGCCGACTTTCTCATTCCGGCTCAGTGAAAAGAGCTTCAAAAAAATATCCAGATAATCTCCAACTTCCTGGCTGGCCTCAACACAGTGATGTTCTACGTTACCTGCCTCCCATAAACGCCTTAACTTGCGTCTAACTTCATGGCGTTGCTTTGCGGTCAGTATTGCCAGATATTCCTCCCAGGTAGAGGGTAAATCCAGTTCTAGGGAGACCTCCTCCTGCTGATAAAGAACATCGTATTTTCGATTTTGGGCTATACTTACTAGATGAGTGAGTACTGTAGAATCGGGCCGCAAAGGTCTTAGGTCTAAGTGATTAATACCCTTCTCTCTCAAATCATCAAGCAGGACGCTAAAGAAATCTCTTTCCCTTCCGGGGGCAACAACAAAGTCGAGGTAGTCACAGACATCAGTGCTACCGATGAAGGAAGCCGCTCCCTTATTCACTATAAGCGGGGCAATGCCAATGACTTCTTCTCTTTGCCACACTGCGCGCAGACATAATTCAGTCCCGGAGCCAAACGCCTCCCACCAGACCTTCAACCATGCAGGCAAAACAAAGAGCGAATTCCATCTTAAAGAATTACTTGGGTTGGCCCAACAAGAAGCAAGGCTATCAAAGCTCTCTACAGTAAGGACATAACTCATTCGTGTTTACCCTAGCATAGCACTTAGGCATATCTGAATCAACCTCGCTACTTACAGAGAAAGCGTGACCATCCATCCAAAGTCTCCGGCAACCTTATCCACTCCTTTGCCTTACGTAAATCTATACCACTGGCTAAATCTCAGAACCACTTCACTGGCTACGGGATATACAATTCGCTAGATTGTGACTTACTGATCAAAACAAGCAAGTGTTCAATGTCAGACAAAACACATAGTAAAAGGCCAGATGCCACCTGCCGGATTTCAGTCAGGGCTCCCCTAACCGGAGGGCTGGAGGTAATTTAAGCCGCTAGGCAGAAAAAGCTTAAAACGTCCTGCAACACCTTGATTTCCCCTAGCAGAGCCCGCCCATGCTTTATTGTTATTCCAGCAATTTCCAGCAGTCTCTACAACAAGGGGGAGGTGGGAAAAACCTCCTTACAACCTCCAGTTCTTCAATGGCCTTTGGCTTACCATGAAATTTTGTAGGCAAAAATAATTACCCTTTGTGTATTGTCTACTCGATTGTGTGTTCTCAATGTTTCCGTTTACAGATTCGTATTTCATTGCCAACTGAAGGTGTGGTTACCAAGCTGATCATACCGGCAACGAGTAACCCGGCAAAGCCCAACCATGCAACTTGGTAGCTACCGTACAAGTCAAGCGATTTACCAGAATTAGAGCACCTGATATTTACGGCTCACAAATTGAAACGAAGGGCAGATACCGAATTGCCTGGAATGGCAAATGGCTCGCTAAAAAGGGGATCACTAGATAGATCATACCGAATCGCTTGAGCGGTAAATGATGTTTATGTTAATCATATCTCTTATTTCTCTCTCGATATCCTTACTTTTGTCAGCCTTATAGTCAGGTGCTATACTGTCACTGTTATGGTAAGAAAAAAGGTGCCGGCTAGAATTGGCCATAGCACCGAAGGAACGATTGGTAGCACACCGTGACTACTTCAAAAGCATCAAACGAATACCTCGTGGCTTTCGAGGAGTAATAAGACTCCTTCTCCACTGCACTGCACTTTTCGTCATTTCGTGCAATTCAAGAAGTACAATATGTAACCGTCATTGCCCAGAGGGTAAGCCGATGAGGAAAAATGTAGCGAATGTCCTCTGGCTAGTTGAGGAATACTGGGCGTAAGCTCAAAAATCGTCGACCCGGCCGACAACCCCGAACCAGCTCAGTCTCAACTTCCTCGGCATCAAGAGTCTTAACACAACAGG
>JBAUEM010000063.1:0-29542 GCA_049678605.1 Dehalococcoidia bacterium
CAAATTCCTGGATAAAATGAGAATTCGGGAGCTAGAAGCAAAGCCCAAACTCTCGATTACTTCATCGTCCCTGCCCACCACCACACAAACCATAGTTCTCAACTATCTCTAAACCCTAAATCCAGAGACCTGAGCAGTTTTACATTTTTGTCATTAGCGCTTCAATGCCAAATCCCAATCAGCCTTAAAAGTTGATGGCACAAGCGGGTAACCGACGGTTACCTTTACTTCTTGAGACTGCCAATGAAAGCGTCAACATCCATAGCAGCCATGGTCATAGTTTGAAGCGTACCTCTTGACCCCAGAGTTGCCGCCACCCTGGATATTGCTTCATTACTGGGAGCTTCTAAAATGTTCACGAAGTCATACGGCCCTAGCAGAGCATACTGAGCCAGAATCTTCGTTCCCATTGCCTCCACTTCTTTGTTGACCTCTTTGATCCTTCCAGGATTTTCCGTGATAGTCTTTCTTCCCTCATCAGTGAGGGTCGTCAGCATTACGAATTTAGCCATCTTTTACCTCCTCTGCGCTGTTTTGCACTTCAAAGACCCCGGGTTAAATCCCGCTTGTGCCTATATTAGGTGGCTCCTTATTATCATTCTGACCCTGAACAAAGTGAAGGGGAGGAATCCAGACTCTTCCCTAGCGCTCAGGGTGACAAAATAAACGCCTCACCAACCTTACAAGACCTTATGCAGGATACTATATAATTATACTACCAGAACAAGCATTTCTCCAAGAGCTCTTTTTCCCTTGTCCTCATCTTGCTTTCTTCCTCGGGTTCTTCATGGTCGTAGCCCAGAAGATGAAGTATCCCGTGGATAACCAGCAATGCCAGCTCTTTTTCGGGTGAATGCCCTTGCTCTTTGGCCTGTTCCACCGCTTGAGGATAGGAGATGATTACCTCTCCCAGGCGAGTTACGCCATCGGGAGGGAGGGCGAAGAAATCATCGACTTCCTTTTGCGGAAGCATATAGAAAGCAAGCACATCCGTAGGCTCATCCACCCCCCGGTAGTCTCGGTTAAGTTGTTTCACCGTCTCGGAATCGGTGAAAACCAGGCTCACTTCATAGGGAGGAGCCACCCCTTCAGCCTTGAGGACAGCTTGAGCTATCCTCCTCACCCAGCCCTCGTCCACCCCCTCCCGAAATTTTTCCTCAACAGAAATTTCAATTTCCTCTAACATGGCAAAAGACTCGTTCTTACCCTTATAAGCAACTCATCTTATTTACAGTTGTTATACCATAAAGGTTTCATCCCCTAGCTCAATGCCCAACTGCCCAATGTTTTATGTGCTTGCAAACTGCCTCAAGGGGCACTTGGAGGAAGCGAAGCGAACCGCAAACAGGCTGTTAGGCGAAGTGGCCGAATACCTATCTGCTGGAGGCTCATGTTCCAAAGACTAAGGCTGATAGTGGTCCCTGTTCTCCTTCTATTCTAGTAATTCTCCACTCGGAGTTCTATATTCCATATCAGGCAGAGATACCTTACAAACTGGTCTAAGAAATGCGAGCCATGAATTAACCTGATTTTTCATAGATTGAAAAACTCCTCGATCAATAACCCACACAAGTCTCTCAACAGGAGTACCTTGGGCTATCATCACAGCAAGCCTACAAAGGTGGGTTTGAATATGCCAGTCTGAAATTCCTCCTAGCTCTAGCTCAATCAATGCAATTGATCCAGTATTTGCAATACCGGCTGCGTCCCATCCAAACACTATCTCATTGCCCGAATTAGAATCAAAGTATCTAAAACTTCCAATTACATGCCAGAAAATTCGCTCGAAGCCTTCCTGAAAGATTCCTCAATACCACCTTATTACTCCCACCCCTACCTGCTTCTCCACGAGAATGCCAGAATTCATCGCCAACTCCTCTTGTCATTTTGTCTAGAGCCTCATAAAAATTATCCTGTGTCCAATCCTTACGACGACCTTTGAGCAACTTTGCGGCTTCTATAAAGAGTTCATGTAAAACTGATAAGCCTATAGTTTTCTGGATAACATGGTTCTGTGGCTCCTTAAAAGCCCTCGGACAAAAGTTCCTCCAAGCAGTCCAATATTGATCTAACGCATCAATGAGTTCATCGATCGCAAGAGTTTTAAGTATTGGATCCTTGAGGACAGGTTCCAAGGAGCTTGTGAACGCTCTTTGGCTAACGCTGCCTCCCCTTTTACCCGGGAGCTTAATTCTATTTTCCCATGGAGACCCTGCTCTATGATTCAACCTATCTGCAATTTGAACAGCTGCTTGGGTTCTCTCCAGCGTCTCTACTGCCCCTAACACCCCAAGTTCTTGCCTTTGTTCAGGTGTGAGTCTGGCAATAAATCTGTCTGAGAGGTCGGATCGAACTGTCTTTTGTGTACGGTTTATGACAACAAACTGTTTAGCTTCACAAAAACGCGGATTCGCTGCCTCCTTTTTTCCTAGCTTTACGGGGCATATGATGATAACTGGTAAAGCAAAATCAGAGTGAATTTCGTCCCTCCTTATGGCCTCCCTTAGGCCTCCGATTCTGTGTTGACCGTCTACTTCATATAAGATCGAGCTGTCGGGTATGCTTAAAATTCCATACTTTCCATCTTTGGATCTGAATTCAACAGATTCTCGGACGCTTAACAAGACTGCCGGGGGAGAAATGTTATCTGGATTTGCAATGTATTTAGCAAATAACCTAGCCCTGATCGTACTCAGTCTTCTTTGGTAACCTTCACGATTATCTGGCGACCACGCATCAGCCTTCACTTTTTTCTCATCACAGAGTTGTTCAGCCAACATGCAAGCGGCGTAAAACTTTTTCCTATTTTGCTCTATTTCAAAAGCAGGTAGTTCCATTATTCACCTCCTTCCGCGTATTCTTATGATCCTTTATTATTTCACCTAACCTCAGTATATACCAATTTCCCTTCTATTGTTAATAGAGAAGATGCCGGTTTTAACTCCCCTGATACCTCAGTATTATAATCCTCTGGCTGTTTTTGTTGAACCCTCTCTCCCAATGTTCGCTCGGCTTTATATATCCCTGAAGAGCTAGTAAAATAACATAGATGACTGTAACGCCTCTTAGAAAGCAGTATCTCAGGGTTAAGCAGAAGTACCCTGAAGCTATCGTTTTCTTCCGGCTTGGCGACTTCTATGAGACCTTCGATGAAGATGCCAAGGTCGCTTCACGAGAGCTAGACATTGTCCTGACCTCCCGAGAGATGGGCAAGGGGCAGAGGGTGCCCATGGCAGGGATACCTCATCACGCTTTGGATAACTATCTGGCTAAGCTCATCAACCGCGGTCATAAGGTAGCCATTTGCGAGCAGCTTAGCCCGCCGGGCAAGGGACTGGTGGAGAGGGACGTCATTCGCGTGGTGACGCCGGGGACGGTGGTCGAGCCTAATCTGCTTGAGAGTAAGAGCAATAACTATCTGGCCAGCCTGGTTGTTGAAGACGAGGAAGCGGGAATCGCCTATGTTGATATAAGCACGAGCGAGTTTGCCACCACTCAGCTTCCCGCTGAAAGAGTCATGCCTGAATTGGAGCGACTTCAGCCCAGCGAAGTTCTTATTCCCGAAGGTGCCCAAGATTATGCTCAATTGCCGTTCACCATAAGCCGACTTGATGACTACTGGTTTGATTTAGAGATTGCCCAGGAAGCTTTGCTGGAACATTTCGGCGTGGCTAGCCTGGAGGGCTATGGCTGCGCCCGCTTGCCTTTAGCCATAAGAGCCGCAGGCGCATTAATACATTATGTCAAGGAAACACAAAAGGGAAACCTGCCCCAGCTAAGCAAACTTGCTAGCTACTCTACAGATTCCTTTATGACCCTCGATGGCCAGACCATCCGCAATCTGGAGCTCTTTCAGGGCGGCAGGTGGGGAGAAACCGGCAACTTCCTCCTCTCCGTCATTGACCTGAGCAAGACAGCCATGGGTGGCAGGCTGCTCAAGAATTGGCTGGGACATCCCCTTCTGGACCTCGCCATCTTGAGTCGGCGGCAAGAGGCAGTCGCCTGGTTTCATCAAGGTAGTCTGGCTCGCCAAAAGGTCATTTCTCTTTTAGCAGATATCGCTGACCTGGAGAGGCTGGTTAACCGAGTGAGTAGTGGCAGAGTCATGCCCCGAGAGTTGATAACGCTTCGGTCTAATTTAGAGAAGGTGCCGGACTTGAAAGCGGCGATGGCAGATGGGGACGCCATAAACTGGCTAAGCGCCGAACTTAAGCCTTGCCCCGACATCGTGGACTTAATCGCCAGGGCTATTGCCGATGAACCGGGGGATTTGGAGCAAGGTGGTGTGATAAGGGAAGGTTTCTCCCCTGAGCTGGATGAAATTCGCCGCAATTCCCGGCAGGCTAAACAATATCTGGCTGGCCTGGAACAAAGGGAAAGACAGCGTACAGGGATTAAATCCTTAAAAGTAGGCTACAACCGGGTATTTGGCTACTATATCGAGGTATCTCGGGCTAACCTCAGCTTAGTTCCTTCTGATTATATTCGTAAACAGACTCTAGCGGAGGCGGAAAGGTTCTTCACCCCCGAACTTAAGGAGTATGAATCGCTGATTCTCAATGCTCAGGAAAAGATCGCTGACCTGGAGGCTGCCATTTTCCGACAACTTTGCCAGCAGATAAGCGCTGTGGGGGGGCAAATTCTGGCCACCGCCAGAGCCATCGCTCAAATTGACGCCCTTTCCAGCCTTGCTGAGGTCGCAGTGCGTCATGGTTATGTCCGCCCAACGCTGACCAACGAGGATGTCCTTGACATTAAGGGAGGGCGCCACCCTATTGTAGAACAGAGCATAGGCAGCGATAATTTTGTTCCTAACGACGCTTATTTATGCAATAAGGATAATCAGCTTATTATACTCACCGGCCCCAACATGTCGGGAAAGTCTACCTATCTCAGGCAGGTAGTCCTAATCATCCTTTTAGCTCAGATAGGAAGCTTTGTCCCTGCCGATTCAGCGAATGTTGGAATTGTTGACCGCATTTTTACTCGCATTGGCGCACAGGAGGACTTAGCTGCCGGGCAATCCACTTTTATGGTGGAGATGACTGAGGCGGCAAATATCCTGAATAACGCTACCCCTCGCTCCTTTATCATCTTAGATGAGATTGGGCGGGGCACCTCCACCTATGACGGGCTTTCCATTGCCTGGGCAGTAGCCGAGTTCATCCATAACCACCCTGAGCTTGGGGCTAAGACACTTTTTGCCACTCATTATCATGAATTAGTGGACCTGGCTGGTATCCTGCCCAGAGTGAAAAACTTTAACGTGGCGGTGGCGGAGGAAGGGGACAAAGTTATCTTTCTACACAAGATCGTCCCCGGGGGCACCGACAGGAGCTATGGCATCCACGTGGCTCAGCTAGCCGGCCTGCCCAAATCGGTAATCGTCCGAGCTCAGGAAGTCTTAGCTGAACTGGAGAGCCATGCTTCCAAAAAAAGCAAAGTCCCTCGGCATAAAGCGTCGCTCCAGATTCCTCTTTTTGCGCAAGGCTCCCTATTAGCTGATGAAATTAGCCGGCTCGATATCGATTCCATGTCTCCTCTGGAAGCAATCACCAAGCTTTATGAACTCAAGCGAATAGCTCAAGAGAATAAGGTCTCACCGCCTGAGGTGAAAATCCAAAAACCGAAATCTTAAACCTTAAACAAGCTCAAAATCCAAACCTCAAATGTTCAAACCGGTTTTGGATTTTGAATTTGGTCATTTAAATTTGTTTAGGATTTAGTGCTTAGGATTTTAAAGATTCGTGATTATACCATAGGAGTAGGTAAGGAAGAATAAGTATATGTTGGAGAAAATTCTAACAACTTTCAATTCATTCTTTCAGGGGAAAGCAGAAGCCAAGATCGTTGGCGATAGGCTGGAGATTACCATAGGCTCTCAGACTTCAATAATATCGTTGCCAGAGGTAATAGGAGGTCAATCTACGGGTTCGTCATAGTTCCCTTGAGATACGCATAAACATAAACCGAGGTTTTATCCCCTCCCCCTGGCGTACCATCGCAACCCAGTTCAAGTAATGCGTTTTCTACGGCTCTAGCATCGTCACTGGTATGGCATTGGCGGGCAATATAAGGATGACCTTCTTTGGGAACTTTGTGTTCTATAAGTAAACGATTTACCCAATTAGATGCGATACCACAATACCAATCTGGGTATGAGCCACTCAGTTTATTTATATGCGCTAAGATTTCCTCATATACATCTCGTGCTGCTAGTGGTAGCATAATCCACCTCCTTTGATATGGATTATAACACTGGGGTAAAGGGTGTCAATGGCTATAGAAGATAAAAACAAACAGACCAGAGTCAGTTGTCACCTCCAGCCTGTTTTCTGCTGGTTTTAGGTTCAATATTAAACTGAACCTACCTCCGCACGTAGTATCATATTAGCAGGTAAGTATAATTGGGCCAAGAGATTCGCAGGGTTGGTCTGATCTAGAAGCTACTGTTAAAGGATAGTGGGGCGGAACTCTTCCTCCACCTTTGCCTGGACGTGAGCCAGGAAATCAGCACATTCCTTGGCTATTCCCAGAGCATCCAGATGGTAGAGAGAGCGAAGAAAATCTTGCTTTCCATGGGTTACGAATTCGTCAGGAATACCTAATCGCTTCACTTTGACATCTGAGGCTTCAGCCTCGTGCTGCACGACCCTAAAGTGCTGCACTACAGAATTTGGAGGTGAAGAATTCCCTGGATACTTAAGACAAATCTGAATCTGAAGCTAGAACAAAATAAAACAGCTATATAATCTGGAGGGGATTCTGTACCGAAATTATGCGGGAGGCTACAATCAGGATTCGTGGTTGTTTTCCGCCAGGTTATCGCGCATAGCCTTCCGAGCCCGCGCCAGCAATCCCTCAACCGACTTTGGTGAACGACCCATAACCTGACTTATCTCCAGCACGGGCATCTCTTCGAGGTATTTCAATACCAGCACTTCTTGATAATCCTGAAGCAAGCCCTCCAAAGCCTAGTGAACTGACTGGCGAATCTCTTCGAACTCCATCACAGTGAGGGGCCGCTGGTTCATCGCCCCCGGTTTGCTCTAGCTGCTTCATGGCATCAAAATCCGGGGGCGCTTCCTGAGGTTTAGGCTCTCGCCCCTGGCGACGATAAAAGTCATTTATCTTGTGAAATGCGATACTGCGCAGCCAGGTATAAAGCTGGCTGTCACCACGGAATTTATCCAGTGAACTCAGGGCAGCAAGGAATGCTTCCTGAACCAAATCCTCAGCTACGGCCTCGTCTCGGCCTACTTGTTCCAATACCAGAGAGTAGAGTCTGTTCCTATAAATATTATAGAACTCCTCCCTGGCTGTGCTGTCGCCCGAGCGCAGCTTCTCGACCAGCTTAGTTTCATAACTTTGAGAGATGGAACCAGCTATTTTCATGTCGCCTCTATTTATTACAGCATGTCGCCCTAGTATCTTTAGCATATCAGCCAGCCAGGTTCATGGGAATCACCTATCAGTACTGTTTTGCAGTAGAAAATAGTACTATGACCCTCTGGAAATGACGCCTGCATACTCAGTATTGCCTCTTTGTCATTGTGAACCGAAGGCGTGGCAATCTCCATCTTGAGCACACAGCTATTAGCATTCAGCAATCAACTGGAAAAACCAAAAATGCTGAAGCTTAACGGTCATTCGGGCTTGGCTTTGCGCCTGAAGTAATAATAGCCACCATAGCCAAGGAGTATTATGCCCACGACAATCCCAGCGACCAATCCTGCATTGGACCTGGCTCCCATTGCGGGGTTTGTGGATACCAAGAGGCGAACATATAACCTTACAGCCAACAGGTCACTGGATTCGGCAGCGACTCCCAGCCATGTCTCCCAATCCCCGCCTGCCCATTTTTGCTCTCGAGGTATAGCTAGCGTTACCGTTACATTGGCCTCAGAATTAGCGGCTACTTCGATTTCTTGATAGGAAAAGCTTATCCAGCTATCATCGGGGAATTCAGCCCTCCCTTCCCTTCTTTCCTCTTCCGGAGGCTGAAAGGCAGCGATAGTGAAATTATGAGCTAGCTCTTCTTTATTGTGAATGGTCAGTTCGAATTCTGCTGCCTCTCCCAGGGGCAAGTTATCTATTTTTAGCTCGGCGGGGGAGACGCCGAAGCTAAAGTCCTGAGCCAGAGTAAAAGAGGGCAGGAAGATGACCAGTAAAGCAGCAATGAGCCCAGCTAATTTACAATTGACCGCAAAATTCTTGATAATTCACCCTCACTATTCCACAAATCCCAAACTATGAAACTCTAAATCCTAATTCCTAAGCTCTAAACAAATCCTTTCAAAATGCAAACTGCAAAAATAAAAGTGCAAAATGACAGAGCAAAAGTTAAAAAGTTTTGCATTTTGAGTTGTCATTTTGATTTTTGACCTTTGATTTTTTAATTTCTGTGTTGTTTAGGATTTCGTGCTTAGGATTTTCACCTACGTTCTTTTATCAAGGGAGAGGAATCATATACAAAATTACGAGGAAGACTCCAATATGCCCTACCATCAGGCAGCTACTGCGCTTATGGTGATCTGGGTTTGCATCTGCCTGCCACCAACGAAGTAGGTCGGCGTTAGCAATTTCAGGCCAAATTGCTTGGTATCCCCGGGAGCCAAGCTTGAGCCACCACCATAAGGCCAAAATTCGCCTTCTGTCTTAGTGATAGGAACATAGCCATCGCCTAAAGGTCCTCGTGTAGTATCGCCAGATATGCGGAACTGTAACCCATACACGTTTTCCCCATTAGTACCATCGGTGCTCAGCGTCCACTTATATGCGCCAGGATTATCAACCCATTTGCGGTGTCACAATAGCATAATCAGAAATAGGTATAACCCCGGTGACCTCCACGTTGTAGCCATCTATCCATACTTTTATGTCGAGTGCCTCTATCGCCATGCGCTTTGTCTCGAAGTCCAGATTTGCCAGCCTTTCCCTTACCAATTCAACGAATTGCTCGAGCTTCGGCATTGTTATAGCTGCCTCTTGGCTAGCCTTGATTATTTTTTCTAGCTCTGCCTTTTGTGCCTTCAAATTTTCACGCTTGGCATTGAGCTTCTTATTCTGCGCCTCTACCATATCCTCTGGAAAGCTCTTAATTGCCCATTCCAGAAGCTGAGCCTGGTCACGGTCAACTGCCTTGAGCTGCCGCTCAATATGCCTTTGCTCTGTTTCCAGGATGCTAAGACTGCCAGCATCCTTGCGCTGCCTCTCAATTTCGCCAATGATGAGCCCGGGGTCAGCCAGAATACGCTCTATCTGTGTCCACACTATCGCCTCTAGCTTATCGGCTGACCATCCTTTGTTGTGGCAACGGTTGACCGGAAACCCATCTGGCGCATAAACGGCGCAGCAGCAAATATAGCGTCGATATTGATAGGTATTATGTTTCCTGTGTTGAGTTGTGATTTGCGTCCTGTAAGGTTTGCCACACTGACGGCATCTTATATGACCGTGGAGTAGATACTGTCGCCTCATGTTGCGCTTTGCTTTTTCAAAGTTGAGTCTTAATTGCCGCTGAGCAAGCTCAAATAGTGCCTTGTCTATTATCGGCGGCGTTACATTTGGTAGCTCTATCGGCTCTCCTTGATTGTAGATTGTCATCCCCATATAAGCGGGATTGCTCAATATCTGATGAACCACCTTCCTTGACCAGTAATTATTGTGCTTAGTAGGAATTTGTAGCGAGTTCAACTTCACCGCTATGGCTCGACAAGCCATACTGTCATTGACCAGCCAATCAAACATCTGCCTCACCCACTGAGCCTCATTCTCGTTTATTATGCGTTTGCCACCGTTCTTTTCCCTTACCCCGATGTAGTCATACCCATATAGCCTAGAATAGCCACCAACCGGCACGCGGCCTTGCTGGGCCTTTGCCTTCCTGCCTCTCATAGTTCGTTCTCTTATCTTCTCTGCTTCCAGTTTTGAGGCAAAGCCCCGGATATACGTAATTAACTTGCCAACTTCCGTGCTATCGACAGTCTCCGTTACTGCCTCAAGTGTTACGCCGTGTTTTTCCAGTTCCTGGGTGATTATCACGCCATGAACAGGGTCCCGAGAAAGCCGGTCAAGGGAATGGCAGACGACAACCTCAATGGCATTGTTTCTTACCAGTTCCCGGAGTCTGTCGAGGTCCGGCCGCTCAAGTGATAGCCCTGAGTACGTCTCAATGAAGCGGTGTGCTGCCTCATAGCCCTTTTTCTGGCAGTAGGCTAGACAATTCTCAAGTTGTGTCTGTAATGATGTTCCTTCTTTTTCCTGGTTGTCTGTGCTAACGCGACAATATATAGCTGCTTTCATTTCTTGCCTCCTTTTCTTTGGTGGGCGATTCGTCCACTTTCACCGGTTTGACTCTCTGGATGTTCATTACCACTAAACCGTTCCGCTAGTTTCTTGTCAAATATGATCGGCTCAGTAAACCTGATTGAAAAATCTCCATCAGGAATTTGTGTAGGTTTTTTCCCAGGGCCTGCTTTTAAGCAGTAACGTTCCTTCTTCATATTTTCTCTAAGAGCTGCCAAGATTTCCTCTCGGGAACCTAACAGAACATCGGGCTGATATACACGCCTTGCCCAAGCTTCATTACCCTTAAAATATATTTCGTATGACGGCTCATGTAGCGTATAAGTGGTAATAGCATCAAAGGCTGCTTTTCGCGTGTACCAAGCGTCCTTTGTTCTTGGCAATTCGTTTTCAAGAGCCTTGAGGCATTTCCTGGGGGACTTGAGTAAGCTGTCAAACTTGGTGGTATCAAAATTCGTGCCTGATAACTGACAGATCTTTTCTTGTAGCGCGTAATTCCAGGAAATATCATCAAGTAGTGCAATATCGGATATTACACGGTAAAGCCGCGCAATCCATATAACTTGACGGATAGTGAACCTCCCGAAATGTGCACCTCTATGCTGAACTTTCAAGACAATTGGTATTGCTTCTGTAGGTAGGGGGTGTTCCTCTAATGTCGCCATATTCCAGGTAGCTTCTTTCTGCTGAAATTCAGGTGTTGTTGTTTCATCTTTGACCTCAGCAAATATCTTCTGGATAGAGCGTAACCTGGGTACTGGCCAATCCCTATTCGGATAATACTCTAACATATGCCAGATTTGCTCACCCGTAAAGTCATGGTTAGCGAGATAAAGGTTTGTCACTGCCTCCCGGACTTTAGGAGTTATTCTACGTCGGCGAATTTTGTTTTTTTTCATTTTTAGCCTTGTATTGCATCATTCTGCACTAAATTTTGCTTTATTCTGCATGCATATTGCATTTGACACCTGTTTATAATGCAGTGTTATACTAACTTTAACACACTAAAACAGAAAAGTCAAGAGGTTTTGAAATAATGGAAGAGAAATATTTAACGGTTCATCAGGTAGCAGAAATATTGCATGTACGCATTGAAACGGTCAGGCGCTACATACAGCAAGGGGCTATTATAGCTTTGATTCTTCCAGGCGGTGACTACCGGATAGCTGAAAGCGAACTCAATAAGCTATTAAATCGGGTTACTGCGGGACATGGAAGCAACACAAAAAACTAGCGTAAAAGTGCTTGAAGTTGAGCTATTCCCGGCTGAAGAGGAAACATAGGCAAAGTCATGCACAACGCCAAAACCAGAAATGAAATCAGGTTGAAGGTAGAGATTACTACCAAGCCTGCAACGGCTGCCAATAGGCGAGCCTTGGATCGATTCTGGAAAAGGTTGTTAATAGAGAGGGTAGTATCGGTCACCAATAAGGATAATGGAGGTGAAGGAAGTCAAACAGTAAGGCTCTGAAATGAGTACCATAACAGTTTCAAAATGGGTGAGAGTGAATAGGTGTAATCCGTGCCTGGTATGCGGTAAGCCTGATTGGTGCTTAATCTCACAGGACGCTAAAGCAACGATATGTGCCAGGATTGAGAGCGATAAACCGGCTGGCACCAAAGGCGCGGGCTGGGTCCACGTGCTAAACGCTGCCACGCCATTACCACGAAGTAGGCCCAGATTGGCTGCAAAACAGAATCCAAAAACAGCACCGGGCATACTGGACATAGCTTACCGCGCCTTGTTATCAGAGCTAACACTATCGAAATCGCACCATGAGAACCTTCAGCGTCGCAGTCTAACAGAGGCACAGATAGCCAGTTTAGGCTATAAGACACTACCAACAAACGGACGCCGTGAATTGGCAGCAAGGCTTCAGGCTAATGGTATCAGGCTTGCCGGAGTACCAGGCTTCTATCTTGAAGCTGGACACTGGCAGTTAGCAGGGCCGGTAGGCATAGCTATTCCGGTGAGAGATACCAAACAGCGTGTTATGGGACTTCAGATACACTGTGACAACGCAGAGGGCGGACGGTATAAGTGGCTATCAAGCAGGGGATTCAACGCCGGGTGTTCACCAGGTACACCGGTACATGTAGCCGGGACGGTATCTGTTAACGGTGAAGTGTGGGTCACTGAAGGGCCTGTGAAGGCCGATATTGCCGCTTTGAAGCTAGGCCGCTTGGTGCTGGCAGTGGCTGGAGTAGGGAACTGGCTCAGCGTGATTCCCATAATAAGGGAACTGAAGCCAAAGCGAGCTATTATTGCCTTTGATATGGACAAAATCAGTAATCATACTGTGAAACTACACAGCGAAGCGTTAATGACTTGCCTTATCAGGGGCGGTATACGCACCTTTGAGGCGGATTGGGATAGCCACTTCAAAGGGCTAGACGACCTACTTACAGGTGAGGAGCTATGCCCGAGATAACAATCACGGAAAAAACGCTTGCCAGACCAGCTACACCGTCCAGCCTGGAACTGCCGGCTATCGCGTGGCGGGGCTCATTCAGAGACTACCGGGATATGGTAGCACCTACTACAGAGGCGGCGGACGCTTTCCATTATGCTGCTTTCCTTCAAGTCATTGGTTGTACCATAGGACGTCGGTTGCACGTCTACCACGCCGACAGGCAATTCCCTAACTTCTATACCTGTCTGGTGGGCCGTAGTGGGCTAACACGTAAAGATACCACCTGGTCACGTGCTGAGGGTGTATTAAATGACCTTCACGTCTATTCAGAAGATGACCTAAGTCCGCCATTCAAGGCAGTCCGAGGGCTTAGAAGTCTTGAGGGCTTGCTAGACGAACTGGCCGGAGAGCGGAAAGTCAGGCTAATAATGCTCGGTGAACTATTATCCTTATTCGCAAAGGCAAGCCAACAATCACTAAGCAACATCATACCCGGGCTGACCGAATTTTACGACATGAAGGACGTTATTAATCCGCCGGTACATCAAAAGGACGTGAAGCCAGTACGAGAGCCATTTCTATCCATAATAGCCGGGACTACACAAGACTGGTTACGAAAGGCACTTACCGAGCGGGACATATACGGAGGCTTT
The DNA here is from genome assembly GCA_049678605.1 of Dehalococcoidia bacterium. GTDB lineage: Bacteria > Chloroflexota > Dehalococcoidia > GIF9 > AB-539-J10 > RBG-13-51-36. The sequence goes on from JBAUEM010000063.1 coordinate 13,376, forward strand.
GCTAATAGGTGGCTTTACTTCTATGGCTTGCCAAAGGAGCCTATGCCGAATCCGCCAAAGGTAACTCAAGACAAGCGTAATAAGCTGGTACAGGAATTGAATCAGATTCGTGACTGGACTGATAGCGTGCCTGACGGAGAGATAGCCATATCAGACGGGGCCAGCAAGCTATTTGACGATTATTATCGTGACTTCTACCGGCGTTGTGACCAACCGGGTTTGATACCTACGCTGATTGTTAGGATTCAAGACTTCATTTGGAAGATAGCTTTACTCTATGCGGCGGATACCATGTCTGAGACCATATCAGGACACCACCTAGAAGCGGCTATTGCTGTGGGAAATTACCTGGAAGCGAGCGTTGCTGAAGTGTTTGCTAGCTTTGGGGAATCGAGGGGTAAACAGGCAGAAACACGGGTATATGAGTATCTCAAAAACCTTGGCAGTCCTGTTCCCTACCGCGATGTTTATCGTAATTTGAATCTGTCCGGTAAGGACTTAGAGGCGGCAATAGACCCATTACTCAAAGTTGGGATGATTAAAAACCGTTACGAGGGCAAAAAACGGATGTTGGAGGCCATCTAAAAATGCATGGAGCTACTGACACTACTGACATACTGACACTTACACACGAATGGAAGCTAAGAAATTCACTGACAAGTGTCAGTAGACTACTGACAGTGTCAGCAAAGTGTCAGTAATGTGTCATACGTAGTGTCAGTAATTTGTCAGTAGCTAAGCATAAAGCTAAGTAGCTTGGAAGTGTCAGAAAAAAATCTTGAAAAGATATAAATGCCTGAGGGTAAGACATGTCAAAACAACTGCCCGAAATAGCTGTTTTGAGCCAAAAATAGGGCAAAATGGGGGGATTCCACCTTTGGCCCGGGCAATGGATTTTCTACTGTTTTGGGCAATACACCAAAACAGGGTAAAAAAAGGTGGCTCAAAAAATTCGGACGGCTTTTGCAAAATTAAACCTGGCGCCGGACTCGGGTTTTACCCCCTAAAAAAGGTTCCTTTTTTTAGGGGATCTTCCAGACAGTTTAGCTTTGGGACTTCTATAGATTTTGTCAAACATTTAGCTTTGAGTGTTGTACAAAATTCCCCAACCTTTAGCTATGGAAGTTGGGGAAATTTTACAATACGGTTGAATAGATGTGTACTGCAAAATGGCTTGTATTGTTGAACGTAAAATGGTGAGGGATTTTGTCAACGTAATAAACGCAGGACGCTTACAAAATTGCATAGCATCCCGAAGCTACGTGTACACGCAAGTTGCGTACAATCTCAAGGCTGGGGGTATATGCAAATTACATAGGATGCCAAAGCTGGGGGGCTAGGTAGCAATGAAGCAAGCATTTTTGAATATCAACTTCGGAGCTGAGAGGCAAAGTAAGCTCGATCTGTGCAATGAGATTATCAACACCTATTTACAGCAAGGCTTACGGTTGACACTGAGGCAGCTCTACTATCAACTTGTGTCAATCAATGCCATCCCAAATCGGGAGAGGGCTTACAAGAGCCTGGGCAAACTGGTGAGCGATGCCAGATTAGCAGGAGATATTGATTGGGATGCCATAGAGGACAGAGTACGCATACCCCGAGAGCCGACTGAGTTTGCTGACCTTGCTGAGCTGGTTGACGCAGCAATCAAAGCATACCGGCTGCCCCGTTGGGAGGGCCAAGGCCACTACATTGAATTGTGGGTAGAGAAGGATGCTTTGTCTGGCGTCCTGGCTCCCCTAGCCTCTCAATATCATGTCACGTTGATGGTGAATAGAGAGTATTCGTCACAATCAGCCATGTACGAAGCAGGGCAAAGATTCAATGAGCACAGCGACCAGGACTGTGTGTTGCTCTACCTGGGCGACCATGACCCAAGCGGTGAGGATATGGTACGGGATATCGCGGACCGTCTGAGAATTCTGGCATATCTCACCCCGGTCAAGGTTGTGAAGGTAGCGCTGACCTGGGAGCAAGTGCAAAGGTACAATCCCCCACCGAATCCTGCGAAGATAACTGATAGTCGCTCAAATGGCTACATCGCTAAGTATGGGAGCGAGTGTTGGGAAGTTGACGCGCTTCGTCCTGATATTCTGCAATCACTGATCAGGGAAGCCATCGGGCAATATGTAAATATGGGGCTTATGGATTGGGTAAAAGACCGGGAGCAAGAGGACAAGGCACGGCTCAAGGAATTCATTAAGGGGTTAAACAATGGGAGCTGATAACGGTACTACATGGAATAATAGTTGCGTAGACTGTGGCACTATCAAGGTGACTCACGGGCTCGAGCTGCCAGGACAATGCCGGTGCGGTTGCTGGCGCTGGCTGTGTCATAAGCTGGATGGCACTTTTAAGGCTGAAAAAGCGGGGGATAAGCCCTTAGAGGCTATGATAGGACATCCTGATAATTTGTCCCAGGGGTTTGAGGTTGGTGGAAACTCCGGGCTGCCAAATCGGGCTGAAAAAGGCAAGCCCGGGCCAAAACCTAAGCCCTTAGAGGATATAGTAAGCGAGCTGGCAAGCCAGGGATTGAGCAGCAGGGTGATCGCCGCGAGACTCAATGAGCAAGGGGTCAGTGTGAGCTATAGGACGGTGCTGAGACGGCTACAGAGAGTTTTACTACAATGAGATCAGACATGTCAGAGATTGTTGCGCAACTTGTGAAACTCTGTAGGCTCGGTGAAGTTTGAGGATAGGTTGAGGCTTTGCCGGAGGATTGAACAAATCGCTATTTTGTTATCTGGCACACCCTTGTTCAAGTCCAGTACCGCCCATCGTGTCCCGCAGTGTGCAATTGAGTGTAATGCTCAATAGAGGCTCTGTAAGACTGGTCTCTTGTCGCAAAGCTAACTAAGATGTAGAATTAGCCATAACCAAGATAACTTAGTCTTGATTTCAAGAATGAGCAGGTGCAGATGAATCACTTATAGCAAAGCAGCTTGCAGAGTACGAATCATATGGCAGCAGAACGAGATATAGAAGCCGCTGACTTGAAAGTCAGGGCGCAGTTTTTGAAAGACCTTTTTAGTCGGTTGGAGTCTTTACTTCAAATCCATTGTACCGGTTACTTGATTGTCTTGTCTCCACAAGTTGACGAGGTATACATCCGGCTTCGTCAATCAATTGAACGTCTATTGAACAGTGTTGGCTTTGAGGAACTACGAAAAGAATATCCAGAGGAACTTATTCCTAAATCGTTTCATAATCTTAGCGAAGATGCTGATACAGAGTGGGAGTACGGTCTGAGGCAAGCCTTGAATCGGTTCACAGGGGCGATTATTGAGTTCTGTATGAACGTAGATGCTGGATACGGAAATGCAGAACAATTGAAGTTCTTGCTGGAACCCTATGACCAGTTCATTGAGTCTTTCCGCAAAGACAAACGAAACCATGAAATGAAGTGGCTTGCCAAAACAGAAAGCCAAGGCAAACGATTCAAACAACAATTATCCGGGAGTGGTACCTCCGAAACATATGTGGACTCACAAAGAATCAAGGAGCTTCGTTCTATTGGATCTGATAGATTTGACCTATCCAAAATTGTCCGGCTATGCGAAGAGCTGAATACGAGCTATGCTAGTGGCTGCTATTTCAGTGTGGCAATGTTACTGCGTGCCATTGTAGACCATGTGCCTCCAATCTTTAACTGTAAGAGTTTCGGGGATGTCCCAAATATGTATCCAGGCAGTAAGTCATTCAAGGAATCTATGACAAATCTAGACAAGTCCTTACGCAAAATCGCAGATGCTCATCTGCACGTTCAAATTCGCAGGAGTGAGACCCTCCCAAACAGAACTCAAGTAAACTTCTCACCGGACCTAGACGTTCTCCTGGCAGAGATTGTTAGAATCTTGAGATAGCTAACAGACCACTTCACCTAGGCCTTCTACAAAACTCTTGACTTCAGTAACTGAAGAAAATCGACTTTCCCCAAAGATTTGCTAGACCGGCGAACAGATAAGACATATGACTCTTTGTGCAACGGAGCGAACTGCACATTAGTCAGTTTTGTGACTCCTCAGTCCAATAGTATGTCTTGGACACCGCAACCTGTTGGCATGGTCACAATAAACGGGCATATTTTAGCTTTGTTCTACAGGGAAACTAGGTAATCATGTCCAAAATACTCTTTCGCTTATCCCCCTATGAGTAGAAAAACATCATCCAACATAGCCGCAAATACCCCGGCAAGTCGGTCTTGAAAGACCGATTAGCATATATGCTTATAGCCACAGAATCATGGCCGGCATTTCTTAGCGATGTAATGGGCTTCTGGATTACAGTCTTCTATTGATAGGAAAATCTCTCCGATTTCAAGCTCATGGTCGGGGTGAGTGGATTTGAACCGCCGACCTCATGGTCCCAAAGTAACCTAATAAGAGGGCGGGGAAGAGTGAGTTATCAACTATCTTGTGTCGCGCTGGAGTTCAAGGGACTCCACAACACGGTCCAAACTGGGCATAATGCACGCCTTGGTAACTCCACGATTTTCCAACTCGTGTAGGAGCTCAGTTGAGTGGGCGACGTGAAGCCTGACCTTCATTATCGGGAATTTATGGAACCATGTTGGTTTGATGAGTTTCCCTTTTAATCGATTACCCGTATGCCAAAAACGGGCACGATCAATTATTACAGTATCTATAGAAGACAACTCGCCCCGTGCTAGCGTATCATTTACTCCCCTGTCAATTAGAAAGAAAGCGAATTGAGCCTGTAGATAAGAATTATTTGCCCTGGGAACACGGATTTCGGCAATCCGTTCTAGGTAGCGACTATCAATCTGATTGAGCGCACGGATAAATCTAAGGTCAATTACCCATACGGCCAAATAACCTTTTGGGCGCTCACGAAGCTTTAAGCTGTGAAAAGCAAAACTGGATGCAAAGAAAGCCGCAACTAACGGATCATCGGTAACGTCGAGAAGGCGAGTCGGCACGCCATGGTGCTGAGCTGGTGCTAAAACTTCCCACATAACTGGCTGCGGCCAATCATACTCCCAATTCCGGTCATCAAAAATGCGTTTTGGTTCATCCAACAATATGCGGGCACCACCACTGGCTACTTGTAGCCCGGCATCGTCGGCGGCCTTAACAAACTGGCGGACGGCTTGGAATTCGGCACGCGCCTGCAGCGTTACGCTCGTTGTATTCGACTTTGGAGCTGAGGCACCAAATCCAATCCGCTCACCGTGGCGAAATGCCTTCGGAACCAGCTTCCAGCTACTAGACGCTTGACCACGGTAAGCCAAATCACCGCGGTTAGCATGACCCCAATGGTTTCCGCTTGGTAGCAGGTAGTTAATAAAATCTTTCGCTGACTTTACTGTATGCACACAGCGCCTAGGCAATGGTCTTTCATTTGATGACATTCTTGTTCCTCATCTTACGCTGTAAGATCTGGGCGATGCAAATACCACTTAGTAACCCGCCGGTAATGCCACAACTTTCTGCTCCAGTCTTGCGGAAACGCCGTCATTAGCTCCTCGAACCATCCTCAAGTAAGCTATCCTGCCGTGAACGTGATTAATTAATTGTTCCCTGTCGCTAAACAGAGGACGTCGTTCTTCGTCATGTAGCGTCTGGGCAGCATGCTGCCACCCGTGTTTCGCCCAGTTATCAACAAGTGCCCTTAGTCGCCTTATGTACGACCTCGGAGGAGTTACTGCATTACTGTTATTCACAACAAGGCCCGTGCAGATTTGACGCGTCCAGTAACTGTGGAGCCTACTCTTGCGGTCGTTAATCTTGAATCCGTGTCTTTCTATTGTAGTTCTGAGTTTATCACCTATGATTACCTGACCTGTTCCCGCGGCATGTGGGTATCTACCGAGGTCTGGAGAAATGCTGTGCCGTAAGGTTGAGATAGTTATATCATCCGCGTATCTGGTGTAGGTGCAATGGAGTGCCCCGCAAAGTCTGGCAAGATCAGCGTCGAGCTCTGCCGCCAAGATGTTGGCTATTATGGGAGAAGAAGGACTACCCTGCGGCAGCTTTAGATAAGCATCTGTAGCTAACGAGGCAATTAGATTAGCTACGCTCGGCCTTAACTCGTACGGAAGAGCAACTAGCCGACCATAGATCCTTTTACGAGTAATACTCGGGAAGAAGTCCTCTAAGTCCAAATTCAGCACGTATTGTCTACCTGTGTGCTCTTTTGCATTTGACACTATGGATCGACCTGTCCTAAAGCCGTGTACTGCGGGATGGGGACCATATACACGGGTCAAAGACTCGTGAATGAGACGTTGAATGTATTTTAGAGTGGGACTAGGGGTTTCGATGACCCTTTGTCTGCCGTTGCGTCTAGGAATGCTGAACGTATGATATGCACTCTTCTTATCTATACGGAAGGCATAATAACTGAGTTGGCTCGGTGGAATGTTCCAGAAAGTGGCTAGATCGTGCAGGTTATTAAGTTGTTTAAGCGAATTCCGGAAATCCGCTTGGCTAATCGCATTCCACGCAGGACGAATTTGGCCAGAGACATGCGGCATAGTTATTCACCTTCCAGCCAATGTGGTGATGGGTGCGCTTGATAGGTGGCACAAATTCCCATTTTCATAATATTAACCTGCGGAGCAATTCCAACCGAAAGCCATGCTCTTAGCAGGCTGTAGGAAAAAGGAGCAGAGTTTAACGCTATTGGGGCCCATCGCTGGGCACGATCGGCGAAACGCCGTCGAGTTCAAATGCTCCACAGGTTACATAAAGTATATATTAACGCGGCTGCCTATGCAAGTTCGGACACGCGGCCACGCAAGAAGTGTTCTAGCCATCCAGTATTATCCCATTACTTGCGCTAAGCAGTCCCAGAAAGAGTCCAACCGTACCGGATTGCACATTTGCTGGGATTGTGTAATCCTTTTCGGAGCAGGTCGGCGAAATCTCGCAAATGTCAGAAATGTTGGGGCACTTTTCGCTACATTGTTGGACAGGTTCTCCGCACCCTATTGGCACGGTCACAATAATAGGGCATATTTTAGCTTTGCTTTGCGGCAGAATTAGGTAAACACGCCCAAAATCCTGTTTTGTTCGTAAAGTCCCGTTATGTCCCAACCCATCCCAAACGTTTTAACGTCAAAATAACGTCAATTTTTCGGGTATATTTTGGAGTTCTACGGGACACCTTTTTCATGATGGTGCTGAGATATACCGGGTTAGTGAAATTTGAGGATAACTTGAGGCTTTATCATGAACTAGGAATGCTTGACAAACCGCTCGCTATATGTTGACTCAACTTTAATCCCGCATCCTCTATTTTTCTGACAATCAGATTTGCAGATACTTCTTCATCGTAATATATGTATATCAGGCTGACTCCTTTCCTTTCGCAAGTTCTTCTTTTCAGTTTATCTCTTTTCACTTGCTCAATAAACGCTTGTTCTCCTCCAAATAAATCAATGGGTTTGAAATGTTGTGCTCCTTGGTATTCAAATCCCAATCTGAATTCTGGCACATACACATCTAGTTCCAATCTCTTTAGCCACTTGGGTTTGAAGCGATATTTAACCTCAAGCGGTCGAAATAGACTCTTTACGATCTCGTACATCTTAGTTTCTTGTACGTTCAATTTAATCGCACAGAATGGACAGCCACTATCTTTTTTTGCGCGGTCTGTAATAGAGGCAACCCATCTATGTTCCGTATTTCTTCTACAAATCCACCAAACCTTGATTTTGCTGCCAGCAGACAATTTAAGGGGATTAACGTTTCTGTTTTTATCAAAGTCCCATTCTTCTTCAAGGTTTGGATATAGTACAAACACATTGTTCGTTTTCGTTATTTTTCGATTCATGCAGACTGGGCAAGTGCTTCCATTGACGACATTAGCTACTGTAGCCTTCCATTCATGATCTTCACCTTTCGGGCATTGCCACCAGGCCATTTTGCTTGAGAATGGGGTTACATCGTAGGGCGTTAGTTTCTTGTTTTTGGTTTGGTGCCAAAGATTAGCAACGTCAGGTCTCTTGTTTGCTAGGCTATTGCTCTTAGCGACTTTTCTCCCACTACATATTGGGCAGCCAATACCGGATGCTCGGCTTTTGATTGTAGCACTCCAGATATGATCATCACCCTCAGGACATTTCCACCAAACCTTCTTGTGGCTTCTGCAATACACACTTTCTGGAGTAGAAGGGGCATTACGTTCAAAATGCCATTGAGAAGCAAGTTTGGGGTACACCACTGCAAGACTATTGCTTTTCACAATTCTATATCCTGCACAAATCGGACATCCCGTATTCATCGATGTACGTGAATTGGGAGTAGCTTGCCAAACGTGGTCGAAGCCCTTTGGACATTTCCACCAGACTTTCCTATGGGCAGAGTAAGTAACATCAAAAGGTGTAAGCCTCCCATTTTTCATTGGGTGCCACTCCTTTATAAGATCAGGGAATAGATATCTCAAAGAATTGCATATTGGGCAAACATTGTTCTGTCGAGTTCTTTGCTTAGGAGATGCAAGCCATATGTGATTTGGATGCTTTGAGCACCTCCACCAAACCTTTGTATTACTGCCTGGAGTGATCCTATACGGCGTTAATGGCAAGTTTTTTTCGTGATGCCATTCTTTTGCTATATCAGGTCGTAAGGTGGCAAGAGAGTTACTGTTAACAACATGTTTCCCTGCACAAATGGGGCATCCCCTCAATTTCCTACCACTTGTTCTTTGATTAACACTTGCTAACCATATATGATCTGGTGCTTTAGGGCATCTCCACCAAATTTTCAGTCTGGTGCCAATAGTTAGTTCGCCGAAGTTTATTCCTTTGTTAAGCTCCTCGTCGAATTCACTTTGTAGTGTAGGATATTTTTCCTTAAGAAACATTTGCGCCAATTATAGTACACAAGGAATCAGAATATGCCAATCAGTGAATTTTGAGATAACTTGAATTGTGGTTTAAAGATAACGGTCAAACTAGGCATAGTAGAATGCATCTCCGGCTTTTTTATCCGCCTCTTTGATCCCCTCAGTATGTGCTCCTGAGTACGTTCAGCTTCCTTATGTTTGCGAGCTTAGGCTCGTCAATATATAATAAAGCAACAAGTGGGATATTGATTGGAAGGAGGTCAATATGCGGATTTTAAGCTTCCGTATTGAAAACTTTCGTAATCTTCGGCTAGCAGAATGCACAAATCCACCCGACTTTATGGTTATTTGCGGAGGTAATGGCTGCGGTAAGAGTGCCCTACTAGAGGCACTAATGACAGCGAAGGAATACGCTGGTACCTATGGTAACTTCCCTTTTGACTCCCGAGCGGTATCGGCTGATACAGCCAAAGCAACAATAACAATGGCACTATCGTTTACAGAAGATGAACGTTTGTTCGTTAAGGACAAGTTTAACCAAGACTGTACTGAAACAGAAGAAGTTGTTATCGAAATCGATAAGATAGCCGGAGGCCGAGCGACGAAGCGTTCACGAGCGACGCATCAACTACTTGGTTATTATAGTCGTGCGGCTGGTTCTCTTGGTTTCTTTGACTACATCGGTTCATATCGCCAAACACGGAAAAAAAAGGAACTCAAGACATGGGATGCAAGTTATCTTAGCGACGAATTCGCTAAGCAAACGCTGGCACGTGAGGAGGAAAAATTTCATCTAACTAAAGAATACCTGGCAGGGCTTAAAATGGGAGATATTCAGGAGATACAGACGGCCTTAGAGACTGGTCAAGCAGTGAATATAGATTCGCTGAAAGAAATAAAAGAGTTGTTTGACCGCTTCTTTCCTCCAATGAAGTTTAAGAATGTACTCATAAATAAATCCCCTTTTCAATTCCTTATCTCAACTACTTTGGGGGATATTGATATTGATGATTTGAGCTCTGGGGAAAAAGAGATCCTAAACATTTTCGTTCGGTTCCACCAACTAAAGCCGAAGGGGGCCGTAATCCTACTTGATGAAGCTGATGTGCATCTTCATCCTGACCTTGAGCGGCGATACCTAGGAGCCCTAAGACTGTTGGGGCAAGACAACCAACTCTTCCTCACGACACATTCACCAGAAATGATGATAGCTGCAGGAACAGATTCCCTCTACACGCTCCTCAAAGAGCCACCTGCAAACGGTGGTAATCAGTTGGTTCGCGTTACTCAAAGCGAGGATTTGCACAATGTTCTCTCGGAACTAATGGGATCGCGAGGTATTATAAGTATTAACCAGCGCATTGTATTTATCGAGGGTGAGAATGCATCGACTGATCGGGCTATCTATGAGGCTGCATATCCACCCAGTAAATACAATGTCACCTTTGTACCTGCAGGGAACTCTGCTATGGTGCGAAGAATAGCTGAACAAGTAAATACACTACTTACGGTATCACTCGGATTCCAGCAGTATTTCAGCATTGTCGACGGTGACATGGAGCGCTACGAGTCTGACCCCACGGAAGGGAGTAGACTTTTCCACTTGCCAGTATACCATGTGGAAAATTTGCTACTTGACGAGAATAAAATCTTGGACGTGACCCACTCAATGATGGGTCCGCAATGCCCATACGCCACAGCACAGGAACTTGGGAAAGATTTGCAGGAGCTCGTTCTTTCTGATACTCACCTGAAACCCTATGTTAAATCTCTTTTAGATGCTAGGATCGCAAAGCTTGCCAAAGATGCTTCTGACGCAGTATACAAGCATAGCAGGTTGGAACAACACAGGATCGAATATTCTGAAGTCGAAGAAGAGGCAAAAAAGATATTAAAATCCTCGCTTGCAGATGATAGTTGGCGCTCAAAATGTAAGGGCCGAGACCTCCTCAAAGCGTATTGTGGCAAACATGGTCTCAGATACGAACACTTCAGAAATTCGTTAATCGCTAGAATAGAAACTCCGCCGAAAGCTCTTGCTGACATCATGAACACAATTCTAAAGAATTGAAGCATTTGTTTTTTGGGGAAATTGCGGTATATAGCGGCATGTAGATATGGTTTAATGACTACCGTCCATAATTGTTACGTCTCAAGTATAACATTGTTGGAACAGAGGAGAAGCCACCTAACAAAGCTGAATAACCCGAATTGCCCAAAATAGCTGAAAATCAGGGCTCATTTTTCCCCCTGAACAAACCTAACTGTTGACAGGTTATTGCTCATAATGGTTATTCTGGGATATAGGGATGTAGAGAGAAAAGAACCAGGGCATACTGAAGGAGACAGAGAAGAATACGGGCACAGTGTATTACAAACTGCAATAGGATATTACTGAATTACCGTTCACGTAAGTTTGTCAATCCCATGCAAAGAATACAATAGCTGTTGCATTTCGCAATACGATTCCGGGGGAATCCTTGTCTTTTCTGTAGTGTATGATGCCAACAATTTATCTTACGTAAATTCGTGGAAGGTGGTAATAGTCTTTACCATATACTATACTTATACTATGGCAATAGGCATTGAAAGGCGTGGCCGGCCTTACTATGTCGCTGATATTCCCTTTGACAATGATCCAAAGATGCGGCTATTAAATGACTTCTACAAGGTAACTGCTAAATTCCACTACCGTGAGATCATGGCATTATCTCGGTGCCTACATGTAAATCCCAGTACCGTAGAAAAATGGAAGTATAGACTGACATTCCCTAGATGGGACATAGCTGTCGATGTGATAGCCTGGGCCAAGCGCGGCAAGCCTATGAATCTGGTATATCAGAGAGACAAGCACCCGACTATGTTCTGAATTTCGCTTCTGGTGAAACGAGGTTGAAGTGAAGAGGCTGGTCACCCTAGCGACCATTGCAGTCATTCTAGTGGCATCAATCCTAATTGGCTCAAGTGATAAGGACATCTCCGTTGCTGATACCATCGTTCCCAATGATCAGGTAATTAGCAGTATAAGCAAAGCGAGCAATTCTTCTGCGCGTGCCACTATTACGATTACGATGACAGGAATACTTAATGAGTAGTCCAGCCAGCGGGTATGAAAGGAGGCAAGAAAGTGAAGAATAGAATAATCTCTATCTCATTAGGGGTCATGTTAGCTCTCAGCATTGGTCTTATCGGCTGTGGAGGTGGAGGGGTGCCAGAGATAACGGAGTATAGCCTCACTATATCCAGCACCGAAGGTGGCCAGGTAACCACACCGGGACAAGGGACAGGGAGCTTCACCTATGATGAAGGTGAGGCGGTCAACCTAGTGGCTGAGCCTGATGAGGGCTACCGCTTTGAGAACTGGACTGGTGACGTCAGTAGTATTGCCGATGTCAATGCTGCGTCAACCACTATTGTGATGAACGACAACTACTCTATCACCGCGAACTTCATAGCTCGATACGGCATAACAGTAGATAGCACGGAAGGAGGGTCGGTAACCGGTCCTGGCGAGGGAACTTTCACTTATGATGAGGGAACCATAGTTATTCTGGAGGCGAGTCCGGACAGTGGCTACCGGTTTGTCCGCTGGACTGGCGATGTGGGCACCATTTCTGATGTCAACGCCAGTGTAACAACTATCACCCTGCACACCGATTGCACGGTAGCTGCCAGCTTTGAAGAGGACGAGGTAGTGACTTTTGTTGACCTTTACCTTGAGGCAGCGGTCAGGCAAGCCATCACCAAACCCGAGGGCCCCATCTACGCTCGGGACATGGAACGGCTTACCCAACTTGTTGCTGACTGGGTCCCTATTTCCGACCTCAGCGGCCTGGAATACGCAACCCACCTGAGGCATCTCTACCTTGGGGTTAACCAGATAAGCGATATCTCGGCTGTCGCCAACCTCACCAACCTGATCGGGCTCAGTATTACAAATTGCCCGCTAAGTGATATCACGCCTGTGGCCAATCTCACCAATCTGACCTGGATCAACTTTGAGGGTAACGAGATAAGCGATATCTCCCCTCTGGCCAACCTCACCGATCTAGCCTCGCTCAACCTTCGGGCTAACCAGATAAGCGATATCTCCCCTCTGGCCAATCTCACGAACCTGACCGGGCTCCACCTTTGGCATAACGAGATAAGCGACATCTCGGTCTTGAACGACCTGACCAAGCTGACAGATCTCTGCGTTCCGATTAGCTCGATGAGCGATATCTCCTTTGTGTCCAACCTAACCAACCTGACATCGCTCGGCCTGTTGATTAAGCAGATAAGCGATGCTGACCTTCCTCATCTTGCCGACCTTACCAACCTGACTGGGCTCTGCATTAGGAATAACCAGATAAGCGATATCTCCCCCCTGGCTGACCTCACCAACCTGGGCACACTCGAACTTGCAGGTAACCAGATAAGCGATATCACGCCCCTGGCCAACCTCACCAACCTGGTCCTACTCGACCTTGGAGAGAACCGGATAAGCGATATCTCGCCCCTAGCTAACCTCAGCAACCTAGGCTGGCTCAACCTCTGCAATAACCAGATAAGCGATGTCTCACTTCTGGCCAACGTCACTAGCCTGGGCTGGCTCTGCCTTTGCAGTAACCAGATAAGCGATATCTCACCCTTGGCCGATCTCACCAACCTGACCTTCATCCATCTTGGGGGTAACCGGATAAGCGATATCTCGCCTCTGGCCAACCTCGTCAACTTGATACGCCTCCACCTTGACTCTAACCAGATACGAGATATCGCCGCTTTGGTGCTGAATGAGGGACCGGGTCTGGGGAACCAGATTGATCTGCGATGGAACCCGCTGAGCTCTGATTCGATCAACATATACATACCTCAACTTGAGGCGAGAGGTGTGATTGTTGAATATTAGGACTCGGGCAGTTGGGCCGAAGCTATAATATTCCTGGGGGCGGGATTGCACAATCGCTTATTCTGTTATCTCATTACGCACCGGGGATATTGTATTGTGATCATGCCACATTAAACACGCACGCTGAACGGTAGAAGTTCTATGTCATTGCGTCCCCACAATCCCGATTGCATCGCACTGCACAAACTAGCGGAAAGTTGGCCAGGACAGGCTGTTACCGCCAAGACGGGACGTTGGGCCTAAAAAGGTATTGATAAATTGTTTTACCGTGATTACAATCTTAGGCAGATTCAAGCAATAGTCTTTTGAGTAGGTGCCTAGAATTGAGCGATAATAATTTCAAACAATATGATTTTGAACACCCCTCTATCCTATTTATCCTGGAAAACAAACTCAAGGGTCTTCTGGGAGGACCCCTCTTATACAATCCATATTTCAAGACATTCGGATTAAAGGGAAATGAAAGTGTTCTTGATTTCGGTTGTGGTGGTGGGACCGGTTCGCAATGCCTCGCTAATCTTCTTGATAAAGGTGGACATCTTACGTGCATCGATGTATCACGTTACTGGATAGCGAGGGCCAGAAGGAGATTGAATAAGTACTCAAACGTTGAATGCAAATCGGGGGATATCAGAGAGCTGGACATACCCGATTCTTCGTTCGACGTCATATCAACTTTTCACGTTATCCACGATATAACCCCAGCCGAGAGACAGGATATTGTAAAGGCACTATCTCAGAAATTGAAGGCAGGTGGGTTGTTCTTTATCAAAGAACCGGTAAAGAAGTCCCATGGTATGCCAGTTGAAGAAATACGAGCCCTGTTATCAGACGCAGGCTTGAACGAAATTGAACACAAGGAGACTAAATCAGAATATATGGGTAAATACCAGAAATCTGATTAAGGTGTGGTATATCACCCTATCTTAGCCTACTCATATTGTGCAACAGAAGTCCAGAATGTGCAATCAAGGCTATTTCTAGGGACAGAGTTTCGCAGTAAGGTTTGCCTCGTGTTGCCTGAGCCACTTCTTATACTCTCGCCATCTGTGACAGTGTTGAGCTACCAGTTCCCAGAATCTCTTTGAATGATTCATCTCTTTCAGATGGGCAAGTTCATGGATAACAACATAGTCGATCACAGGCTCTGGCGCCATTATTAGTTTCCAGTTAAAGCTAAGATTTTTCTTATGAGAGCAGCTGCCCCAGCGAGTCTTTTGACCTCGTATGACAATTCGTTTGCAGTGAATGCCCATCTGAGAACTCAGCCTATCTGCTCTCTCGTTTATCAGCCTAGCAGCCTCCGCCCGATACCACTGTTCCAAAGCCAACTCCAAGATACCATTTTTAAATAATCCGTGACTCACTGCCAGTGTATCTCCCTCTAGCGTTACACTATCAACTTCACTGTGGTTTTCCCGCTTGACTAGCTTCAAGTCTCGGCCAAGATAGGGAATAGTATCGCCACTCCCGAGTTCCTCCTCGGCATAAGGCGATTGGAAATTGTTACATCTTGCTAGGCTACTTGAGACCCATCGTTCCCTCGATTCTAGAAGTCCAGGGAGTTGCCCAATCTTGTAAGAGTGAGGAACAACTACCGTAAGCCCCGTTTGCGGTCTCACCTCGAGCCGAACATGTCTTGCCCTAAGGCTTCGCTTGACTGTATATGTGATGGTTTGCCCATTAATACTGGTTTCACGTTTCTCTACCATAGTTGGTTGATGCCAAGTTTCTCGTGCCATGTCTATAGTCTAGAGGTTCAACATATTGTCTGTCTAGAACATAGGGCAGAAGGAAGAGAACGACGGCTTAAAGTCACAAAAGCCTGTGTTGTTACCTCTGACGTAACAAAAGGACATTTTGTTACCTAACCAACTCTATCATGCTAGACTCTACGTAGGTTCAAGCGGTCCAACGGTGAACACCTCTGATGCTTAATAATGATATCGTTCGATGCCAAATTCACATAGTGTCTTACCATCTCCAATGTGGAGTGTCCGAGTATTTGCTGCAGGGTGAATACATCACCGCCATTAATCAGGAACCTTGTAGCAAACGTATGCCGGCAAAGGTGAGCATGAAGTCGCTGGACTCCCGATCTCCGCGCTAACCTGGAAAACATCAATTTCATGCTGTTCTCAGTCAAGGGAGTGCCATATACTGACAGAAAGACATTTTTAATCCCTGTATGCGCGGGTCTAGTCCTGTAACGGAAGATATACCGCTGTAATGCTTTCTGTGCGTTGTTTCCAATAGGCACTATTCGTTCCTTCTTGCCCTTGCCCATTACCTTTACGAATGCCTCGTTCATGTGGATATCGTCCATCTTAAGGCTAACAAGCTCCCCTATTCTGAGCCCGGTATCAAGCAGAAGCATGAAGATTGTCAGATCCCTCGCCTCACAATTATTGTTAAGGTTCAGTGTGTGGACTATGGCGATTATTTCCTCGTCCGACAATGTAGAT
>JBAUEM010000064.1:0-15798 GCA_049678605.1 Dehalococcoidia bacterium
CTAACAGACATATAAGTTTCTTTGCCATTGCAATACTACTCCCTTATAGTATCGCTCCCCCGTACTGTAACATTTTTCAAGAATTTCATCGAATAGAGACAACACTTATAAATATAACCTCTCTAAGGATAGCATTTACTAGAAAATTTGTCAATAGTTTTTTGTGCGGTGTCCAAGAAATATTATGGAGTCAAAAAGTAACAAATCGTCAGATTGTTCAACGGAGTAGGCTTTCTATCTCCACATGGAGCACAGCGAAGTGGACTGGCGAACTAAAACACACTCTCAGAAACTTCTTTTGCTTGGCACAACGATTCGTGTAGAATGTACGAATGAATAAGAAGCAAAGGAAAATCAAAGCAAATGCATCGGCAAGTGTACAACAAGGAGACGGTGCCGTTACCGCTCTGGTCAGCGAATACAAGGTGATGGATGTGACATTCTCCAAGAGCGAAGCTTGCCCCACATTTATGATAGCGAACATAAACCCCAAGTTTGATATTGGCTACAATCTCTCACGGATGGAAAGCATCGTACAGGTAGCCCACAAGGTGAGTGCTGATATCCTGGTCTTTCCGGAATTGTGTATTTCTGGCTATGTTTGGGACGCGGAGCACAAGGCAGAGGTACAGGAGCAACTGAAAGCCAGTGATAACCGCCAACCAGCAGTGAAAAAGGTGCTGGACGGTATAAAAGCAGGACTAGTTGGTAACGGCACCGGGCTGAAGGTGGTCTTCTTTAGCAATGTAAGAGTGGATAAACACCACGCAAAGATACACGATAGCACCTTTGTGATGACGTCGGACGCTGATTACAATAACATATTCTACGACAAGATATTTTTGACTCCGCTGGAAAAACTCTTTTTTCATAGAGGAAGTGACAGGAGGCTGGTGCTGGATACGCGATGGGGGAGGATGGGAATAGTGATGTGCTATGACCTGTGTTTTGTAGGTCTGGGCAGAAGATATGCTTTTGACGATGAGGCGGATGTTATCATTACCCTGGCTGCTTGGCGGATGGAAGCAGTGCGTAAGTACCCGTTGCTTAACCTGCAGCTAGACAACTACTATCAGTTCATCTGGAATCTGATGCACTCAGCATTGGCTGCCCATAATCAGGTATGGAGCATCGGAGCTAACTGCGTAGGCGTGTTTGAAAAAACTGGTAGTCGCTTCTGCGGCGAAAGCGGCGTCTGGAGTCCCTCGGGAATCCAACTTGTGCACGCTTCTCACGAAGAGGAAGAGCTAATCGTTATCCGCCACCTTGAGATACGAGGACATATGAGGCACCAGGCAAAGGAGCATTTTGACTACAGCTTAGACTTTGACGAAGTGTACCGGAATATAAAGGATATGAAGCCTAAGTGGGCGTCTCTGCATAATCCGTGAATTCATTAGGCGTAGTTCACCTCTGAGCCAGGAATCCTATTGAGTGGCCTGCGCCAGCTATACCTTTTGGCTGATTGTTACCCCTAATCCTGTCCTCTAAATCACTTGGTATTGGAGGAGGTGGATACGAACAAACGGCGATTGATTAGGACCTTTTTGTATTGGCTTCTCCTAATCTTAATCCCTTTATTTCAGCCAAATGGTTTTTCATATCATTTGACAAGTCTTGGTACAATTTAATGTAATGGTAAGAGGATTATATGCTTAATGTCACCAGCATCTCCAAGTCATATAACGACCATGAGCTTTTCAGCGGGGTTAGTTTCACCATTGGCATGAGCGATCGTATTGCGGTCATCGGACGGAATGGCACGGGGAAGACCACCCTTTTCGAAATCATAACGGGCAACATCATCCCGGATTCCGGAAGCGTGTCTCTACGACGTGACACCGCTATCGGTTATCTTCGCCAGGATGTCCAACCATCATCGGAGCGGAGTCTGCTGGAATATGCCTCCGGTTCGTCCGATGTGGTCAGGGACCTTGCGCATAAGATCGGGCTGGTACAGGAAGACCTGGCAGAGGAAAAGGACGAGGAAACCGTGAATGGCCTGCTGAGAAAGCTGGGCGAGTTGCAGTCCCTCTATGAGGCGAAGGGTGGCTATAGCTCCGAACACGAGGCAAAGATCGTCCTCTCTGGACTGGGTTTCGCCTGGTCAGATTTCGGGCATCCGCTGTCTGAATTCAGCGGTGGCTGGCGGACACGTATTGAACTGGCCAGACTCCTTTTCCTTAATCCCGATATCCTGCTGCTCGATGAACCTACAAACTATCTCGATCTGGAGACGCAGCGCTGGTTTGAAACCTACCTGAAACGCTATCACGGTGCTGTCCTGGTCACGTCGCATGATCGAGCCTTTCTCAACAATGTTGTGAGCAAGGTCATAGCCATCGAGGATGAGGGCGTTATCTTCCACCACGGCGATTATGATAGCTACGTTCGTGCACGCGAGAAGGATATCGAGACTCGCCAGGCAGCCGCCCGGCGACAGGAGCTAGAAATCAGACGGCAGATGCGTTTCATTGAGCGCTTCCGAGCCAAAAATACCAAGGCTTCTCAGGTGCAGAGCCGTGTCAAGCAACTGGGCAAGATTGAGCGGATTACAGTTCCTCGGGCAACGAAGAAGATACATTTCAACTTTAGCGAGCCTCCGCGGAGCGGTCGCGTCGTAATCGAACTCAAGCACGTTGCCAAGTCTTACGGGCAGCATGTTGTATACCAGGATCTTAATCTGGTACTGGAGCGGGGAGATCGCGCTGCCATAATAGGGATAAATGGGGCTGGGAAGACAACCCTTCTGCGCATGCTGGCGGGTTTTTTACCCTTTGAAAGAGGGCAGCGCGTACTCGGTCACAATGTGACTACGGCATACTTCGCCCAGTATTACATAGAATCTCTCAACCCCTACAACAGCATCATTGAGGAATTACGGAGCGTAGCACCGGACGAGCCGGAACAGCGTTTGCGTGGACTGGCCGGGGCATTCCTCTTCAGCGGTGACGATGTGACGAAGAGGATATCGCTGCTCTCGGGTGGGGAAAAGACCCGCGTCGCCATTGCCATGATGCTCGTAAGGCCAGCCAATCTCTTTCTTATGGATGAGCCAACCAACCACCTGGACATTGCGTCCCGCGAGATTTTGACCGATGCCCTGGATGCTTACAAAGGGACCTTGTGTTTCATCACTCACGACCGTACCCTCACCCGGGAGATCGCCAATAAAATCATCCAGGTGCGGGACGGCCAGGTAACGATTTTCCCCGGTAGTTACGACGATTATCTATGGCAGAGCAGGTCACCGGACGGTCAAGCGGAAATGATGGAAACCCAGCCTGGTATAGGGCAGCTACATCAGCCACCAACGGCCGTGAGAAAGCGCCGGCGCAAAGCACTCGAAGGCCGGCTGCGGAATGAATACTACCGCGCCATATCGCCGGTAAGGGAACGCATCACAGAAATAGAGCAGGAGGTGGCAGCGAGCAGAAAGCGAATTGAAGAAATCGAAGCTATGATGGCTGACCCCGCCCATTACGAGGATTCGCGGAACGTAGTTGCTGTGAATCGTGAATATATGATGCTAAGAGAAAAGGTGGCGAGGTTGACGACCGAATGGGAGGGCCTGACGGGCGAGGCTGAGCGGATAGACCTGGAGTATCGCAAGACGCGGGAGGAGTTGGCAGGATAACGGTTGGGCGAGAGGAATGAAGGGCCTGGCGAATCTTTGGGCTACCCTAGCCTTCAGCAGTTCCTTGAGTATTACTTCTAGAGCAAGAGAAAGGAGGTGATGTGTCACTAGGGTACTGAACGAGGACACTCTCTTCTAAGGTATTATGCAACAGATAACAATCTGATTACCAGTTCGGTAGGAGAGAAAATGGATAGAACTACGGCACAGTTAATTGCAGCGGCCGGATCTGTATGCGGGGATTTTCAATTAACGGAGGATTTCTCTGCCGGTTCGGTGGGGGCAGCGATTCTGACTGCGCAAGGAAGCATTTATACCGGGATTTGTATCTGCCTAGGTTGTGGATTGGGGTTCTGCGCCGAAGCTGCTGCGGTGGCTGAAATGTTAAAACACAGAGAGACTCATATCAGCGCTGTTGTGGCTGTATCCGAGGACCGCATCTTACCACCCTGTGGTCGCTGCCGGGAGATGATGGCTCAGGTTGATGTTCGGAATCTTGACTGCCGAGTCATTGTTGGGGAAGACCATGCCGTCAGTTTGCGAGCGCTTCTCCCTAACCACTGGCTAACACAGTCTGCTTAACAAAAACTCATTTTGTGACTCCTTAACTCTGTATATACACGACAAATCGCAGGCTATTGAATCCTCTCTTACTGGTGATACAATACTACTTGGAGGTTCATATACATGAAAAGAGCCGGCGTTTTTCTGATTTTGGCAACCTTGATTGCAGGGATGGTAGGCTGTTTTCAGCCTCCACCTTTTTACGACCTCACTATCGCCAGTACCGCTGGAGGGTCGGTAACCACCCCTGGCGAGGGGACTTTTACCTATGTTAAGGGAGAAATGGTTAACCTGGTGGCCGAGGCTGAGGAAGACTACCGGTTTGCCAACTGGACTGGCGATGTAAGTACCATCGCCAATGCCAACGCCGCCACAACTACCATCACCATGAATGGAGACTACGCCATAATGGCCAACTTTGAAGAGATACCGGAGTATGACCTCACCATCTCCAGCACGGAAGGAGGCTCGGTAACTACCCCTGGAGAAGGGACTTTTACCTATGACGAGGGAACAATGGTCGACCTGGTGGCCGAGGCTGAGGAGGGTTACCATTTTGCCAACTGGACCGGCGAGGTGGACACCATTGACAATATCAACGCCGCCATAACCACCATCACCATGGACGGAGACTACTCCATAACCTCCAACTTTGTGGTGGTATATGACCTCAACACCTCCCACACCGCTGGCGGCTTGGTAACCACCCCTGGCGAGGGGACTTTTACCTATGACGAGGGAACAGTAGTCAACCTGGTGGCGACCCCGAATGCTGGCTACCGCTTTGTCAACTGGACTGGCAATGTGGGCACCATTGCCAATGTCAACGCCGCCACAACCACCATCACCATGAATGGAGACTACTCCATAACGGCCAACTTTGAAGAGATACCGGAATATGACCTCACCATCTCCAGCACGGAAGGCGGCTCGGTAACCACCCCTGGAGCAGGGACTTTTACCTATGACGAGGGAACAGTGGTCAACTTGGTTGCCGAGGCTGAGGGCGGCTACCATTTTGTCAACTGGACTGGCGATGTGGGCACCATTGCCGATTTTAATGATGCCACAACCACTATCACCATGGACGACAACTATACCATCACCGCTAATTTTGGCTTTAGTTAATACACCCCGCATGGTTGCCGCAGGCGGCGAGCACAAGGTGGGGCTTGAGTCCGATAGCACGGTGGTTGCCGCAGGCCCTGAGGTCGAGCTTGCCAAATGGAATCTGATCGAGGCAGTGACGTGGTATAAGCTCACCATCTCCAGCACCACCGGGAAGTCGGTAACCCGACCGGGGGGGTGTCATTCTAAGCCGAAGGCGAAGAATCGGGCCTCAGTTATAGGACGACATTTCATATGCCACTCTGGCCGAGAAGGCAGCCGTAATAGGCTTGTTGGTGCTGGTTTCAGTGGCACCGGCGGTTCAGGGCAAAGGGGCGGCGAGGCAGAGGTTCAGAGTATACCTGCGGGTGAAATTGCACAATAGCATATTTTGTTACCTAACATTTCTGAATTTCGTATACTAATCAAAATGTCGGTGGTCTATCGCGGTGGCTAAGGTGTTTTACCAGTAAGTTGAGACAGGGAGCATGTTTCGTTCTGGTGGGATTATTGCAGACACTGCGGAGCTACTCTAGGCCAGCTAGTATAAGTAAGATGAACTGCCCTCATCGTATGGCCTTCTTCTTTTTACTACCCTGACGCTTGGTTTCAAGAGCGGAGAGCGACTCGTACTCGGCCGCCTGTTTCATAAACTGGGCCATGTTCACGGCCTCATGTTTCCTTACTTCCTCTACAACCTCTCCAGCACCGAGATAATCATATGCCTTGTCTCTTAGCGTCTCGAGTAGCTTGATCAAGGTAAGCCTGTCCTCATTCGATAGTGGCGACAGGATTTCCTGGATGAGCTCCCAGCCCGCTACAGTTGCCGGTACAAAGGCCTTCTCCGCTTTGTTGGTGATAGTCAGAATTACTGTCCTGCGGTCCTTCCTGTCTCTCACCCGTCTAACCAGACCAGCTTTGACCATGCGGTCGACTATCATACTGATGCTGTTCACGCTACGGTCTAACCAGAGCGCTACGTCAGTTACTCTTACAGGCTCACTGATGTGTTTTATAGTCATAAGCACTGCGTGTTGCTCCGTAGTGAGCCTGTATCCACTAAATACTTTGTCCTCACACTTCAAAATCAGGTTGTAGGCTTGGCGCAGTAAAATCCATGCTCCCTTATATGAATCTTCGAATTTGAACTTTATCGGCATATTTATCTCCTCCTGTTATTTCATTAAATTTTCACTCACTTGGGAAACTCGTTATTATAGCAACTTTTATTACTTGCAGTAAATCAAGGTATTTCCATAACAACTTCTTCCACATCGTTCCATTCAGGCAACAAAAGCCTGTTTTGTTACCTGTGTCCTAACTTTGAGTGAAGTCCAAATCCGCTGCGTTGGCGGTGATTGAGGTTTTGGAATATTGGCAGGGAGGGCTTCTAGCTATATCGTTATGTAAGAAATAAAAAGGAGGCAAGAGATGGAAAGAACTTGGAAGCTGACAGCTGCGGGCATACTCTGTATTATTGGAGGAATCATTGGTGTGGTCCCCGGTATAGCAGCTGCTTTATTTCTCGCATTAATTGACGGGGGATGGTTGGGCGCCATTGGTGGTCTCCCCTTAATCATATTGGGGACAATTGCGATAGTGGGTGGTATCTATGCCTTTAAAAGAAGGATTTGGAGACTGGCGCTTGCTGGGTCCATCTGCGCACTCATTGGTTTCGTGATTCTCGTGATTGTCGGCATATTCATCATGCTCATGCTCGTTTCGGATAATCCAGAGGTCTTCCCATTCGGCGGCACGATTTTCGACGCATACGCCTTTTTTTGTCAAATCCGTACTTCGCTGGTTTCATCGTTGGTTTCGGGATTCTCGGGATACTCCCCATTATATTCATCATCAGGGGTAAGCGTGAATTCGAGGCCCACGAATTTAACAAGGCCATTGAACTGAACCCAGACAATGCTGATGCCTACTACAAGCGCGGTGATGCCTACAGTGAGATAGGCGATTATGACAAAGCGATAGCTGATTACAACGAAGCCATCGAGTTGAACCCCAGTGATGCCTTGGCCTACTTCAACCGAGGTTATGCCTACGGTGAGATAGGCGATTATGAGAAGGCGATAGTTGACTACAGTAAAGCCATCGAGTTGAACCCCAGTGATGCCCTGGCTTACTACAACCGAGGCCTTGACTACCACAACAAAGGTGAAGTACTCAAAGCTGTGAGTGATCTAGAGAAATGCATCGGACTGTCCACTGACCGTGAACTTACCAAGGCTGCACGACAAGCACTGCACAAAATAGAGAACTCTCCTTGAGAAGGTTAGCCCTGGGTGACTTGCAAACTCTCAACTATCCCCAAAATCCAAATACGTCAGAGACGGGTATATCTATTTCAAGAGGGGGTATGCTCTTTGGATTGGGCTATGGATGAGCTGTCCCGACTGTCTCTACGCTGGCTTTCACCAAACGACCCTTGCTGTGCAACGATGATTTCCCTCCAGCTTCAAATCAGGGCTCAGAAGCCAAAATATGTCACTCTTTAGCGTTTTGTGACCCTTTAGCTCTATAGTACGTCTTATACACCGCAATCTATTGATAATTCCTTCACTAGTGATACAATAGCACTTCGAGGAGACGCCAT
Organism: Dehalococcoidia bacterium; assembly: GCA_049678605.1. Classification (GTDB taxonomy): domain Bacteria; phylum Chloroflexota; class Dehalococcoidia; order GIF9; family AB-539-J10; genus RBG-13-51-36. Next base: position 7,914 of record JBAUEM010000064.1, read on the forward strand.
TACGTGGCAAGAGTTAGTATCCTTTTAATTACGGTAGCCTTAATTGCCGGGATGGTAGGCTATGGTGGTCGTGAATCTTATACTCTCACTATCGCCAGTACCGCTGGAGGGTCGGTAACCACCCCTGGAGAGGGGACTTTTACCTATTATGAAGGAACGGTGGTCGACCTGGTGACTGGGCTTGAGGTGGGCTATCGCTTTGTCAACTGGACTGGCGATGTAGGCACCATTGCCAATGTTAATGATGCCACAACCACCATCACCATAAATGACCACTGCTCTATCACCGCCAACTTTGAGGAGGTCAATTTTATGGTCGCCGCAGGCTACTTTCACACGGTGGGGCTTAGGTCCGACGGCACCGTGGTCGCCGTGGGGTACAGCTACCCATACTATGGGCAGTGCAATGTCGACGGCTGGACGGACATCGTCCAGGTCGCCGCAGGCTACGCTCACACGGTGGGGGTTAGGTCCGACGGTACCGTCGTCGCCGTAGGGAAAGGGCAGTGCGATGTCGGCGGCTGGATGGACATCGTCCAGGTCGCCGCAGGTGACTACCACACTGTGGGGGTTAGATCCGACGGTATCGTCGTCGCCGTAGGAGACAACAGGAAAGGGCAGTGCGATGTCGGCGGCTGGACGGACATCGTCCAGGTCGCTGCAGGCGACTACCATACTGTGGGGGTTAGGTCCGACAGCACCGTGGTTGCCGTGGGATACAACAACAGAGGGCAGTGCAATGTCCGCATGTGGACGAACACTATCCAAGTCGCCGCAGGCGGCAGGCACACGGTGGGGCTTGAGTCCGACGGCACCGTGGTTGCCGTGGGCACGAACTGGGCTGGGCAGCGCAATGTCGGCAACTGGGCGAACATCATCCAAGTCGCCGCAGGCGACTACCACACTGTGGGGGTTAGGTCCGACGGCACCGTGGTTGCTGTGGGATGGAACGACTTCGCGCAGTGTGCGGTCGGCAGCCGGGACCTGAATTGAACTTCCCCCATATCTCCACCCTTACGGGTGGAGGTACATTTGTATTGTCGTTGCGAGTCACCTTCCCCTTTTTGTTATTGCACGTACCTGAAAGGTTCGTGACAATCTCATTAGCTCCACGAGATTGCTTCGACTTCGACTCGCAACCGCTACGTTCCTTGTAATGACAAAGAGAGGAAGAGCTTGCTCCTGCCGAGCAGATAACCGTAGCGGGCTTGCTGGTGCTCGTTTCAGTGGCTGTGGCTATATGGGTGGTAAGGTGGCGAGGCCGAGGTCGAAAGTACAACTGAAAGTGCAATTGCACATCTACTTGGATTGTTACCCATGCCGTAGTAACTCAGCGTTGTGATACTCATCTCCTTAGCATATCTAGGACATCGCAACCTATTGATAATCCCTTCATTAGTGATACAATAATACTTCAGGGGTCGTATATATGAAAAGATTCAGCATCTTTCTGATTATGATAGCCGTAATTGCCGGTATGGTAGGCTGTGGTGACGGCACTGCGAGCGACTTCGCAGGGGGTAACGGAACATCCTCGGATCCCTATCAGATTGTGAATTGGTACCAGCTTCATAGTGTCCGAAACCACCTGGACAGCCATTTCATCCTCATGAACGACCTTTCTGCCACTACTAGCGGTTACGGAGAACTGGCAAGCCCAACAGCTAATGAGGGAAAGGGCTGGCAGCCGATTGGAGCAGCCCAACATGATTCATTTGCCGGGACTTTTGACGGAAAGGGGTACGAGATATGTGACCTATTTATCAACCGCCCTCACGAGGATTTTGTCGGGCTTTTTGGTATTGTTAATGAAGGAGGGCGGATCGAAAATATCGGCGTGGTGAACGCCGACGTAACCGGCGAGTCGACTGTCGGTGGTCTGATGGGATTCAGTAAGGAAGGCACTACGAAGAACTCATATTCGACCGGCAGTGTGACCGGCAATTCATCAGTTGGTGGTCTAGTGGGATTTAATAAGGAAGGCGCTGTAACTGATTCTTATTCCAGCGGTAATGTCACTGGCCATTGGAATATTGGCGGTCTGGTCGGAACTAACAGCGGCCCGGTGAGCAATTCCTATTCCACTAGCAGCGTGACTGGTACTGAATCTATTGGTGGTCTGGTGGGATGGAATGATCGCGGCACTGTGAGCGACTGTTATTCCAGCGGCAGTGTGAGTGGCGAGACAGATGTTGGCGGTCTGGTTGGACGTAATTACGGCACTGTGAGCAACTCTTATTCCATGGGCATCGTCATCGGCGGGTCTCGTGTCGGTGGTCTGGCAGGAGCGAGCTATTTAACCACTGTGAGCGACTCCTTCTGGGACACCCAAACCAGCGGACAATCTACTTCGATTGGCGGGACAGGCAAGACTACTGCGGAAATGAAGAACATCGCCACGTTCTCAGGCGCAGACTGGAACATGATCGCAGTGGCCGATCCTGGCATTCGCAACCCTTCATATATATGGAACATCGTTGACGGACAGACCTATCCCTTCCTGAGCTGGCAGTTGGTTTCTTAGCACAACTGGAACTCAGGCAAATAGGTCGAAACCACAGTACTTCTCAATGGTGGAATTGCATACTAGCACGAAAAGCTACCCAACAAAGTAGCGTTTTGTCAAGGGACTAGTTGGCTTCTCTATGGGAAATGATAACAAAGCAAAGGCAATACAAAATTGGCTTCGAATATTGCTAGTTATTGCGGGAACATTTTGTGTGGGGCTAGGAATTGTCGGAATATTTGTGCCAGTATTGCCTACCACTCCTTTTCTCTTACTTGCTGCTGCATGCTATGCGAGAAGTTCACAAAGGTTTCACGGCTGGCTCTTGAATAACAAATGGTTTGGAAGCTACATCAGGAACTATCTAGAGAGAAAAGGGATTTCACTAAAGGTAAAAGTCGTAACCATTACTCTACTATGGATAACAATCGGAGCTTCAGTCGCATTTGCGGTGGAGACTCTTGTACTAAGATTGATTCTGGTCATAATCGCTATTGGCGTCTCCATACATATCCTATCTGTCCGAACTTTGAAGTAACGAAAGACCGGATGTTATCATGGAAGCCAGCCATTTCACCGCAGCTTAGCGATACAGCATAATGATACAGTTCGACGAATCAGTGCGAATCCCCTTTGGTGGGCGGTACTGGACAATAGGTAGACTATCCGCTCCTGAGGTTTTGGATGATTTCTCCCCAACTAGGTCTTTTCCCATACATGAGCAGGTAAGTCCTGAAAATCTTGATTGCCAAGAACATAACCAAAACGATGGAGAGCACCATCACGGCTAAACTGGTCGCCAGTTCCCAGGCGGCAATACCAGTTACGCCCAGCCTCAGCATCACTGCAATGGGAGCCGTGATAGGGAAAATAGTCAGCACTGTCCAGATTGGACTGTCCGGGAATACAAACAGTAAGGATGCAAACCAGAGGGGGACAAAGGAGAGAAGCGCATAAATCAGGACCAGTGGTTGTCCCTCACGAGCGCTGGGGCTGATGGCGCCGACGCCCGCCGCGAGGGCGGCGAACAATAGATAACCCAAGAAGAAATAGACTATCCCCAGCACCAGGAAGTTGGCCGGTAGTTGTATCGTGCTGAAAAAGCCACCTATAGTGGATGAGGCCAGGTTTAAAAGGAGTGGTAATGAGGCCAGCCAGACGACCACCTGCACCAGCCCGGCGGCACCCAGCCCCAAAACCTTGCCGGTGAGTAGCTGCCGGGGGGAAACTGAGGAGAGCAATACCTCGATAAGGCGGCTCTCCTTCTCATCTCCCAGCCCTTCCACCAGGTACATAGAAGAGGCCTGCAGAGAGAGGGCCAGCAGAAGGCCGAAAATAGCGGGGATGATAACATTCCCGTATCCGCCCTGCTCGGTAGCCGCCTCCCCCGTTTCGGTAAGTCTGGTCGTCACCAGGCCTAAGGGGGCTTCTATCCGGTATACCGTTTCGGGAGGCACTTTATCGGCTAACATATTACTGGTGAGGAAATTCTTAATGACGGTGGCGATGGCCGGGGGCGTTTCAAGCTGTCTCTCCAGGGTATAACGGTTAATTACCCCGGTTGAGAGATAATCCGATGGAATGACGAAATACTCGGAAACATCGCCGTTAATCAGGGCGGCCGTGGCATCACCAGGCGTATCAAAGCGGACTAGCTCTATATATCCCTGAGTAGTATACTGGTCGAATCCGCCGGCTTCATCGACATAGCCGATGGTGGTTGTTTCTACTACCGGTGGCTCATCGGTTGATATGAGCTGGAAAACACCTATGCCTATGAGGGCTAAGACCGGCACGATAAGGGTCATAATAATAAACGCCTTCCTCTTTATCATGTGCCGGAATTCGTGCCGGAATATCAATAGCGTCTTATTCATGATTTTTTACCCACCTCCTTCAGGAATATTTCGTTAAGTGAAGGAGTGGCTACTTCAAAGCGGTTGATTACCGTGCCACGGCTTATCAAATGCGCCAGAACCTGCTGGGGGGTTGTCTTGTCGTCCAGCATCAGCTCAGTGTAGCCTTTGTGGGTTCGCTTACCGGTAACTCCCGGTATTTCCCCCAGCTCACCTTTAAAATCCAGGATGACCGAATTACCCCTATATCTTGCCTTGATTTCACTTAAGTCCCCGTAGAGGACGTCCTGCCCGTTGTTTATCATTAAGATGCGGTCGCATAGTTCCTCCACCTGGTTCATCTGGTGCGTGCTCAGGATTACGGCTTTACCCTGGTTCCTCAGGTCAGCGAGCATCCCTTTTAATAGCTCGGTGTTAACCGGGTCGAGGCCGGCGAAGGGCTCATCCAGGATAAGCAGTTGCGGGTCATGGATGATGGTAACAATGAACTGGATAATCTGCCCCATGCCCCTGCTCAGTTCCTCAATCTTCTTATTCTTGCTGGCTAACATGCCGGTTTGATTGAGCAGCTCGTTAGCTTTTTCTGTGGCCGAGTGCCTGTCCACACCCTTGAGTGAGGCGAGGTAGACTATAGAGTCGAGGACCTTCAGCTTTTTATACAGCCCTCTTTCCTCGGGCAGGTAGCCAAGCCTATCCTTGGTAGCTTCATTCAACTTTTCGCCGAGGATAGTCACCTCACCCGAGTCCGGCTTGAGGATGTCCATCATCATCCTGATGGTGGTAGTCTTGCCGGCACCATTAGGACCAATAAGACCGAACATCTCACCTTGAGCTACAGAGAAGGACAGGTTGTCAACGGCGACCTTATCGGCAAAGGACTTTGCTATATGACTGACTTCAACGGCAAGCATATTAGCAGCTTCTTCCCAACTTCACATTATATCAAATCGTCAATAGTTTTAGTCACATTATAATAGGTGGTTGGATACCAATAGCTTGTTCTGTCCACCTTTGAACAGAAGTCCATTTTGTCTCATTCGTATTTGCCAAGATGACGGGGCCTGATCTGCGAAAACGACTGCATTGCCGGACACACAGAAACCCACCCAATCATGTGGGGGTTTGTGTATTGCGCCTGGGGCCTTGACGCGCCACCTTAATCATTGTATGGTTGATTTGGTTGATTCCCTATTCCACAGGCTTCTTTGCTTCCATGCGATGGCAACATCTATAACGGTATTCTCACAGACAAATATAATATCTGGCGGTTAATAACCATGAAAAAATATGTTTTAAAGTGGGAAATATCTGGCATTGTCTTCGTCTTTTTATTGGGTGCGCTGCTACATTTTCTATTTGAATGGTCAGGAGAATCGAGAGTTGTTGGGCTGTTTGCATCGGTTAATGAGAGTGTTTGGGAACACTTTAAGCAAGGATTCTGGCCCATGTGCTTATTTGCTGCCATCGAGTATAAATTTCTACGTGGCCATGTCAACAACTTTTTTACAGCAAAAGCTGTGGCTGTCTATTTAATCCCCATCATTACCGGATTGGTGTTTTACGCCTATACAGCCATTATCGGAGAGGAGATTCTGATAGTTGATATCTTTATTTTTCTAGTTGCCATTATTGTGGGGCAGTTAACCAGCTACAAAATATTGATTTCGACTAGGCTACCCAAATACACAAACATTATTTCTCTTGCTCTCATAATACTACTGGCATTGATTCTTATGCTCTTCACTTTCTATCCACCACACCTACCAATCTTTCTTGATGGTAATACTGGAACATATGGGATTCCTTGATATAGATTGATTATTTCTAATGCCCATTTTTATTTTGGCTTAACCCATGTCCCGATGTTCATCCAATTTACACAATCCTTAAATGAAAAAACGCTAGCGTTAAAATGCTAGCGTTGTTACTACTGAATGGAATTGATATCATGGTAGAAAACGTTACGAAAGAGGAAATTAGATTACGAGTATGACAACAAGTGTTACATAACTCGGAGGTATTTATATGAGGGAAGCTGCTAAGTTAATTGCTTTTATCTTATTGGGCATAGGAACTATTGGTCTTCTAGTGAATGAGTTTGTTACCGACTGGGGTAGGGGTGTTACTATTACGTTTGCTTGCCTCAATGTATTGGGACTCGTGCTCTTGGCTTTTACAGCTCGGAGCATAAGAAAACGATGAAGATAAGGAAGGATAACCAACATTTTGATCTACGAGGATACGCCAAAATATGATCTATGGCTCAAACTCATACTAGGCGGTGTATTAGCCCTTACTTTGATATTAGGGATAATTTTCATTTACCAGGATAGTGAAGTAGCTTTGGTAATGTTTGGGGTAACGCTTTTTGATGCTCTATTGTTTAAAGCAATTCTGCCACGGCTATTTCAGATCTACCAGGACAGGGTAAGAATAGTGTTAGGTGGACCATTAGCTATAAATATCCTGTTTTCTAACATACGGACTGTAAGGACGGTTTCAGCTCGCAAGCTTTTTGTTTATTGGGGGAACCGTTTTGCCACTTCAACACATAGTATCGTGGAAATAGTTCCTAAGAAGGGCTTGGGTTGGGTTATATCACCAGCCAACAGAGATATGTTTCTGGAGCAGCTTAACCAAGCTCTTTCGCAATAGTTAAACAAGAGTCAGATTTGACACTGCCACCTTCAGCTTATGAGCCCAAAGAGCCCAGTAGATATCAAATTATACAGTGCGGTGGATTGCGTAAGTTAAGTTAGCTAAAGCTTGAGTTGCTATTTAGAAGAGTCCTTGTGTTCATTACTTGTGAGCTTCTTGCTACGTTGCCAAAAACCAATACTAATAATGGCTAACGCGATTCCAACCGGCAGATAAACTCCAATTTTACCGCTAACTACACTTACTATAATGAAGATGAGCCCACTAATTGCAAAGAGTGTAGCAGCAGTTTTGTATGATTTGGAATTCCTGGATGGTTTACTATTCACTATGAAAGTTTATATCCTCTACTGGGCGTTACATCTAGTTTATTTTATGTTCTTTTAGTAGTCAATATTGCCACTTCTTTACAGAATGTTGATTTAGGAGACAGAAGTCCGTTTTGTCTCATTAACGGAAAAATCTGACGAAGTTTACCAAATGGACGGGGAGATCGGGGTTTCATCCAATGTACACAATCCTTAGATGAAACAACGCTAGCGTTCAAACGTTAGCGTTGTTACTACTGAATGGCGGAGACAGGGGAAGCCCCAGTTCTCTCAGCCCCAAATATCATGTCCCTTCTTAAGATAGCGGTAGGCCTTGGCAGTGGTGTTTAGCTAGTTATGTAGCATCAGAGATTGTGTTTTACAGTACGAACACTATATTTCATATTGAGTAGGGATATGATATGCTGTGATAAACTATCATTTCGGAGGTGAAAATATGGAAAATCTGGGTTCTATAGGTATCTTTTTTGGTGGTCTAGGTCTCCTTCTTCTTAGTTTTGGTTTATTTTGGTTTGTTGATGTATACAAAAAATCTA
>JBAUEM010000065.1:0-1511 GCA_049678605.1 Dehalococcoidia bacterium
GAGTAGACCCTTGCCAGTCCCTCCCGCGATGGCGATCCCCAGTGCTGGCTTGCCGTTGGGGTTGGAGATCCTCACCGTGTCCATAAAGTCCTTGGTCAGACCGTTGATATCTCCCCAGTATACGGGAGCACCGAGAACTATCGCATCTGCCTCCTCGCACAGCCTGGAAAGCTCCTCAGGGCAGTGCTGGACGGCTTAGCTGGAGCCACCTGAGCCGGTAGACGGCCTTATCTCATAATCCACCAGGTGTTTCTTCTTTGTTGCCACACCCTTGGACCTGGCTCCCTCCAGGGCTGCGTCGATCAGTTTGCTGGTCCTCCCGTTCTTCCTGGGACTCCCGACGATTCCAAGAACGACCATGTTTCACTCCTTTCCTCTCAGTATGCCCATGACCCCACAGAAAGAGCCCAGCCCAGGGCTCGAGCGGGAGCACAGGTGTGCTCCGCTTCCTAAATCTCACCCCGCGGCGTTCCTCCATACTGTGCTCCCCAGAGTGGCGCCGCCCGTTCCTTCCTCCTTGCCGTGGGCCATCAGTTGGCAACCTTGTGCCCCGACCTGTTCCGGATCGACAACCTGGGGATGGTGGTCTGGCAGAGCACCGAGGAGTTTGGAGCCAGCGGGCGATCCGTTGGCATCCGGATTGGGGATCTGCAGGTTACGCCCTTCTACGAGACGGCCATCACGGTCGAGCAGCACGGGAGGATCAGTACGCGCGGGAGCTAGCCAGTTCCGAGCACCTCCTTGGCCGCCCTCGTCGTTTCGCTGACTTGTTCTATAGTGCCCATCCCAAACATGCAGGCAGCGACACCGACCTCGTCGAACACAAACTCAAAGGCTTTGTGACCCAAATACCGGCCTCCAGCCATAGGTTTTATGGCGATGACGGGCTTCCCAGCTTGCCGGATAGCGTCCAGGGCAATCTCGCGAGTCGGAGACATCAACATGCCCGGACGGTTCACCGGTGTAAGATACCCGTCTACGGGTATCCCTTCCGTTTCCAGGAGCGGGAGTGTGACTCCGGCATGGTGCACACTGGTGATGACCGTGTTGAACCGGCGGCGAAGGAAGTCGATGTACTCCCGTATTAGATCAAACCGGCCGGTCATGGCCAGAAGGTCGATCTCAGCCCCGGGGTCGGCGACCAGGATGTCACACCCTTCGAAGAAACCCAAGTATCGCTCCAGCCGCCCGTAGTCGATCTCGAAAAGAGCAGCTTCATCTGGCGTAAATGGCGGGGCGGTCTCGGGTGTAGCCAAGGCGTCAAGCGACCCGCCTAGCAGGTAGCGCACAATTCCGTCTTGCCGGATATGCGTTCGGAAAGCCTCGCCCCCAATTCGATCGTTTTGAGCAAAGAAGGTTGCATGTGCACGATCAGAGTACGCCACCTCTACGCCGTCGAGCGTCACCGGTATCAGGATATAGGCCACCAGGCCTATCTGAATCCCTGTTTGTTGCTCCGTTTCCCAGATCGCCTGCAGATGGAGTCGATCGAGGACTGGAAACATGTGATC
>JBAUEM010000066.1:0-5547 GCA_049678605.1 Dehalococcoidia bacterium
TGCAAAGGTACTCTTAATCTGCTCACCGGCTGTAAGCCCTATGTCTGCAGAGATATCCTGCATCATTAGACCTTTGTCGAATAATCCCTGAACTTCAGGGGACAAGGTAACGTCTGAGCGCCAATTATCCTGATCGACCATTGTGGTGAAGTCGGCTTTATCTGGAGCTACCGGGGCTGCACCCGCTTGTGGTGACTGGTCAGTATAGCCATAATCTTCGTAATTCTTATCAAAGACAGAAGTAGGTGTATTCGGGTCTTGCTGGCCGTATGAGCCTAACTGGCTTTCATACGCTGCGAGTGCTGCATCATAGCCTTCTTGATCGAACTGCTCAGAACCGAGGTTTGTCCATTCAAGACTCCCGAGAGGAGTATTTTGATCATACCTGTTTGCTGTTGTCGCCGCTCTTGCCCCTTCAAGATTGCCTGCTGCTGTAGCCTCTGCTGCCGCCGCATAGTCTGGAGGAGGTGGCATATCTGGAGAACTAAGAAATCCTAGTGGGTTAAAGGCCATTGTAATTCCTCATGATATTATTCCACCTGTTTCATACACATAATCATTTGCTAACCAGTGTACGTCTGTTGTTTTTGTTTCGACTTTCAGCTTTCCTGAAAAGTAATACCCGGTGTATACATCGGGCGATGTCCATCTTAATATCGTGTCAAGTGAACCTGTCCACGTTGCTGTACCCCATAAACCTGTACCCCAAACACCACCAACTCCGGGGGTGAAGGTAGCCACTCCAGATATGGGTGTGTCTCTGAAATCCACATCAATATCGGTTAGGTAAGATACTGTGCCATTAGTCTGAATCATCGGCCTGAACATCTTCATGTCTTTTGACTGGGTAGATGCTCCGAAGTTATTCCATGCTGTCTGTCCTTCTGCAACGATGTTGGAACCATCGTCACTAGCACCTGACCATGCCTTTTGGACTGCACCTGAAAGCCCGTAATAAAGCTCATCGTTATAAATACCCCAACACTGTGCGGGCCATGATTTAAACTGGCTCCATGCTTGAGTAATAGTGTTCATCACGTACTGGACTTGACCTGTTGTTACATTGAGCGGAATGTTGAATATCATTGCATTCTTCAATGGATAGGGTTGGGCCTGCCATCCAAAGTTAGCGCCAAACGCCTTTGCTTGTTTAGTAAAGGTTGGTTGAATCTTGTCGCTTACCGCTACCCTGTCGTTAATGGTGGCTTTTCTGATACCCTCAGACATTGGGAATATACCGTCTTGAGTAATAGCTAAAATATCACCGCCATATTGAACATAAGACCTTCGTCCCAGTGGTTTTCCAAGAAAGTAAGTTCCTACCCTTGACCATAACGAGGATGAAGCGGGATCGGTTCCAGTATAGATAATTGCCTGACCTTCAGAGGTCATGAACACAATCATGTCATCCAGACCATCACCGGCATCAAATGTCCATGTTGCCATCCATTCTATGTAGCCACCAAGACTTGCAAAGGGAGATAAATCGAACTCAACCGCAGTTCCGCCTACAACTCCAGCAGGGAGATACCAGAATGAGAGATTGCTCTTTTCTACAAGATAGAGTCTCCCATGATAAGTACAGGCCGTTATTAAACTGTTGACTGTCGGGCCGATTAGAGCTGGAAAGGTTGCCCCGGTGACTTCAACCCATGAAGACCCATCATAATACTTGGGTGCATCAATACCATTGAACATTAACAACCATTCGTTTGTACCATCACCCATATTGAGCCACTGGTACTTTCCGTCATCCTGGTCTGTCCATGTCTCGGCTGAAGCTACACCTGCGGCGGATATATCATAACAATCGGTATCGGTAACAGCGAAGAACTGCTCTACACCATCTAATCCGGTATAGGTGGCTAGAGTCTCTACCGTCCCAGTGATTGTCGTCGCGTAATCAGCTTGTCCGCCTCTTATCTCTACATCAACAGTGGTTGGAAAGAAGTTATCCAGCTTAACAGCGTCTTCTGGGGGCATTGCAGCGATAGAGTCACGGGTATTCCAGCCACCTACAGGAGCAGGCAGTGAGTCAGAAATACTTACCTGTCTCTGGTATCCCTTGGTTCTGAGTGCTGTCCTCATAGGGGCCAATTCCCATCATTAACTAATAACTTTGGATGCGGCGTAGCAGCACTCTGGTCAAGCCTTACAGGTCGTTTCAGTCCATTTCTCGATAGTTCGTTAGCTACCAGTGTTTCATAGGTTCTAAAGTCCTCTGCATACTCAAGTCCTTTCTGCTTCTTCCAACGCCATTGAAGACCGGCCTCCATAAGAAGGTCGGGGAATAAGGGTAAATCACTATCAGCGGTAAAGTATTGCTTCTGAGTTACCCCTGTAGAATCGGTCATCCAGTTCCAGGTAACGTACTCGAAAGCCCATGTATGGTTTGCTGCTGGTACTGGGTTAGAGAGTAACCGTCCGCCCCTGATCCTTGCCTGATAGCGAGGGCCGGTTACTGCAATTGCTTTGACTTGCTGCCAGTCAGAGGCATCTATGACGTAGACCGGAAGTATTAAATCCCTGTCCCAAATAGTGTCGTTTCTGACATATCTGAAACCGTTCGATGCAATATCTGCGATAGCACCTTGATCCTCTACCGCTATTGTAGTGTGAGTGGCTTCGTTTACCAAAGCCTCCCAATCACCCCTTCCTGCAAGGTCACTGCCTTCTTTCTGCAGGAGGGCTTTAATCTGCTTAATCTGTGGGTCAGTCGTACCCATAACAGTCGAGGGTTCATCTATGTTTATTTCCTGAGCGAACCGTTGAGCTATTGTGAGTAAAGACATGGTTTATTCCTCTATTTTTGCTCGGATGGTGGAGTCTTTCATCTTCCAATGGGGTTTTTTGCCAAACTTTTTCTCGTATAATGCTGGAAGCGCCTCAGCTGCAACAAATCCATATTGACCTTCTGGTAGCATTTCCGCTACAAGTTCTACAGCAGAAGGAGTTTCACGCTTGGCTACCGAGGTATCCATTGCATCAACCTTCTGCATCAGGATAGAGACTTTCTCTTCCAAGGACTCGACTGTGATCTTTAGGCTCTCGTTCTCTTTCTCAAGAGCTGCATTCTGTAAGGCGACCTTTCCATGATCGTTTGCACCCTTTAGCCAGGACTTCGCCTTATTCACTAAATCTCGACCACCCATACCAAATCGTCTTAGGGCTTCATCATTACAAACGGCGAGGTCTTCAACGGTTCTGATCCCTGCTCTAAGAACTATTTCTGTCTGTGCGGGTGATAATGCCTGCCAGCCTTTTATAGGAGTTCCGTTCACTGGAATTTCTTCCCCTCTGCTCCATCTTGCATAGGCATCTTTGTATATTTCAAGCCACTGGGGGTTGATGCGACCGTTCTGTGCATAGACCGCTTGCTTTTCAAGCCATTTACCAACTTCGCTGGCAAACACATCACGACCACCCGGTAATGTGACGTAGACATAATCAACGTCTCTTGCAACGTAATGACCTTGTTTTAAGGTTTCAACCTTGTTCTCTATCGCTTTCTTCTCGAAACGAAGGTAAGGGGGGCGTTCATCTTTTGTTAGGGTTTCACCTATACTCATTTAATCTCTCCTGTCAGGATTGGTTATGTAAAATAATGATGCTGTATCTTGTTCTTCTTCCCACTTAACTTTGTATCCGAGTGCTATAAATGCGTCTTTCCACCATAAATGATGCCTTACGGTAAGATGAAGGGGTTGCTCAATCATTTCACCCATAACGTCATCGACTGTAGAAATCTGGAAGAATACTTTCTCAGAAGCAGTCATGATGTTATTTATGACAGATTCTACGTCTGTAGTGGGTATGTGCTCCATTACGTCAGTACAGTATCCATATTCCGATTTTATCGGAAGTGGGCTTGTTAAGTCCCATTGTAAAAACGGTAGAGGGATAGCTTCGTCGTCACGGCAGTTATCTGTAAAGTCTACCAGCATAACGTCAAGGCCGTTCTCAGCCATCTTCAGCCCCGCTCTACCTGTACCACAGCCGAAGTCTATAACAAGACCTTCCGGTTTGAATCTTTCAATAAACAAATCAACAATATACTCACCTGGAGAGATATCTCGATAAGTGTCAAACTGCCACATGAGTTGGTACTTCTCGCGCTCAGTCAGGTCTTCGTATTTGGTATTGTAAATAGTTTGGAGAAGTCCATCCCCATAAATCCGAAGATCACAACCTAGCTCCTTTAGGGCTTTTGCAAACAGGGGGAATTTCTCCGCCTGCGACTTCATTGCAATAGAAGCAAGATAGGTCTTGCCCGCCCACGTCATCTCAGCCGTTGGCATTGAATCGTTTATTGCTTGTTTGTATCCGTGAGACTTCCCGTCTTTATATGAGCTGTCATAGCCAAACATGTGTATCTCACGGAATCCTTGTGCATAAGCGGCGGCTAATGTGGCATTACCTACGGTTGAGCCACCACCCAAAAGAACGTATCCACCCTGCTCTACACGCTCTGGTGGAAATAACTTCTCCACATCTAGAGTAGCAAAATGTATTAATGTTAGGTTTGAAGCCTTCTCAAGTGTCTTCTTATTGCACTGTGAGGCGAATAAATGCTCATTGGCTCCAGAATCAACTAATGTTGCTGTGTCTTCTTTTGCGTCGATAATGACTTGATAATCAACTTTGATTCCTTGTCCACGCGCCCATTTTGAAGAACCGTTCATTGCAAAGACGGTCGCGCCCTTACCCTGTAGTTCAAGGATGTCTTCAATGTGGTCAACTATTGACCCACCACCACCAATTAAAACAGCAATACCCTCATGGGTCTTTCTCGATTGAAGCCATTTTGGATACTTCTCAGAACTGTATCTGATGTTGTCTTCCGCCTCTTTATCTGAGGTATTTGGCACAACCAGCATCGTCAACTTCAGTCCTTTAGTTGCGTGTGGGTTTTGATATTTTACCTGTATAACTTCATTTCTTGGGGCTGTCATATATAACCTGTCTGGTTAAAAGACGGGAGGGGTTTCCCCCTCCCTATACATTACGAAACGTCAGATGGGCCGTGTGGACGGTCAATCATAACAGCAACGGTTGTTGGCGCAGTTCCAGAAGCTGCAGCAGATACCGCTACGATAGCAGCACCGTTAATAACGGCACCTGTAGCAATAGCAACAGCAAAACCAGCACTAGCACGAACTCCGGCATCAGCAACAAGAGAAGTTCCTGTATTTTTTGCCATGAGTGAAATGCCACTGATCTGATACCAGCCATACTCGTTTGCAACACAAGCAGACATTGCAACGGCATTAGGCCGAGACAAAGCTACATTGGTAGTTTCAAGACCTGTTGCAAAACTAGTGGTGTACTCTACGATAGAGCCAACAATAGTTGAAGCAACACCTTTCAGGTAAATAAATTCACCTTCACCGTATGTCGGATCATGCCCACGAACAATAGTACCCAGAGGCACTCTTGTACGAACAACAGCCGTATCAGGATCGGTTATACCTGCTTCGTGAACGGTTATAGCTGGCGCACCAGCATAGTTATTAATAGTGTATGACATAGTTATAACCTCCTTTAGGC